>CAYYSX010000342.1:0-6054 GCA_964474315.1 uncultured Verrucomicrobiota bacterium | reverse complement strand
AATGGCGGCTCCGGAAGTGGGCAGGCCGGGAATGCCAGAGAAGCCGCTGATCACGTTTCCACTGACATCAGCGGGCTCCCCCCGGATGAGGTTCCCGGCGACCCCAATGCCCGCGCCAATCCCTCCTGCGGCGCCGGGGGGCAGGCTGGGCTTCCCTCCGTCGAGTCCCAGCGGATCAATCAAGCTCACCGGGCGGTTGTCAGCATATCGATAACGATTGAGTCCGGCCAGCAGGGCGAGCGGATCCTCACTGCCGAAACGGCCCGCGGTGGGGTCATAATAGCGGTGTCGCATAAGGATGGGCCCCTGCGGCGGGGTCATGACTCCGAATTGCCCGGCCATGCGCGCGGTGATCGAAGCATGGAGCGTGGAGGAAGGCAGTTCGCCACCAAAGGGCAAATAGGCCGCTTTGCCCGCCAGGACCCCATTCTGGCTGCTGAGTCCCGTGGTGGACCCCAGGGCGTCGAAATCAAAATAGACGACGCTGCCTAGGCGGCGCTGGGCCACCAGGCCAAAACCTTGCATGAAGTGGGTCGTGCTGGCGGCTTTTAGCTCCGCCTGAACGTGGACCATCCCGGTCGGATCCAACAGATACTCCGTGCGATCTCCATTGGTAACCGTGGCGGTACGATTGCCCAAGGCATCGTATTCATGCTGCGTCACGCCTTCCGGACCGGTGATCTGCACCAGATGGTTCTCGGCATCGTAAGCATACGTCCGAACCCCATCGGTCAGAAGATTGCCGTCGGCATCATACTGATGAGCCACCCCACCGATGCTGGTGTATTGGTTGAGCGCGTTGACGCGGTACTCGGTGGTAACCTCGTTGATGATCGTCGCGATGCGGTTGCCCAGGGCGTCGTACTGATAACGCAAATCCTGGTCGGGAATTTCCGGGCGGGTGGAATCCAACCCGGCGCGGATGAGCTGGCCGGTGGCATCATACGCGTAGGTCCATTGGCCATCGAGCGTGTCCATACTGGTGCGACGGCCCCGTGAATCATAGGTGTAGAGGAAGCGCGAACGGGGAGCACCATCGGGGGCGTGGTTGGTCAGTCGGAGGATTTGGCCGGCCGCGTCATATTCATAAGTGGTGTAAGTGCCATTACCCTTGTTGATGCGCAAAAGCCGGCCGGCCGCGTCGTACAGGTATTCCGCCAGCACGGCATTGCCCGCATCGCGGACCTTCGCCAGGCGGGCAGCCGCATCGTATTCGTAGCGCGTGTCGCCCCCCGCGCTGTCCCTCGTCCGCGAACGACGGCCGTGGTCATCATAGAAATAATCCACCCAGCCGCCGGTGGGATAAACCACTCGGTTCAGGCGGTCTCCATCGCTGGCAATGCTGTAGGTATAAGTGGTGATTTCGTCCGCACCCGTGGCCGAGTGTTCGGTCACCTTCACCAGGTTGCCGCGGTGGTCGTAGTCAAAATCATCGTAGCTTCCGTCAGCGAAGGTCCGGCGATCCACCTGTCCGGCCGGGGTATAGGAAAGTTGGGTGACCTGGGCGCGGCGGTTGGTCTGGGTCTGGGGCAATCCTTCCGCGGTATGATGGCCCAGCCGTTCGACTGAACCGTCCGCATAGATGGTCTCCAGCAGGTTCCCCTGGGCATCGTATTGGTAGCGGGTGAGCTGGCCGTTCGCGTCGAGGAAATGGGTCATTCGTCTCAACGGATGGTCGTATTGGAAGCGGGTGGTGTGGCCGAGTTCGTCGGTGATGGAGACCGGGGTGCCGCAGTCACACCAGGAAAAGCTCAGATTATCGCCGGTGGGCAGTTCCAGGCGGCGCAGACGCAGGTTCGTGTCGAATTCACCCGTGGTGATGTGGCCCAGAGGATCCACGGTCTTGGCCAGCAGGCCGCGATGCTCGAAGAACAGCCACGTGGTGCCGCCGCTGTCACTGATGTTCACGCCGCCCGCCTCGTCGTAGCCAAAGTCCCATCGCTGCTCACCGCCGCCTAAGGAAGTGGATTCCAGGCGCCCCCGTTCGTCCCAAGTGAAGGAACGGGTCGTGCCGCCCCGGGTCATGGACGCCAACGCGTGACGTCGGGAAGGAGCCCCCGCGGTTTCGTAAGTGTAGGTGGTAACTTTGCCGTCGTCCGTCGTGGTGGAGGTAAGATAAGCCCCGTCGTAGGTATAAGTGAGCGAACGTCCGGCGGAGTTGGTGACACTGGATACATAACCAGATCCATTATAGGTCAGGGAGAGGGAGCCGCCGGAAGAATGGGTCAACGCGCTAAGGTTTCCCGCGCTGTGGTAAGTCGCGGTCACGCGATTACCGTTGGAATCCTGGATGAAGTCGATGTTCCCGTCCGGGCGGAAGCGGGTCACGACTCCTTTGGGATCGTGCAGCTCGAAGCCACCGCCCGTTGCCACGAGCCGGCTGGCGTCCCCGGCATCGGAGAAATAACTGTTATCCCGCGTATCGCGGGAGTAGAGACGGGCCGAACCGCCTTCCGCGATGAGCGTGACCGCCGCGCCGCCGGGCTGTTCTACCAACCGGGTCTGCCAGGGAGTGAACCAGCCCTGGCCAAAGGGCCCGCTGGCCTGGCGGGAACGAAGGCTGGCCGCAAAGCGGCGGGTCAGAGCTAGTTCCACCCCCGGCGTCGTGACCACGGAATCAGTCGTTTCCTCCAGCACCGGGAGGGCGGAGTACCCGTACGCCTGCTGCAGTTCGAACTTCCAAAGGTCTTCCACGTTCACCACCCGCAATCCCAGGCGGCCGAGGTATTGCGCGTTGTCACTGAGCATCCGCACGTAATCCGCGGTGGTCGTCAGATCCGCGGTCAGATTGGCATAAACCACGTCCCAGGTCGCGGTGTCGAGGGTCGGCGGACGCAAGGCTTCCTTCCGCGCGGCCCAGTCGATGGGGGTGGGATCATCCGCCGTCCAATAACGGATGGCCATTTCCACCGCGTTATCTGAGAAGTTCCACGGTTGGCGCAGACCAATATAATAAACCGGTACCTGGAAGCGCTCTCCGGGATTAAGCAGCCCCGGTTGTTCTCCGCTGGCCAGGATGACCACTTCGTGCGCCGTGCCGGCCGGCAGGCTCTCCGTACCCGACCAGAAATTCTGTATGATGCGCGATGCGTCCAAGGTGAGAATCGGACGATCGCTGTCGTCCGGATCACTGCTCTTGAGGACCAGCAGGGGTGCGGGCATGGCGGCGTTTCCGACATTGGCGTATTCAACGTAGATCGTGGCCACCGCGTGCCGGCCCAGGCTGCCGGGCATGATGAGCCTGGTTTCCAATTGCGCGAAGCCGGGTTCCAACAGGGTAAAGGCGGCGTCGAGCGTGGATGAGGCTCCCCCGGGTTGGCGCGCGCGCAGGGAATAGACGCCAGGCGGGGCGGTGCCGGCCGGCACCAGGGCGGTGATCCGGGTGAACGAATCCACGGTGACGCCGGCCAGCGGATGAACGGTGCCTTGAGCAGAAAGCAATTCGATCTCCGTGCCCGGCGCAAAGCCCGCTCCCCCCAGCGCCAGCGTCGCCGCGACGTTGTTGGCATGACTCGCCGGCGTGACACTCGAAAGGACGAGGCCGGTTTGCGCGGCCTGGAGGGTGAAGGTTCCCGGAACAGCCACCGCGTCTCCATAGACCAACACATACCAAGCGCCGGGAGAGGCGGAGGGAATCAGCAGATTCCGACTGGCTCCCGGCCCGGAGGCCGACTGGAATTCCGAGTTCTGCCGCGTGGGCGGAGTCCCCCGGCTGGCGTAAAGCTCCAGGCGGTTGCCCGCCCCGGCATTCTGGAGAAACAGACGCAACGGACCGCCGTCGGTCACGTCGATCCGGAACAATTGGGCCTGGCCTCGTCCGATCAGGTCCACCGTCACCAGGGTGTCCAGCGGGAGCGGAGCTTGGGCGCTCTCCACCAGGCGAAAGCTGTAAGCAAGATTGTGCCCCTGCCCCGTACCGTTCGCGGACAAAGTGTAGTCACCCGTGGCGGGAAGGGTGATCAGGTCGGATCCGGTCGAGAGGTTTTCGAATCCAATCCAGTCCCCGGGACCGCGCAGGGTGAACGCCACTCCGGGCGAGGATAGATTCACGAGGTCGAAGCGAATCTGCTGGTTGGCCGCCGCTGCGAAGATCCACCGGTCCACGCTAAAGCGATGTTCGATGTGACCCAGGTGCTGTTGATTGAGCACCAGCGGGCTGACATCCGGGACCACATCCCAGAGGGACACCAAATAGTTGCCCGTGCGGCCGGACTGAGCGGCGGGCGCGCGCAGGTGGATCCGATACACCCCGTCGGTGGGCAGGGCGACATCGGTGAGGGCGACGGGTTGGCCGCTGACGGTGTTGGTATTCTCCGCCAGGACCTTCTCTTGAGGATCCAGCAAGCGGACGTGGGCGAATCCCAACGCCGGAGCGAGCACCGCAGCACCGCCGGTCTCCACCAGGACCGTGATCGACTGACCCGCGCGACCGAAAAAGGTCCATTCATCCAGTTCACCCGCCACCGAGAGACTCCCCGGAATGGGATTATCAAACTCCAATGCACCGCTATCGGGAATCTGCGCGAACGTTTCCCCCTCCAACGTTCCGGCGAGCTGGGCCGTGCGGACGTAAGCCGGCAGACCATTGAGATCCAACGTGCTGCTGGCGGGTAACAGGAGGGAACTCAGATAGAGTGCCTCGGCTCCGGCTCCGGGCGCGTTGTCCGCCTCATCCACGAGCTGCACATGGGTGTTGTTACCCAGGACCAATGATCCGACGGCAAAGTTATTGGCGAACCCGGCGGAGATCGGTCCCTGGTCCGTGCTTTTTACTTCCAGGCGTTGGGGCGCGGCGGTCGTACCGGCGCCATCGAAAACCAGAGTGCCCGCCGGGGTGTGGGTGGTCACATTGCCGATGTCTCCCAGCAAGTGTCCGCCCACGTGCAGCGTGGCACCCGGCTCCAGGGTCAGGGCGGCAGGATCGTCGAACTGGAGGCTTCCATTGAAATCAAGCGTGCTCCCGGTCAACACCATCATCGGCCCATCGCTGAAGGAACCCGTGGGCTGGATGTTGAGGCGCCCCCCCCCAGTGGCACGCAACGCACCGTGGTTGGTGAAGCTCAGGCCGTTGGCCAGGGTTAGGACCCGGTTCAGCCCGTCCACACTGAGCGTACCTTCATTGATCAAGGTCGCCGCGCTGCTCTGGTTGATCGTGCCTGGTCCGAGCACGGTCATCTGCGGCCCCACGGTGACCGTCGAAGTGCCTCCCCAGGCGAGTGTCATCGCTCGGCCTTCCAGCCGAATTTCTCCTTCACCTCCGATCAGTTGTGGATCCTCAGTCAACCGCAGTTCGCCGCCGGCCAAAATCAACTTCGCTCCGCCGTTGAAGCTCAGCCCGTCCGTGACGTTCAACCCGCCAGTCACCACGCTGAGATCGCTGGCCAGGGTCACCCCTTCCAGCGTGCCTCCGGAGGCCACCATTTGCGCCCCGCCCGTGGCGCTCAGCGTTCCACCCAGCACTCGTCCTCCGCTGCTCAAACGCCAAGTCCCGGTTTGTGCGTCCAGGGCCAACCCGCCCGTCAGCGTGCCGGTGAGATTCACCGTGCCTTCAGGGGCGATAATCGTTCCCGCATCGGCCCAAGACCAAGTGCCTCCCAGACTCAGGGTGGAGTCGGCATCCACGGTAATGAGACCTTGGTTGACCCATTGGGTCGCCCGGAGCTCCAGGTGAGCGCCACCGGTGGCACTCAGTGTGCCCTGGTTGGTGAACGTCAGGCCGTTGGCCAGGATCAGAACCCGATTCAGGCCCTCCACACTGAGCGTGCCTTCATTGATCAAGGTGGCTGCGCTGCTGTGGTTGATCGTCCCCGGCCCGCGCACCGTCACCTGCGGCCCCACGGTAACCGTCGAGGTGCCGCCCCAGGCGATGGTCATCGTTCGGCTTTCCAGCCGAATTTCTCCCTCACCCCCGATCAGTTGTGGATCCCCAGTCAACCGCAGTTCGCCGCCGGCCAAAATCAACTTCGCTCCGCCGCTGAAGCTCAGCCCGCCCGTGACGCTCAACCCGCCAGTCACCACGCTGAGATCGCTGGCCAGGGTCACCCCTTCCAGCGT
>CAYYSX010000341.1:0-6092 GCA_964474315.1 uncultured Verrucomicrobiota bacterium | reverse complement strand
TTTCGTACACGCAGAAATTGACTGCGCCCGGCAGGTGTTCCATGGCGAAGGATTCTGCGGAAAGAACATCGATGAGTGGGCTCGGTAGGTTCATTGGCGGGCGGTGGTTTGATCCTCGTGCAGGATGCGGATGACCTCGGCGATGGCCTCGGGGTTGTTGATGACGTTGTGTCCGCTGCGGACGATGAGGGAATCGGCCATCGGGCTGCCACGATGCGGCGCAGCCACGAAGATGATGCGGCCGATCCGCGGTTCACGTTTGAAAATGAGAATGTGCTGGAGATTCGCAATCGCGGCCGGGTCGCCCTTGAGTTGATCGGCCGGCACGCGGAATGCGCTCGACCAGACCTTGTCCTCACTCGAACTGGCCAGGGTGTGCGAAATCACGTCTCCCATGCTGTGGCCGATGACGACGAGACGGCGACTGGCAAGAGCGCGGCCATCAGGATCCAGTTCCGATGGCAGTCGGGAATAAGCGGTGTCCGCCTCATCGAACGCCGAATGGACGTCTGTCTTTTTGACCGACGTAGTCGTTACGCATCCGCCCGCGCTAAGAACCGCAATTGCGGAGATGGCGATCAGTAGTGGTTTCATGGCGTTGGTTTTGACCGGTTTGGATTTTCGACTAGAATTGAATAATAGCTTCGACGGCAACGAAGTGGATGGTCTCGGCCGGGCCGCTCTCCCGGATGAAGGCGCCGGGTGTGAACTGCGAATAGCTGACGAGGAACGCCAGTTCGCGAACCGGACTCCACTCCGCGACGACTTCCAATTGGTTCCCGATGGAGGTAGCCCCGCCGCGCTCGGCGGCACCGCGCACGATATTTCCGCCCACGCCGTAAACCGCGTCGCCGGTGCTATAGCGCCAGTAGGGTCCGCCCTGAAGATAGAGCGTGGTTTGATCGGTCACCCGCAAGCTGAGGCCTCCCTGAACATTGATGAGGTTGTAGGGACCGACTGGCGTGAGTTCGCCGAAGTATTTCCCTTTGGGATACAGCGGATTGAATGTCTGGAGATTTGCATCGTCGGGGTTGTTGTCGCCGCTGATAAAATTGGCGCGGAATGAGAACCGCGGGGTAAATGGCGCGTCCAGCGTGTAGCCCGCCTCGGTACCCGCGCTCCAGGCGAGGATGTCACCATGGCCGCGTTCGCTATCGAAGGTGCCAAATTGAAGGATGCCCTCGTAGTTCCAGTCTAACGTGCCGAAAGGAACCGGCTGCTCACCGAAGAATCGGCTGCCTACCGTGTGACGGAGTTCGCGTCCCGTCCCGGAGTTGTAGGTCGCAGCGGCGTCGAAGAATCCGATGTAGTAGAGGTCCAGTGCGGCATTCGGCAGTCCCGGCAGGACGTCGCCGAGCCGGCGCGTCGTGTAGAGGCCCCAGATCTGCTGATCGACGGTGCTGACGTTGTTGAGCGGATCGGGATCAATCGGCACGGGGCGGAGGTAGAATGCGTGCGCCGCCCAACGCTCATCGGTCCAACGGACGAGCCCCCCGTCGAAACTGAGCGGAATATTCGGCCCGTAGCGTGTGCCGAGGAGACGCTCCGTGCCAAAAGAGATGCTTTGGCGACCGCCTTGAAGCGTGAGGTTCCCCTCGCCGATGGGAAGGGTCTGTTCCCCGAAGGCTTGGATGACGTCGAAAATGTCCTGATCGATGGGACCCGGACCGCGAGCGTCGCCGTAATTGAAGGCCCCGAGGAATTGGCCGAAAATCCGGAGCTTCGATCCGCTGGGGAGATCTGGCACAGTGAGGCTCAGAAACGGGATGTATCGGGTGAGCAGGTAGCCGCCGGTATCCTGCGGACCAGAGCCGAAGTCGGTATTCTCGATCCATTCGTAGCGCACGCGCACTTCTCCACCGAGACTCACGAAGGGAGTGTTCGGCGCCGGCCAGAGCGGAAGGTATTTGAGTGGCTCCCACCAATAACCGGAACGTGCCGCCGGGTCTTCGAGATAGGAATAGTCTTCCAGTTGCCGCAGCGGGCCGATGATCAGCGGAGGCCTGGGCGGCGTCACCGCCTCCTCCTGCAGCGGCGCGGAAAGCGAAAATGAGAGATTCCACATGGTCGCAAGAGCCGCGAGGCCGAGCCTATTGATCCGTGTTGAAGGAAGCATCGGAACGTTGCTCAATGGTTGAGTTTGCCGTTTCGATGCCGGACTTCACCTTGGCCGAGATTGCGCCAACGACGCCCTGCCTTTTCGAAAGCGATCCAATGTCGCCGCTGGGTGTCAGCGGGACGTCCAAGGTGCGGAAGCGACTGATTCCGTCCGCGTCGTTCTCCACACAGGTGATCTTTATGGATTGAGAAGCGTGGTCGGGCACATGCTTTGGAATTTGAGCACGTCCATGGGTCCGATCATTTAGAACGCGAAACACTCGCAGCCGCCGTCGAGCAGGCCGCGCGGGCCGAGCATCCACTGCGGCAGGTTGAACGGGTTCTTCCGCGCTGGCTTTGTGATGTGCTGGGCGCAGCCGCAACCCGGAGCGTGGGCTTGAAATTGCGATGCAGAGTTGGCCTTCCAATATCCAGGATAGCTCCGAACGGGAGACCACTCGGGCATCGCTGGCGGGACGCCGGGGTCGAGCGGCGCGAACTCCTCGGCGGCATAAACCGGCTTTCCGCCAAGGATCGTGAGCACGGATTCGAGGCTTTTGAGTTCCTCATCCTGGATCGAAAAATAGTCCGCGTTGAGAACAGCGACGTCGGCAAATTTGCCAACCGAGAGCGTGCCGCGAGTTTCCTGCTCGCGGGACATCCACGCGCTGCCGCGCGTGTAGAGACGCAGGGCTTCCTCGCGGGAGAGAAGCGCCTTGTCGGGGTAGAGGGACAACCCGCCAACGGTCTTGCCGGTGGAGAGCCAGTAGAGTGAGACGAACGGATTGTAACTCGCGACCCGAGTGGCGTCCGTTCCTGCTCCGACGGGCACGCCCATCTCCAGCATGCGCCGGACAGGCGGCGTGCGCTCGGCCGCCTTCGCCCCATAACGATCCACGTAGTATTCGCCCTGGAAGGCCATGCGGTGCTGGACGGCGATGCCGCCGTCGAGGGCTTTGACTCGCTCGATATTCCGATCGGATATCGTTTCGCAGTGGTCGAAGAACCAATGAAGACCCGCAAGCGGCGCGTGCTTATTGACGCGCTCGAAGACATCGAGGAAGCGGGAGATCGACTCGTCGTAGGTGGCGTGAAGGCGGAAGGGCCAGCGATTCTCGGCGAGAAATCCCACCACGCGCTCGAGTTCGCTTTCGAGCTTCTCCTCGAGGTCGGGACGCGGCTCCAGGAAATCCTCGAAGTCGGCCGCGGAGAAGACCAGCATTTCGCCGGCGCCATTGCAGCGGAACAGGTCGTCGCCCTGGCCGGGTTTGACGATCTTGTTCCAGCGCACAAAGTCCTCCAACTCGCCACCGGGTTTTTGAGTGAAGAGATTGTAGGCTATGCGCAGCGTCATCTCGTCACGCTGATGAAGCTGCTGAATGATCTCGTAGTCCTCGGGATAATTCTGAAACCCGCCGCCCGCGTCGCAAACTCCGGTGAGTCCGAGGCGGTTGAGTTCCCGCATGAAATGCCGGGTCGAGTTGTATTGATATTCGGGTGGGAGCTTCGGTCCTTTGGCCAGGGTGGCGTAAAGGATCATCGCATTCGGCCGGGCCACGAGCATGCCCGTGGGATTTCCGGCTTTATCGCGGACGATCTCGCCCCCCGGAGGATTAGGCGTGTCCTTCGTGTAGCCGCAGGCTTTGAGCGCGGCTTTGTTGAGCAGCGCGCGACAATAAAGGTGCAGCACGAAGACCGGCGTGTTGGGAGCTGCGGCGTTGATTTCATCCAACGTCGGCATGCGACGCTCGGCGAATTGAAACTCGCTCCATCCACCGACGACTCGCACCCATTGCGGGGCTGGGGTGTTCTCCGCCTGGTGGCGGAGCATCTCGAGCGCGATGCAAACTGAGGGAACGCCCTCCCAGCGCAACTCCATGTTGTAGTTCAGGCCCCCGCGAATGACGTGGAGGTGAGAGTCGTAGAGACCGGGGATCACGCGTCGCCCGCCGAGGTCGATAACCTTGGTTTCGGGTCCGCGCTCGACCGTATCGGCAGTATCGACGCCGCCGATCTTGCCATCGGCGATGACGAGATTTTTCGCTTCGGGATGTGTCGAGTCGAGCGTGGTGATGCGGCCATTTTCGAGGATGAGATCAGCTTTCATGGAATTTGGATTTCGGGTTCGGGTTGCGGGTTCGGAGCCACGGGTGGGTAATTTTCACAAGCAGCGGCATAGCCACCCAAGTAAGGACGATGACGATGCCCGCCGCGATCGCGCCAGCGGCCAGAATTGGGTGAAGAAAGGGGCTGACGAATGGCAACACCGCAGCTGGGACAATCATGCTGACTGGCCAGACTGCCACCCATGTGAGCACGGCCATTTTCCATAGAGGAGGAGGCGGTCCGTCAGAGTTTCGGAACCAAGCCTCCAAGCCGGTCAACTCGCGCATTTCAGGATCACCCTCGGTGAACTCCTTCGCCCGTCGCTCCCATTCGAGATACATTGGGGATGAATAGAAGGCGTCCCGCTGCGCCTCGTCGGCGAACGTGCGTAGAATGCCGAACTCTTGAGATTCGACGCCAGGAGGAGGCACGAGCATGCTCGCTCCCAGAACACTTTCATGTCCGAAGGAGGTCTGAAAAAACTCCCGGAGGGCGTCCTGGAATTCCGCCTCACGACCGGGACGAACCCGGCGGGTCACTGCAACGTGGATAGCCATGCGAATTACGCTTGGTTTCGAGCCGACCGCGATCTGCCTCGCGGTCGGCATCGAACGCTTCGGGATTTAGTGAGGCTGTTTGTTTCCGTCTTTCGCCGGGACGACCTGCGGTTTCTGCGCCGACTGGGGTGCGTGATGCACCATGGTGTAGGCGTATTCCACGCCGACTCCGTAAGCGCCGCCCTGGCCTCTCACCAAGGCCATCAGATTGTCGTAATGTTCGCGCCTCGCCCAATCGCGCTGCCATTCGAGCAGGGCAGGAATCGTGGTCACGCGGACCGCACCAGCCTGAACCATGCGGGAGAGCGAGGCCTCGTGCGCCGCCGGAGAGGTTGCACCACAACAATCCTCGACGACGTAAATATTGTAACCGGCACCAAGCATTTCGATCGTTGGCCAGGTCACGCAGACTTCCGTCCAAAGACCGCAGATGATGACATTCTTGCGCCCCGTCGCTTCGATGGCTTTGCGAAAATCCATCGAATCCCAGGAATTCATGGAGGTGCGCTCTAGCACTTCCTGTCCGGGGAAGACGTCGAGCAGCTGGGGCCAGACGTAACCGCTGAAGGACTCCGTCTCCACCGCGGTCAAAATCGCCGGGACGTTGAATTCCTTGGCAACCTTCGCGAGAAGGGTGACGTTGTTGATCAACATCGCTCGATCGATGCTGGCGACGCCAAAGGTCATTTGGGGTTGATGGTCGATGAAGACAACGACGCTGTCTTCCGCACTGTAGAGTTTATGGTATGGGCTCATTGGTCTTTTTTTCGGTGGTTTGATGTTTGAAGTGTCGTGGCATGGCCTCGTATTGAGGACCGTTGCTACAGCCGACTATTGACCCAAAGGTCAGCACTGAAAAGTGGGCATTGGGAGGAGAGATCTCTCCTTCAAAAGGAGGAGAGAAAAGCCGGGATATTATCTACCCAGCTCAAGCGAAATGGAGAAGGCGATGACTTTGATTGATATCGGAGATGGGAGCTACCGATTTCCGTTCAGTTCACAAACACCTGATTTGGTTTCAGTTACGTTCGTGTTGAACCAATGAACAATGGTACAAAAACGAATGGAAGGGAAGTTGTTTGTCATGCGACGGGAGTTCTCGATACACAGCCGTCCCATAGGGGGTAGTTTACAAGAGGGAACCTTGCGGAAACTCAGGGAGTTCCGCGGTGGCAGCCGAAAATGACTTTAAGAATTACATCCGCCAATTCTCAGATCGGTTTGGACGCAGGGCTGTCCCACAGGGTTAAGTAAATTGTGGAAAATAGCCCTGTTCGGGCCGGGCCAGATTTCGGTAGCTCTCTCCGGCTGTCCCAGAGCGTCTGAGCATCT
>CAYYSX010000340.1:0-6101 GCA_964474315.1 uncultured Verrucomicrobiota bacterium | reverse complement strand
CGATTTCTACGACCTGGCTCCGGATGAGCAGGAATTGGCGTTCGTCGCCGACAGTTCGCCCACGCCGGGGTTGAAGGCCAATGCCGACCTCTTTACTTGGTCCTTGGTGGACGGAACGGTGACCAATCTGACGATCGACCATCCCGCCGCTGATACCCATCCCCGGTACGCTCGTTCGACGCCGAACGGCTGACCGCGGCGGGGGGAAGTTTTGGCGGGTTCATGATGGCCTGGCTCAACGGGCACACGGACCGCTATCGGGCGCACGTCTGTCATGCCCTGGTGTACGACTGGCCGGCCATGATGGCCTCGGACTTTCCCGCGACGCTCAACGTGGCTCTGGGGGCCTTTCCCTGGGAGGACCCGGCCCTGGTGGCGCGCCAATCCCCCGACACGTTCGCGGAACATTTCAAGACCCCTACCTTGGTGATCCACGGGGAGCTGGATTTTCGGGTGCCCGTCACTCAGGGATTCCAATACTATAATACGCTTCAGGTGCGAGGTGTGCCGTCCCGGCTGTTATATTATCCCGACCAGAACCATTGGATTCTCAAGCCGCAGGATTCCCGACTTTGGTTCGAGGAATTCTTCGGATGGCTCGGCCGCTATGCGCCGGGCGGCGGACGTCCGTAGGAAGGGGAGAGGTGCTGTCCTTCGGTGGTTTGGAATCCGCCGCCGATTGGTCCGCAAACCGCGGTCGATTCGCCCCGGCCTCCTTGACGTCATACAGGAAACAGGGAAACTGGCTCAGATGAAAGCCACCATCGACATTCCGGATGACCTCTATCGCAGGATTAAAGCAAGAGCCGCCGAGCAAGGGCGGCGCATTCGGGAGGTAACGATCGAATTGTTCCTGGGGTGGTTGGCCGGGGAGGAGCCCCGGCAGGCGCGACGTGAGACTGGGGTGACGAAGCATCCCGGGCGTTCCGTGGGTTTGGGAGACGAAGTCCCGGTGGTTCGCGCGGAGGATTTGGCTGGTTATCCGGATGCGGAGTCGCTGTGGCAGGCGTTTCCCAAGGGGTATCGTCTGGTCGGTCCCTTGCTCCCGACCCGGGGGGCGACCCGCCCTCTTCGCGCTTCGGCAATGACCCAGGCCCTCGCCTCCCTGGACCAACAAGAACTAAACACGCATGCCCGCCTTGGTTGACGCCAATGTCTGGTTTTCCCTGCTCCTGGAAAACCATGAACATCATGAGGCGGCAATGCGTTGGTGGGAAGCGTTAGAGGCCGGCAAAGCCTGTTGGTGCCGGCCGATTCAGCAGACTGTGCTGCGATTGCTGACCAATGAGGCCATCATGACCGAGAATGTCTTGTCGCCTGAACAAGCATGGGAAGTCTGGGAGAAGCTGCTTCCAGACGAGCGTACCGCTTTCCTGCCGCTCGAACCTGCCGGAATTGAGGCTCATTGGCGTTTCCATCTGACTGGGCGTGCGCCGACGCCGAAACTCTGGATGGATGCCTATCTGGCGGCCTGGGCGAAGGCGGCCGGATTGGCTTTCACCACCTTCGATAAAGGATTCCGGCAGTTCTCGCTGGAAAAGCTGCAACTACTTACACCTTGATGACCCGGTCGGAGGGCTTGTCATGGAACCTCGGAGTGGGAGTTTCCTGGGAGTTTCGGTTTTGCTCCCTGGAGCCTTCCCTGAGGATCCGTGTCGGCGCCAACCGCTGGCCGCCGGGATCACTCGACGACGAGCGAGCGCATGGCGGGATGGAGCTTTCCATTCACATCCCGGGCCTGAACGCACACATAGTGATTGCCGGCCGGCAGGTCCGGCGGAAGGAAGCCCTTCCAAAGATGGGTGGAATTGATCGGGCGGGGCGGGGTGCGGAAGGGTGGAACGGCATTGGTTCCCTCGCGGGTTCGCATGGCTACAAACGTCGGATCGGGCTCGCGCACCTTCTCCAGCCGCTGCCACGGCCCGCGGTTGTTGAGTCGCATTTCCACCACGGAATTCTCCGCCCCGTTGAACAGATTGACGTACACCGGAGTGGATCCGGTCGCGGCCGAGGCCACCGAGTTGGGCGTATGAATGTTCATCTGATACGCTGCAGGCCGCCGTGCCGCCCGGAAGTCCACCGTCACTTCGCGATTCCGGAACGTGAGCACCGAATAACCGTTGGGAGCCCCACACGCCATGGTCGCGTGCGGAATGCCCAGTTCGTCCGGTTGCCCGCTCCACCAACTGCCGCAGGCCGTGACGTTGACGATGTGGTGATGGGGCTTCGGTCCCATCCAGCCCTGTTCGGTCCGCAGGAAGCGGTGATCCATCCAATGGGTGTGGCCGGAGATGCTCAGGCAATAAGGACGCTTTTCAATCAACCGGTACACCTCGCGGCTGTTGGCGATGTCATTCAAGGGAACATGCATCATCAACAGAACCAACTGCTTCTCCGGCAGCAGCGCGAGGTCGTTCCTGAGCCATTCGAGCTGTTGGGGGTCGATGCCGGATTTCCACGTTGTCTGGTTCGTCCCGCGCTGGATTGGCGGAATCCATTCGATGTTGTTCAGCGCCACAAAATGCACCGGACCGTAGTCGAAGGAATAATAGCTGGGGCCGTAGATCCGGTTGTAAGTGTCCTCGAAGTCCGCCGCGTTCGGGGCATCGGTGTTGACGTCGTGGTTGCCGATTACGTTCCACCAGGGGATGCCAATGAGGGCGACGGCAGCATTGTGAGGCTCCATGATGCTTAGGTTGTCGAACACGATGTCGCCCAAGGTGACGCCGAACTGGGCGTTGGTCTGGCCAATCAAGTCATCCACGATGTCGTGCCGAAAATAGTCCACTTCCCGCAGGTCCCGCGGCTGGGTGTCGCCAAAGAAAATGGCCTGGAACGTGTCCGGTTCCCGCTGAGCGCGCAGAGGGAAGTCGATGGAAGAGGGCAGGGGACCGGTGGGTGCGACTCCGGGGAACTTCAACGGAGGCGAACCCGCCGGCTTGTGCAGATAAGAAAACCGGGGAAGGAGATCGGCGGACAACGGCGGGGTGTAGCCGCGGGGCTTGATCACAAAGAACGATGTCTCCGGCCCCTCCAGCACCGGCAACTGCCAGCGGCCGGACCGGTCGGTGAGCACGATGTCCCGGCCGTTGGAGACCCGGACGCCGCGTAGCCCGCGTTCGCCGGCGTCGCGCACCCCGTTGTCATTGCGATCCTCGAAGACCACGCCGCTGGCGGTTTCGGCGGCCGGGCGCAGAGCGATGAGGCAGGAAAGGGCGAAGGTAGCCCAAAGGCTGCGGAGCGTCGGAGTCATCTGGGTCATGCTATCCCGCTGCAGTCCGTCAACAAATCACAATCCGGTAGCAGCCCTGGTCGGATTGGCGGATGGACCTCATGGCCTGAATCCGCTTCACTCATCTCTCATGACGCTTGGGCCTCCTTTCCGACTCCTCGCACCCCTCAGCGCGCCGGATATCGACCCCATGAGCTCCCGTTCTCGGCGCGGAGACCACCGACCCCTTACGTCGCCGGCCCAGTGAAGAAGCTCCGCTTTGCCGTCTTTGGCGCCGGTTTCTGGGCGCGCTGCCAATTGGCTGCGTGGCGCGAAGTGGAAGGGGTTGAGTGCGTCGCCCTCTACAATCGCACCCGATCCCGGGCCGAAGAACTGGCTCGAGACCTCGGAATTCCGGCGGTATATGACGACCCCGAGGTCCTCCTGCGGGAGGTGAAACCCGATTTTGTCGATAACATCACTGAAGTCGGCGGACACAAGCCGCTGTCGCTCCTCTGTGCCCGGCACCGCATTCCTTGCATTTGCCAAAAGCCGATGGCGGCCACGCTCCCCGACGCGCGTCAGATGGTGGCCGCCTTTCAGCGGAGTCAGACCCCCTTCTTCGTGCATGAGAACTGGCGTTGGCAGACGCCGTTGCGGGCGCTCATTCACACGCTGCGGACGGGGCTGATCGGCCCTCCGTTTCGAGCCCGGCTGACCATGATTTCCGGTTACGATTGTTGGGCCAATCAGCCGGCGCTCCGGGAGCTCGACCGATTCATCCTCACCGACCTGGGCACCCACCTTCTCGACACGGCCCGCGCCTGCTTTGGCGAAGCGGAGTCGTTATACTGCCAGTTGCACAAAACGCTGCTGCCAGCGGTCAAGGGCGACAACGTGGCAACCCTGCTCCTTCGCATGGGGCTGGCACCAACCACCGTGACCCTCGAACTGGGCTATGCGAAGACGCCGTTGGAACGCGAATTCTTCCCTCAAACCCTGGCGTTCGTGGAAGGACCTCGAGGCAGCATCGAAGTTACGGGAGACTATTGGTTGCGTATCACCACGCGAAAAGGAACCCACAGCCGCCGGCACGCCCCACCGCGCTATGCCTGGGCCGACCCGCAATACGACATCTCACAATCCAGTATGGTTCCCTGTCTGCGCGACTTGCGGGCCGCCCTACGCGGCCAGGGAAATGCTGAAACCACCGGAGCCGACAACCTCCGGACCATGGAGTTGGTTTTTGGTGCCTACGAATCGGCCCGCCAGGATGCCGTGGTGCGATTCCGAAAAGGAAGGTAATCAGTCCCGGTAAGGACCCGTCAAAGATGCATGGGCGCCTCTGGACACGGTCCTTACCGGCAGGAGCGCGGGCGGCTCGCCCGCCGGACAACCCGAGGGAAAGCTCCAAGTTCCAAAACCCAAGTTCCAAAGAAATCCCAAGGTCCAAGCTCCCGTGCAGACCGCGGCGAAGCAGGCGTTGGGGCCCAGTGTTTCGGTCATCCCTGCCCGTGGAGCGGCCTCACCAATCAGGGAACTGACGGCGCGCTTGGACGTGGGTCCTTGGAGCTTCTTTGGAGTTTGGGATTTGGCTTTTGGAGCTTTCGTCCCGGCTCCCGATCGCCGTCCCGGAAAGGACCCATCAAAGAGGCATCCGCGGGCGGGTGCGTGCTTGCCATAGCCAGGAAATCGTCGTCTTCTGCCGATGAAATCCCAATTCCCATGAAACCACCTCCCCAGGACTCGGACCACTCGGCCTTTACCCTGATCGAGCTGTTGGTAGTCATTGCCATCATTGCCATTCTGGCCGGAATGCTCCTGCCCGCCTTGTCTAAGGCCAAAGCCAAGGCCAACGCCACCTACTGCCTCAACAACCAGAAGCAGCTCGGCCTCGCCGTGGCCATGTATGCCGGCGACGCCGATCAACGGCTGCCGCTGGTCAGGAATTGGGGTCGGGCCTGGGGCGCCGACCATGCGCTCCGCACGGATCAAAAATGGTTGCCCGAATTGCTCGAGCCCTACCTGCTTCGTAACGCCAACAAGCCCACCAACTACACCGCCCGAGTGATCCGCGCCCCCAATGCCGGACTGTTCACCTGCCCCAGCGGTATTCGCCAAAAGGATGCTTCCGTCAGCACGCTCAATGAGTTCCTGCGCGACAACGACCACGTCACCTACATCTGGAACCACATCTATCTGAAGGCCGATGGCACGTACCAGGAGCGGAAACCCATCAGCGGCCGGAAGGAAAACGACGTGGTCAGCCCATCGCGTGCCGTGCTGGTCTGGGAGATTCCCTATTGGACCTGGAACAAGTCGGCCCACGTGACCCGGTTGAACCTGATCTTCGCCGACAACCACGCTGCCTCCGAACAGCGCCAGAAGGACGAGTATGACTGGTGGACGTTCCACAGCCGACGGGGATGGGACGACCAGGAGCTGACCGGCAAGACGTTCAAGCAATGACTCTCGCCCGGCGGGAAGCCGGCTCGGAAAGTTCCAAATGCCAAGTTCCAAGCTCCAAAGAAGTTCCAAACTCCAAGCTCCTGGTTTTCGGCCGAACCGCCCGGGAAATGGGTCGTTGGGGAAGCATCGGGAGCGCCTCGTCCCCCTCAGGGCAGCGCCGCGCACCAGGAAACTTTGGGGGTTGAGATGGGATTTGGGATTTGGCCTTTGGAGCTTGGGCGCGGCCCTGCCCCCGGTTAAGGACCAACTCAAGATGCGCCCCGGGTGGTCCGATCCGGACTGACTTGATTGCCTTGGCCAACCCGTGCGGGCTATAGTGGGTCCACGTTGCGTCGCATGAAGCCTTTGTTCGCCTCCCTCCTCGGCTTGGCCACGGCCACCCCCCTGTTTGCCGCCACCCCGGTGGACTTCAAGCGGGAGG
>CAYYSX010000339.1:0-6142 GCA_964474315.1 uncultured Verrucomicrobiota bacterium | reverse complement strand
ACTCTACAGGGGAGAGTTCAGGGCCTCGATTCACGTCCGGATTTTGGAGGTCCACTCTTCTTTAGAGCTTGGCGCTTGGCTTTTGGAACTTGAGGAAGGGGATGGGCAAGCTCTTTGGGCTCGACCCACGGCTTTAAGGGCCAATTCAAGAGGCGCCTGCGTTCGTCCGCCCGCTACCTCGTCGTCTCCCCCTTCGCCCCAGCCAGGATATCCGCTACGGCCCGGTGTCCTGCGGCCGTCAAATGGCCCTCGTTGGGATGGAACAACGGTTCGCCGCTGGAAGGTCGTCGCGCTAAGGCGGCGGAGAGGTCGATCACGGCGATCGATCGTGCTTCCGCCCACCGTAGGATTTCCTGCCTAAGGTAGTCCTGAAACTGGCCCGAAACGGAGCGAGGCTGATCCAGGAGTGCGGCGTTCCCAAGCAAAGCCAGCTTCAGGGTGACGCCCTGCGAACGACAGGAATTCTCCAAACGGTCCATCAAGGCCTGGAACAGATCCAGCAAGGGCGGGAAGCGCTCCGAGAATTCCTCCGTCAGATCGGGCGCGGGAATCTGCCGGCTGATCAAGCCGGCGGCCGCGGAGGCGCGCTCTATTTTCTGACGCCAGGCGTACCGCGAGTCGCTCCCCAGCACGGCTCCGGCGGGGTCGTTGGACGCCAATTCCAGCGCGGATGGATGGCTCGGCGCCTGCAAGACGAGTTCGGATCCCACCTGTTCGAACCGGGGTTTCGGCACGGCAACCTGAAGGGGTTGGCTGCGGGCGTTGTCCAGCAAGTCGTTTCCGAGATAGACGACGAGGATAACGGTGTCCGGACGCCGGGCTAGAACTTCGTCCTCGATGAGCAACAATTCCTGGTCGGTGCTATAGCCCGGTACGCCAAAGTTCAGGAATCGATGGCTCCCCTCCCGGTTCAGCAACGAGGTGAACGTCTCCGGATCCTCCACCCCGAAGCCAAAGGTATAACTATCCCCGACCACGGCGATCGGGCGCGCAGCGGCCGTGGAATTCGTGGCTAAGTTGGGATCGATACGGAACCCATCCGGACCAACGGAATAGCGGACGTCGAAATCGTGGTGTTGATGGCGGCCCGTCCAACCGGCGCTGAGTTTCCAGCCTCGCTTGGGATCGGGGCGAATGAACCCCGGCTCCAGTTGGTCGCTGTTGACCATCTGTCGGCGCCACTGCCGCAATCCGATTTCCGCCAGGAGCAGTGCCAGGCACAAGCCAGCCGCGACCGCCACCCCCCGGAAGATTCGGCGCCGCCGATTCTGCAACGGACGTTCCTGCGCGCCGACTGGCCGGGAGTCGGGCGGAAATGGATGGGGCGGGGGCACGTAGTGTCGAGGTGACGACGAAAGATAAGGAACTCCCACTTTGAGGAGGGATACAAAAGAATAAAATAGGGCAGGGGAGAGGCGCCCCGCGTCCTCCATCAACCGCGGAAAATCGGCCAAGTGGCATCACGTTGTGGTTTTCGCTCTCGGCTTGCGGGTCACCTTCAGCGACGTGATGGCCTCCAGGTCGATGAACTCGTAGGCGTGTTCCTCGGTCCAAATCATCGCTTCCCAACCCTTGGGGGACAGCGCTACGAAGTCGGGATGCTTGATGAGGATGGCCCGTTCGTCGTTGAGATGCACCGTGAAGGGATGAAACGGACTGGCGTCCAGATGAGCCTTGAATGCCTCGGTCGTCATGCTGCGGTGAATTTGGCCAGACACCCCGGCCCAATCAATCGGAACAGTCCCCTCCAACGATGACGAGGGATGGCCTGTCCTTCTTATCGACGCGTCAACCGTGACAACCGCACTCACTCCTCTGAACAGCAGCCCCGACCCTTGGCGGCAACTCTGCTCCGGCAGAGTGCGTGGGGACATCTGTTGGGTGTTCGGAGTTCCGCCTGTTGGGGTGGGAACAAAAGGAGACTGTGCGGGAGAACAAAAGGAGACTCCCCCCCGGGCCAGGCATGGAGGAGGCCGGAGCGGAGCGGAGGCCGACGAAATGCCTGGCCCGGGGGGAGCGCGGCGGCTTCGATGGCTTAGTTTTTCTCCGGTACGTCATTTCCCGGGGCGGCTCCGCCGGCTGAAGCCGGTACTCCGAACGAAGTCGGAAGTGGGAACCATCAGTCGCATTGACGATGCGCACAAAAATGGCCCAGGCTGAGTGATGCGACTTGGACTTGGGTTTTGGATCGGCGGGTTGCTCCTCTTCGGAACGGCAGCGACCTCTTTCAGCGCGGAATTGTTTCAAGTCGGTGACCCGCTGACCCTGCCCGCCGGAGTGGATCAACATGGCCAGCCGCTCTCCTTCGACCCGAAGGAATTTCGTGCGGTCCTTTTTGACACGCCCGGGGAAAGCGGTGATGCCGAGTCGCCCAAGGATCCGCAGTGGTTTCAAAAGAACCAGGCGCTGATGATCGTCAACATCAGTGGGTTTTCCGCATTCAAACGGCGCATTGCCCGGTCGCGGATGGAATCCAAGCCGTTCCGGATTCTGGTGCTGGAGGACGCCGATCTCGCGGCGCGGTTTCCCCAGAAGGAGGGCGCCCTGACGGTGGTTCGCGTGGATGCCCAGGGCGCGATCACCGCGATCGTGTTCGCGGCGCCCGGTCAGGAACTCCAGGATGCAGTGACGGCGCCGGCGAAGTAGGAGCGCGATTCGGCCTTCGCCGCCATGGAGTTCGTCTCAGTCCAGCGGAACACACCCACCCCCAGGCCGCGAACGGGGTTCCGCCGGGAAATTCGCTCCCTCGGAAATGCCGCCCGCGCGCTGGCCCGAAGTCTGGCGGCCGTCGCGTTCCTGGGGTGGCTTCCTTCCTGCACGGTCGGTCCCAATTACCAGACTCCGGACTCCAAGGTGGGTGCCCAGTGGACGCAGCCACCGTCCCTCCCCGGAATCCCTGATCCGGCGGCGACCTACTGGTGGCAGTCGCTGAAGGATCCGGTGTTGGACGGATTGATTGACCGCGCCTACCGCGCCAATCCCGGCTTGCAGAGTGCCGGCGTGCGCATCCTCCAGGCCCGGGCGCAATTGAACCAGGCGATCGGCAACCTGTTCCCGCAGCAACAGGGACTCTCCGGCGGCATCAACACCTATCGCCTGAGTCCAGCGGATTCCTCCCTGCTGCCGGACGGAATCTCCCCCAACCTGACCACGGCCCAGGGGCTGTTTTCCGCCACCTGGGAGATTGACCTCTGGGGTAAGTACCGCCGGAACATCGAATCCGACCGCGCCACCTTCGCGGGTACCCTGGCGTCGTTTGACGATGCACTGGTGACGCTCATCGCGGATGTGGCCTCCACCTACGTCAACGTACGGATCCTCGAGGAGCGTCTGCGCGTGGCGGAACACAATGTGGAGGCGCAACAGGAGAGTCTGCGAGTGGCCACAGCGCAGTTTGAAGCGGGGGAGACCAGCGAACTGGACGTCCAGCAGTCCTCCACCGTCCTGCTGCAGACCCGGGCGCAAATCCCCCGCCTGCAGAACTCGCTCGATCAGGCGCGGTTCGCACTCGCGGTGCTGGTGGGAGAACCGCCGGCCGAAGCGACGGCGCTGGTGCGGATGCCGGGACGGATTCCCGAGGCGCCGGAGGGGATTGCGGCGGGAATTCCCAAGGACCTGCTCCGACGGCGGCCGGACGTCCGGGCCGCCGGTTTTGCCGCGGCCTCCCAGTCGGCACTGATCGGCGTGGCTCGGGCCAGCATGTATCCGGCGTTGTCGCTGTCCGGCTCCTTCGGATTCACGGCCAACAACGAGGCCAGCCATTCGTTGTCGGATTTGTTTCTCTGGCAAAGCCGCGCGGCGCAGGCCGGGGCGGGCCTGGTCTGGCCGGTGTTCAACTACGGACGCTTGGTCAACCAGGTGCGCGTTCAGGACGCCGCCTTCCAGCAGGCCGTGCTAAACTATCAGAACACGGTCCTGACGGCGCAGCAGGAGGTGGAGAACGGCCTGTCGGCGCTGCGGACGGAGCGGGAGGCGCTGACTCACTTGGGGGCGGCCGCGACGGCGGCGCGACGTTCCTTCGAATTGTCCCTGATCCAATACAAAGGCGGCGAAGCGGACTACACCGCCGTGCTCAATGCCGAGCAGGCGCAACTAAGCGTCGAGGATGCCGTCGCGACGGCGCAGGGCAACGTGGTGCTCAACCTGATCGCCGTGTACCGGGCACTCGGGGGCGGATGGGAGCTGCGGGAAGGACGGGACGTGGTTTCGGACGAAGTGAAGGAGGCGATGGCGAAGCGGACGAACTGGGGTTCGCTGCTGGAGCCAGCCAACCATTTGGCCCGGGAATTCGCGGGGAAGGAGGAGCCATGAGGAAGAACGGGAAACGAAACTGGGTGTGGGTGCTGGGCCTGATGTGCGTGGCGTGGTCGGCGTCCGGATGCCGGCGGGTGGCGGCGCCCTCCCCCAACCCGCCGCCGGTCGTCGTGGTGCGGCCTCCGGTATCCCGCCCGGTGGCGGAACATCTCGACCTCACGGGGACGGTGGCCGCCTCGCGCTCCGTGAATTTGGTGGCGCGGGTGTCGGGCACGCTGGAGTCCGTGGAGTTCAAGGACGGGGCGTATGTCGAGGAGGGACAGCGGCTCTTCGTGATCGAACCGGAGCCGTACCGTCAGCAACTGGCCTTGAACGAGGCGGCGCTGGTTCAGGCGCAGTCGGAATACGACCGGCAGCTCGGCCTGATTCAGCAGAATGCCACGTCGAAGGCGAACGTGGAGAAGTGGCTCAGCACCCGCGACCAGACCCAGGCCCAGGTCGCCCTCGCGAAGATCAATCTGGGCTACACCGAGGTGAAGGCGCCGTTTTCGGGACGCATCGGCCGCCGGTCGGTGGATCCCGGCAATCTGGTGGGCGCCGGCGGTGCAACCCAACTGGCGACTCTGGAGCAGTTGGTTCCGATCTACCTCAACTTCAGCCTCAATGAACGCGACGCCCTGCAGCTCCGGGACGAAATGCGGCGCCTGGGAATGGAAATCAAGGCGGGCGTCGGTTCCGCCCCGGTCCTGGCCGGGCTCAACAACGAGACGGGATATCCGCATCGCGGCGTGCTCGATTTCGCTGACAACGAGGTGAGCAGCGCCACGGGAACCATCAGTCTCCGCGCCGTTTTTCCCAACCAGGATCGGGTGCTGTTTCCCGGCCTCTTCGCCCGGGTGCGCATTCCGCTGGGAGATCCGAAGCCCCTGCTGGTGATTCCGGCGGAGGCCCTGGGGAATGACCCGCTCGGGGATTACGTCCTGGTGGTGGGACCCGACGCTATCGTGGCCCGCCGTTCGGTGGTGCGCGGCCCGCTGACGCCCGACGGCTGCGCGATCCGCAGCGGACTGGAGGCGTCGGATCGGGTGGTGGTGCAGGGACTCCTCAATGCGCGTCCAGGCGATGCGGTCACCGTGCAGGAGGCTCCGGAGCCGGCTCCGGCCGGCGGCGCGGCCACGCCCTGACTCAGGCTCCAAACCGGCAACCGCATGCTGGCCCGTTTCTTCATCGAGCGTCCGGTGCTCGCGAACGTAATGGCGTTCGTCGTGATGCTGCTGGGCGCGGTGGCGTTGCAGGTGCTGCCGGTCTCGGAATTTCCGCCCATCACCCCGCCCACGGTCCAGGTGACCACCACCTATCCGGGTGCCAGCGCCCGCACCCTGGTGGAAACCGTGGCCTTGCCGCTGGAGCAGCAGGTCAACGGCGTGGAGGGCATGCTGTACTTGCAGTCCAACTCCACCTCCGACGGGCGTTACACCCTGACCGTCACGTTCGAGGTGGGCACGGATCTGGATTTCGCCCAGGTGCTGGTGCAGAACCGGGTGGCCGCCGCCCTGGCTCAGCTCCCGGCGGCCGTGCAGCAGCAGGGGGTGGTGACCAAGAAGCGGGAGACGTCGCCGCTGCAGATCCTGACGCTGACTTCGCCGGACAACCGCTACGACGCGCTGTTCCTGGCCAACTTCGGCACGCTCCAGTTGCGGGATCCGCTGGCGCGATTGCCGGGCGTCGGGGACGTGGTGGTCTTCGGCATCGGGGAGTACAGCATGCGGGTGTGGCTGGATCCGGAGTTGATGCGGCAGCGGTCGCTGGTACCGCAGGATGTCATCACCGCGCTCCAGCAGCAGAACGCCAATGTGGCGGCCGGACAGATCGGCATGCCGCCCACGCC
>CAYYSX010000338.1:5069-6167 GCA_964474315.1 uncultured Verrucomicrobiota bacterium | reverse complement strand
GTTGGGCCGGGCTTAGTATCCCCACTGCGGGGCGCCATTCAGTCTTACGAAGCCGGTCCGTTCCCTCCACCACTGGAAGTCGTTCCTACCGGCGGCGTCAAAGGTCTTGGTTGGACTCGGATAGGCATACTTCACGGGATACTTGGACGATCCGCTCGTCCATTTCTTGATTTCGGAATGGCCATCGGCAAAGGCGAAGCCACCCGCGCCATTGTGGTAGGAAGCCACGATGTCCTGCCAAGCGGTGGCCGTCGGATTATTGATGAAGTAACCGTCGTTGATCGAATCTGGATGCTCATCCACGAACAGCCAGGTCTTGGCCGGATTGGGGCAGTCCGCCTGCTTGAGGAACTGCCGATGGTCCTGGAAGCCCCAGTTGCGTCCGGCCACGGTAGGATCCGCCGACGCGCTGGCCGAAATGCTGAAGCGTCCAAAGAAGGCGTTCATCGCCAGACTGCGATTGCGCTGGGTATAACCCGCCCTCTTCTGAGCCTGGCTGAGGAAGATATCCGCCGGGCATTTGTAAACGCCGACAGTGCCCGCCGTGTAGCGTCCGAGGACGCCATTGGCGACCCATTCGCGGTTGGTATTGCTGACGTCAGCCACCGCAGAGCTCGCGCCCCACGTCATGACATTGTTCACCCAGTTGTCGAAGATCCTCCTGTTGATCGCCTCGATGGTCTCAGTGACGCCGTAGTTGTTGGCCACCCGATCGCCGAAGTCGGTGGAGTAGAGGTGCCAAGCGATGGTCAGTTGCTTGGTGTTGTTCAGGCAGCCGATGCCTTGGGCTTTGGTTTTGGCCTTGGCGAGGGCGGGAAGGAGCATGCCGGCCAGGATCGCAATGATGGCAATGACGACCAGTAGTTCGATCAGAGTAAAGCCACGGCGACGACCGGTGAACGAGGAGGACTTCATGGCGAGAATCGTTACAGATGATGTGTGATGGACGCCGTACAGTGACTAAAAAAATGGGGCAGCGCAATGGAAGGTTGATGACCCCGATCGCCGCGGGCGCGTCTTGACACTGTCCTTAAAGCCGTGGGCCGAGCCCAAAGATCTGGCCATCGCCCTCCTCAAGCTCCAAAAGCCAAGCTCCAA
>CAYYSX010000338.1:0-4969 GCA_964474315.1 uncultured Verrucomicrobiota bacterium | reverse complement strand
CAAGCTCCAAAAGCCAAGCTCCAAGCGCCAAAGAAGCTCCAAGTTCCAACGTCCAAGCGCCCAAGCCCCACCTAGGCCTCGCTTCCCAGGGACGCTTCGAGCGGAACCCGGGGGTTGGGAGCTTGGGTGATTGAACTTGGAGCTTTCCTCTCCCCCTGTCCCATCACTGTGCGGCAAGGACCAATCGAAGATGCGCCCGGTCCATCTCGAAATCCCGTGTGCGACACGGTCGCCAATCTCGCTGGGGAGGTTAGATTCAAGTAGCGGAGCTTACCATCTGGCTGCCACGGAAATCGCGGGTGCGGCCGGTGGAATTCCCGCGCTTCCTGCGCGCCGTCACCTGGCCGTGATTTCAACCGGCTACACAGCCGCGAAAGCCTTGCCAACCCTGAACTTGTGAAACCAACGCTCGGTTGAAAGGAGTGATGATGACAACCGTTGAACTAACTCTTCCGGATCCGGTGGCCGAGAAGCTGATTTCGATGGGAACGTCGGCCGGCGAAATGATCGACCAAGCGCTGCGGGACAAGGAGGTCGAGTATGCTGCCATGGCCGTCAGCCGATGGGAAATCACCTTTGATCGCTATCTGGAGCTCACCGGCAAGGTGAGAGCGCAGAATATGATCCTGGCCAAGCGCCGTTTTGAACACGGAGGAGAGACCGAGGACGCCTCCTGGGAATTTGCAGTAAGGGTGGCGGAACTCAGGCCCGGGACGGCGGTCAGCGACGAAGGTCCCTTGCTCAATTTGGGGCGCGTGGGTCTGGCCGGGTTGATCCCACGTCTTTTCCAGGAAGTGTGGCTCTCGGATGGAGTTCTGTTGAAGCATATTCGGCCGGGGACCAACTTTGGCCCGCCGGGATCCTTCGCGGCTTACGACTTGATCGAAAGTGTTTCTTGGAATATTCGTCCGATGCATCTCAGGATAATCATCTCCTTCGCGATGGGGTGCTCATCGGTTCTTCTCGCCTTCTGCGCTCCGCATTCTTCCGATGGTATTGTCGAGTTCAAATTTCATTCCGACCACATCGGAGATTCGGCAATTACGTACCTACAAGTTGTCCAATGAATGGATTCTCCCCCGCGATTCAAAGTTTTTGAAAGAGATGCTCGCCAAGGAAGAACTGAGTATGAGATTCTACGATGGGAACTCGAGAACATTCAGTCTGCTTTTTTGGGCTATCCTCCTCATTGCCTCCACTGTGCCAGGCGCATATAGGATCTACCGCGCCCGCACAGGAAAGGCGGAGAGTTAGTGCAGGATGAGTACGACAATGCCGGCGCTCCTCCGGTGGTCGAGCGGACGAGCCGTACGCGCTCCCGAGAAAGGACCGCGCCCTTCAAGGGTGCTTCACCGTCACTGCGCCACCGCCCCAGCGTTCCTGGCCGCCTCGACTCCACGCAGTGAAGCGGGCCAAGCCCACGGTCCTCCGGTCAGTTTGAGCGGCTCGGAGCAGATTGAATGAATACACTCAAGCGGAGTCGCAACCCAGCATCGACGCCGGCAATGGAGGACCAGGTTAATTATCATATCTTTCTTCACGGGATCTCGATTCGATAGAATAGGGCATCCGTTTCGCGCAGGGGAATCCGCACTTCGATGTCGCCGACGACGGGGTGGGCTTCCAAGGCTTGCACCAGTTGCCAGTCGAGAGTGAGCGCTTCGGTGCTGAGAATCCGGGCGGTTTGGCCGGCACTACGACGAACAATGAGTACGATTTGGTCGCCTTCCAGCCGAATGCCAACGAGGGGAGAAGCCGCAGTTGCCGTGGTTCCGGGACTGCCGCCAATCGCCGCGCTGGCCTGCCAGTTCTCTGGATCCTGGGGATTGCCGAACGGGTCGCGGACTTCCAACGACACACCGGTTCCATCCGCGGCCACGGGCCAGGGTGGATCGTCAGAATAAATAAAGTCCTGGATCACGGCTCCATAGCGATCCACCAAGCGCAGTCGTTCCCCCGCATTGTTCAACGACCCAGAATACTCGCCGGTTACCGGGAGGTTGGCGCCGTACCGATAGGTAAACGCCTCCATATCTTTCACCACCAAGACGCGTCCGCCTGCCGGCAATGATGCGAGACTCCCGCCGGTGAAATCAAAGGTGATCCCTTCGACGAAGCGAACGCCAGTCAGGGACAGCGTTTCAGGACCGAGATTGGCTAACTCGATAAACTCGAAGTCCTCAGGGTCGGTAAGGCCAACCGCCAGTTCGGCCGAGGTGGGGTCGGCGGGGTGATACATGAGTTCGGTAATGCGGAGGTAGGCGCGTTGGCCATCGGGCACGGCCGTGGTGGTGACCACGATTTGATCTTCTCCCACCCGTTCGCCGCGGCGGTTCAGGGCCTCCAGATGCACGAGGTTGGTCAGGTCAATGAGCGGCACGGCGAGGCGCCAGCGTTGGGCGTCCAGCCAGGTGGGGGTAAGCGGGGCGGTGTCACCGATCCGGCGAATTTCGCTGACGTCGATCCAACCCCGGCCTTCGAGGGTGACGACCGGCGTGTTGACTACCCAATCGGCGCCGCCGTTGGAGGTGATTTCGAAGTTCACCCGGACGGGCAGGCGGCTGCGCACGAACTGACTGCGCTGGCGGACGCGGTCGAGCGCCCACAAATAGTTCTCACCGGTCACCGACGAGAACTGAGTTACCCAGGGTCTCAGATACGTCTCATTGAACGACGTCTCCA
This sequence comes from uncultured Verrucomicrobiota bacterium, assembly GCA_964474315.1. GTDB lineage: Bacteria > Verrucomicrobiota > Verrucomicrobiia > Limisphaerales > UBA9464 > UBA9464. The sequence goes on along the minus strand of CAYYSX010000338.1, from coordinate 2,287 downwards.
TCAGGTCCAGGAGGTGGCCGTGAAAGAGACGGGTAAAGACGGGGGTTCCAATGATGCGGCCTAGGTTTTGATTGCCCCAGAGCGGTGCGGATGGCTCATAGGCGAAGAAGAAGTCCCAGTCGTAAGGCATCGCCAGGACCCGGCCGTCACTCGGCCGAACATAGAACTGCAGGTTGTGGGGATTGCCTTGAGTATAGGTATCTCCGATCCCGAAGAGGGAAACGAGGGCGAAGACCCGCATCCACTCCTCCACATCGGCCACTTCGGGCAGCCGGCGGATCAAAGCCTGACCGCGGAGATCGAAGGCCTTGGCGAGCGCGAGGTAGTGGGAGTAGTCGTCGCGGGCGCGGCGGCTCTTGATCGTCGTCGTCCAACGATATTGCTCCGGATCGTCTCCGAGGTCGGTGATGTCATAGTTGCCGACCCAATCCACGGGGAAGGGGAGTTTGATTCCCTCGGGCGTGCCATTGTCCGTGGCTTGGGGGACGCGGATGCCCTCCATATTGAACGTGGTTCCGTCATCTCCATTGGGAAACTGAGAGGCGAGAAAAATGTCTCCGTAATGGGCCAGGGACATTCGCGCGGCGCCGGAGTTGCCGGTCCGGTGCGATAAGAATTCGACGATGTCCTCGTACATTCCGGGTAGCCCCGATTGGACCTGAGCAAACTTGGCGATGATTTCCTGCATGGCGCGGCGCTTGACCTGCACGGTGCGATGCACGCCGCGAAACGCACGGTCGGCGGGGAACCGAATGTTGAACGAACACGTATCCGGGTTATTGCGACTGAACATGCTGCCGTGCAGATGGACGCCGCAGTCATAGAAGATGTGGCGCTGATCCCAGATGACGGTGGCGCCCAGCCGGTCGTCGCTCATCAGATTTTTGAACTCATGCAAGTGGGCGGCATCGCGCGAATTGACGATGAGATGAAAGGCGCGACGGCGAGGATCGGGTGTTCGGGTGTCCACCCGCACCAGGGCGCGCGACACCGAACCGCCGGCGGGTGCAAAGGAGACGGCGCCCTGTCCGTCGCGGCCTTCGATCCAGAACTGGATGACGGTTCCCACGGTGCCTTGAGCCGGAATCGTCCCCTCGAAGAATCCGTCGCCCTGGGGATTCATCATCGCCGACTGAGTGGCGCCGGTGTTGATGAGATAGCGCAGCGTGAGCTCCGCGATGCCATCGGGATCCGACGCATGAACGCGAACCTGAATGGGGTCCCCGGGCTTGGGAAGGGGCGGATCGTGGCGCAGATGAGTGTACGTGGGGCCGAGATTCTCAACGTAAGTTGAGTTGCGACGCCCGGGCGTGCCGATTTCAGCAGGCTGTTCGAGGATAAACTTTCGGACGACGCGATTGTAGTAGAGTTCGGCGTGAAACTGAGGCGTTCCCGAGAGCCACTTTGCTTCAAAAGAAATCTCATAGTCCACTCCGGCGCGAACGGGCGCAACGGCGGCGCCGGACTTGAGCGTCGTCTCAAGCTGATTATGCATATATCCGCGGGGATCGGTGGCGATGACGCGGAGCACCGAATTGCCCGGCCGGTCGGGATCGTCCTCGACGCGGGAAGGGGAATGGTTGCCCAACAAGCGCCAACGCGTAGTGCCGCTGGTGAATTCGCCGTTTTGGATGAGTTCGGTGCGGGTGCCGTCCGGATCTTCGATAACCGAAACCTTGTCGAGCAGCATCTCGCCATCATCGAGCAATCCCAGGCGCAGCTCATGAAATCCATTCAAGGGTGGGCCAAAGACCGGATTACGCGCCGTGGCTCGGAATCGATAAGAGCGCCAATTACTGCGCTGCGTTTCGTCGCTGGCGGCCCACGCTTCGGGAACAGAGTTGTCGGCGTAAGGGTCGCGCAGTTCCAAACTGGAACCACCGCCATCCGCGGCGTGAGGCCAGGGCCGGTCGTCGAAATAGCGGACCTCGTCGGCGGGGTTGCCGTCGGCATCGAGGAGACGAATGCGGTCGGAGCGGCGCGAGAGGCGGCCGGTGAAGTCGCCCAGCACGCGGATGCCGGGGTGCTGCGAGCGCAGTGCGACGGCGTCGCGAGCGATCACCAGGTACTCGCCCGCCGCGAGGGAGGTGTTGGGGGGAAACGCGAATGAGATGCCGTCCGCCAGTTGCCAGCCGCTCAGATCGATCGTGCGTTCGGAGCGATTCAACAGCTCGATCCACTGAGTGTCGCGTTCCGCAAACGGAGTGGCGGGAATTCCCGGCTTCGTAATCGCCCATTGGGTTAACATCAGAGGAACCGTCTCCACCTCCGGCGGGGTTCCTGGCTG
>CAYYSX010000337.1:0-6175 GCA_964474315.1 uncultured Verrucomicrobiota bacterium | reverse complement strand
GAACCAGGGGACGATCCAGGCCGAGGGCGGACCGCTCTGGCTCTCGTTTCAGAACGTCAGCAACGAAGGCCGGCTGCGGGCGGTGGGAAGCGTACTAAGCGTAGGCAACTTGAGCGGGACGTTGGGAGGGAGCGTGGAGCTGGAGGGCAGCGGGGCGGGCTTAGCTCTCTACGGGAATGATTACACGCCGCCAGTGGGCGGGTTGACGGTGGGGCCGGGACAGACGCTGAGTCTGAACGGGACGTGGAAGAACCTGGCGGGAAGCACGCTGGAAGTCAGCGAAGGGACGTTGAACCTGGGAGACGGAGTCGATGCGTGGAGCAATCTGGGAACGATCCGGGCGACCGATGCGACGGTGAACCTGGGGGGCAGCCTGACGCAGGCGGAGCTGGGCGTGTTGGAGCGGACGGGCGGGACGGTGAACCTGCCGGGGACACTGACGGGAGGATTGAGCCTGAACGCCGGGACGGGCAGTTGGGTGATCCAGGGAACCATCCGAGGGGGGACGGTTACGGCGACCGAAGGGGTGGAATTGATAGCGGCGGGAGGCACGCTGGACGGGGTGGATTTGGCGGTGGATGTGCAGGTGCCGGAGGGAGCCTCGCTGAGCATCATGAATGGGTTGAGGCTGGTGGAGGGAGCCCGGCTCACGCTGGAGAACAGAGCGGGGTTGTACCTGGGGCCGGGGACGCAAACGGTAGGAGGGCGGGGAGAAATCGTGCTGAGCGGTCCGGCCAACTCTGTGTATGTGGGCAACGGGGGAGAGGCGTCGTGGACGGTAGGGCCGGAGGTGGTGGTGCGAGGTCAGGGGCAGATTAATCAGAGCAGCCTCTCGACGCTGGTGAACCAGGGGACGATCCAGGCCGAGGGCGGACCGCTCTGGCTCTCGTTTCAGAACTTTAGCAATGAAGGCACTCTCAATGCCTTCGCTGCCAGCATCCTCACCGTCGAGTCCAACAACTCAGTCACTACCGGAATTCTGAAAGCAGCCGTCGGAGGGGTCCTAAACTTTGGCGGAAACGCGATCCTGGATGACGAGGCGTTGTTCGTGAGCCAGCCGTCCGGAACCATCCGTCTCGGAGGAAATCTGCTGGGCAGAGTGCAAAGCCCGCTTCAGTTCTCCCCCCAAGGTAAAACACTGTTGGCCGGTTCCGGCACCGCAGGCTCCCCGCAACTTCTTGAAGCGATGAGTAGCGACACCGGCACTAATGCAGCGGCATTCAGTGAGGCCTATGCCTTTAACGCCCTGGAATTGGGTAACAACACCTATGTGCGGCTGGTGGATCAATCCGACAACTCACCCGGTGACAGTCCTGAGGCGATCTATGTGAATACCCTCCTTATTCCGGTTGGTTGCACCTTGGATCTGAATGGGTTGGTCCTCTATACGCGGGCAGCTCAAATCGCCGGTGTCATTACGGGTGGCAGTTTCCACCAGATTCCCGACAGCGGACCGCTGGTGCTGGGCAAGCCGACTACCGCCAACCTGGAAGTGGAGGGTGAATTGGACGAATGGACCTTTTTCGGCCGTGCCGGACAGTCCTACGTCCTCAGCATAGATCCAGGAAGCGACAGTGTGCTTTCACCCAAACTGCATCACACCAGGGTGGAATTGCTCGCTCCCAATGGAACTCTCGTTGTCCAAGGGAGCAACACTGTTGCTGGCCAGGCCGTGGTCCTGACCGACATCCGATTGCCCGTGGACGGCCTGTACCGGATTCATGTCCGCGCCTCCACGGATCAACCATCCGCCACCGGCCATTACCTGATCTCCCTCTGGGAAGTGACCGAAGATATCTCCCCACTAGTCCTCAATCAGCGGTTGAACGGCCAGATCGAGACACCCTTTAGCGTGGATCGGTGGACGTTTTCCGGAGTGGCGGGACAGCAGGTGCGGTTTGATCTCATCAACGCGTCCGCCTTGGGTGTCGCCTTTACTCTGCGCGGTCCGGAAAACACGGTGCTCTTCGAAAGAATCACCGGCCACTCCGGACTCGTGAACCTTCCGGCAGATGGCGCCTATGCGCTGACCGTCTCGGGAACCGATGGAGCGTACGACGTTGCCTATGCGTTCCAGATCACCGAAACGGAACGTACGTCTCTGGCGGTTGGTGAGACCTTCTTTGGGCAGTTCGCGGGCAGTGGTCAGGCACAACTATTCCTGGTGACCGTGACGAATAGCGGTCCCATGCGCATCACCCTTTCCGGGGGCGCAACCGGCAACCGCACGGAGCTCTACGCCGCCCGGTCCGGGGCACCCACCCGGGGTATCTTCGACTTCAGTGCGGCGGAAGGGATTTCTGCCAATCGTGACCTCCTTATTCCCAATGCAACTGTGGGCAGCTTCTATGTGCTGGTTTACGGGGATTACATTGCCGAGCCCGGACCTTTCAGCATTCAAGTAACGACCGCGGTGATTTTCCTTACTGGGGTCACTCCCAACCGCAATGCCAGCAATGTGGGCTTCGATATGACGTTGGTCGGAGCGGGCTTTGAACCCGGGACCATCGTGGAATTACTCTCCGAGAGCGGTGCCGTGGCCGGCACGGCTGGAAGCGTTTCGGTGGATTCCTTCAGCCAGCTTACCGCCACCTTCCTCGCTGATCAGACTCCTCCCGGGCAGTATTCGGTTCGAATTCGACAGGCCGACGGTGATACTGCCGTTCTTGCCCACGCCTTTGAGGTGCTGGCTCCCGGGGAGCCCAAGCTGGTCACCCGTCTCATCATGCCCGGCAGCTTGGGGCGGCACGCCATGGCGACCATCTATGTCGAGTATGCCAACGAAGGCAACGCTTCCATGCCCGCCCCCTTGCTGATCCTGAAAAGCAGCGATCCTGACGGCAGCGATCGTCTAATCCTCACCTTGGACCAATCGCGCATCATCGAAGATTTCTGGTCCGGCACGGCGGGCTTGCCGCCGGGCACCGCGCATGAAGCACTCATCCTGGCCAGTGGTACGCAACCGGGCGTGCTCAATCCCGGCGAACGTTTTCAGGTGCCGGTTTACTACATCGGTATGCTACAACCCTGGGATTTTTCCGACGACCTCGTGGAAATGGAAATCCGCTATTGGACGGCGGACGACCCAACTCCCATTGACTGGACAGAACGAAAGGAAAGCCTGCGCCCGCCCACCCTGGATCCGGCCACTTGGGACGTGGTGTATGCCAACCTGACGGCGGAACTGACGACCACGGGTGATTACGTTCACATGCTCAGTGACAATGCGGAGTTTCTTGGGCGGCTGGGCCAAATGGTGACAGACGTGAACGATCTCTGGAATTTCGAGGTCCAACAGGCCTACGGCTATTCCCCACTGCCCGTCCTGGAAGATGCGACGGATTCCTTCGTCGCCACACCCGGGGTGACGTTGGATTTGACGCGTCGTTTTGCCTCCAACCTTCGCTCCCGCCAAGCGTCGGGGCCGTTCGGACAAGGCTGGTTCACGCCGTGGCAGGCGCGGCTGATGGTGGAGCGCGATGGCGATCTGCTCCGGTTGGTTGGCGAAGCCGGATCGGCCCGCGTGTTTTCCCGTGACACGCGCGACGGCGGGTATTTCTCCCAAGCAGGCGATAGCACGAAGCTGGTTTTCATCGGCAGCGGCTACCAGTTGCAGGATCCCGGTGGTTCGATCACCCAGTTTCAAGCCGATGGACGCATCGAATGGGTGCAGGACGCCAATGGCAACCGGGTGACCGCCGCTTACGATGGTGGCGGTCGCCTCAACCATTTGACCCATTCCTCGGGCGGCTCCCTTTCCCTTACCTATAACGGCGCCGGTCTGATTGGCAGCGTCAGCAATTCGCCCGGACGCTCCGTTACCTACACCTATAACGGCGCCTATCTCGCCTCGACCACGACCGATGACGGCAAGGTAACCAGCTACACCTACGACACTACCGGCACTCCCGCCCGACGTCACGCGCTGACTTCTATTACCCGGGGTGGAGTCACCCGCCATTTCACGTGGGACGAACGCGGCCGACTCGAGTCCTCCTGGCTGGCCGATGGCGAGCAGGCCACAGTCTTCGGCTATGACAGCGCGGGTGGCGTCACCGTCACCACTGGCGGAGGGACCACCTCGCTCTTTTTTGAGCACCGCGGTCTGCTGGCCAAGGTGGCCGATCCCTTAGGGAACATCACCCTTTCGGAGTTTGACGCCGATCTACGCCTGCGCCGGCTCCTGCTTCCCACCGGCGACAGTCAGAGCTTCACCTGGTGCGATTGCGGCAGCCCGACCTCCATCACCGATGAACTCGGCCATGTGACTCGGTTCCGCTACGATCATCCGCTGAAGAAGATGACCCATTTCACCGACGCGAAGGGCAATCTCACTCGCTATGACTACGACGCGAACGGCAATCTCCTCAACACCACCTACGCCAACGGATCGGTCGAGCGGCTGGGGAACTACACCGCCTCCGGTCAGCCACAAACTCAAACCAACCGCCGGGCTCAAGTCATCAACTTAACCTATACGCCGACAGGGCAAGTGGACCGCAAGACGTTCGCCGATGGCAGCTTTCACGACTACGACTACGACGCCCGCGGCAATCTTGTACAAGTAACCGAACATCCGATCACCGGCCCGGATCAGATAACCACCTACACCTACGACCCCGCCAGCGATGGCGACCGCCTGAAAAGGGTTACGTATTCCAACGACCGTTGGGTGGAATACTTCCACGACGCGCACGGCCGCCGCACGCGGATGACCGACAGTGCCGGCGGCGACACCCGCTACGACTACGATGCCGCGAGCCGGCTTTGGAAGGTCAAGGATGCCGCCGACGCTGTGTTGGTTGAATACCTCTACGATGCCGCGGGCCGTCTCCTCCGCATCAACAAGGGCAACGGCACCTATACTACTTACGAATACGACGCTGCCGGACAAATCCTCAACCTCACCAATCATGCGCCCGATGGCACGCCGAATTCACAGTTCATTTACACCTACGACGCCCGCGGTCGCCGCACCAGCATGGAAACCCTGGATGGCAAGTGGATTTATGAGTACGACGCCACGGGCCAGCTTATCCATGCGGTCCTGGACTCCACCAATCCGGAGATTCCCGATCAGGATTTGCGCTACAACTATGACGCCCTCGGTAATCGCACGTCCACAGTACTCAACGGCGTCACCACTGCCTATACCGTCAATCATCTCAACCAATACACCGAGGTGGGCGGCGTGGCCCATCAGCATGACGCGGACGGGAACCTCGTCTCCGATGGGAAGCGGATATATGCTTACAATGTCGAAAACCGCCTTGTGCAAGTTACCGGCCCGGAGGGTGTGACAGAATATGAATACAATACGCTGGGCGATCGTACCGCGACGGTGTTGAACGGCGAGCGGACGGAGTATCTGCTGGATCCGACGGGCTTGGTGAATGTAGTGGCGGAATATGAGGCAACAGGTGATTTCAAGAGTCGAAATGCGTATGGTCTTGGTGTTGTTTTTCGCGGTCCGATAGGCCAAAGCTTTTATGACTTCGATGCTCTTGGATCCACCGTGAATTTAACTAGTCTGCAAGGTGCATTGATTGAAAACTATAGTTATTTGCCATTTGGCGAAGTTCTGAACTCTTCCTCAACTAGTGCTAATGGGCTTCAATTTATAGGTCAGTTTGGTGTGCAGACGGAGAACAATGGGCTTCTGTTCATGAGAGCTCGATTCTATAGCCCGACAATAGGCCGCTTCTCTTCTGCTGATCCGATAGGAATTAAAGGAGGGTTTAATCTATTTTCCTACACGCAAAATCAGCCCTCTGGGCGCATCGACCCAGCCGGATTAAGTCCGAACAGTATATGTGTAACGATGTTCGTTGGTTTTTATGGCGGTCTTGGCGCCATACTTGGTGGACCTACTCGTGTTGGCATCGTGGTCGGAGGCACTATTGGGGCTGGCATAGGGCAATGGGTTGGTGAGTCTCTTTGCCCAGCGCCACCGCCATTGCCCCCACCTCCTGGTGCCCCCCCCGACGGCGGTGGCGGTGGCAGTGATGGCGGGAGCGGTGGCTCTGGCGCGGCCGGAGCCGTTGACCCCAACGAAAAGATTGGCCCCAGCGGCTACGGTGAGCAGTCGTGGATTCAGGCTGACGCGCTGATGCCTTACCGGATCAACTTCGAGAATCTCGGGCCGGGGTCGAGGGACCCAGATGGAAATCCGTAT
>CAYYSX010000336.1:3233-6178 GCA_964474315.1 uncultured Verrucomicrobiota bacterium | reverse complement strand
GCTTTGACGATGGGCAACGCCTGACGAGTGGGAAGCCGCTTGGCCGTCGAGGCCAGTTGGGTGCGGACTTCGAGGTCGGATTCGGCGGAAGCGAGTTCGATCAACTGGGCCGCCTGTTCCGGAGTGACCTGCCGTTGGTCTCCCAGCAGACGGACCGTCCAGGCACGCACCTGCGGTCCCCCTTGGCTCAACGCAGTCCGGGCCGCCCCCTCATCGAGACGGCCGGCGAGGTGAAGGGTCCACAGAACGTGCAGCGCATCGTCCGGAGCGGAGCGCCGGAGGACTTCCTCCAGATCCAGTGGACGGATGCGGCCTGTTTGGTCACCGAGCAGCCGCAAGGCTTCGAAACGAACCCAGCGGTTGGGATGGCTGAAGAACGCCAGGAGTTCGTCCGGAGATTTCGCCGCCAGGTTAGGAGTGGGATCGGAAGGCGTCCGGGCGCGCAGGCGGTACACGCGGCCGTTGCTCGCATCCATTTGCCCTTCGTGGTTCCGGTAGTGGTTCACCTGCCGGTCATACCAGTCGGCGATATAAAGCGCGCCGTCGGGGCCCAGCTTGATGTCCACCGGCCGGAACCACTTGTCGGAGCTGGTCACTGGATGCCCCAGGTCCCGAGTGCGAAAGGTGGATCCATCGGGAGTGATCTCGCTCATGACGATGCGTCCCTGTAGCGGCTCTACGCCGAAGAGACGGCCCTGGTATTTCTCCCCGAGCGCGCCGCTGTCGTAGATCACAAAGTTGTGGGTGAACCGGTCCACATCGGGGTGCGGCATCTGCGGGAAGTAGCCGAAGGCGTACGGATTCGAGAGCGGGCCGTGTTTGTCGAAACCCTTCTGCAAATAGGCGCCCTGCTGGTAGTGGAAGCCCCGGGTGTTGCCGCCGTTGTGTCCGCTGAAAATGCGGCCGGCCGAATCGATCTCGAGCCCGAAAGCATTCCCGCCTCCTTCGCTGAACACTTCGTAAATCCGCCGGGCCGGATGGTAGCGCCAGATGTTCTGTCCCTGGGAATAGACCGGCTTCATCGGTGCCTCGCCGCCCGGAATCGCTGGCTGGCCCTGCGCCACCGACCATTGACTTTCTGACAGCGGTTTTCCCTCCGCCCCGTACACCAGAATGTTCCCGGTCACCGTCGAACCCTGGCAGCCGTAAAGCCATCCATCCGGTCCCCAACGCAGCGAGTTGGCGACCGAATGGGTGTCCTCCAGCCCAAAGCCCGACAACAGCACCTGCGGGTCGCCATCCGGCACGTCGTCGCGGTTGGCATCCGGATAGAACAGCAGGTAAGGCGGATTCAGCACGAACACGCCGCCGCGGCCAAACGCCACACTGGTCGCGATGTTCAGTCCGTCCACGAAGACCCGGTGCTGATCGAACTGCCCGTCGCCATCGGTGTCTTCGTGAATCGTGATTCGGTCGGCGCCGCGCACGTGCCGGGGTGGCGGATCGGGAACTTTATCATAGACGGCACGCCAAAAATTGTCCCGGCTGACCATCTTCAATCCGGCGGGTTCCGGATATTGCCGGTACTCGACGACCCACATCCGGCCGCGTTCGTCGAAGGTGAGGAACACGGGTTGGGCGATGTCGGGCTCGGCGAGGAGTTGCTCGAAGACCAGATCGTCGAAGACCTGAAACGAGTGGGTGGCTTCCTCGGGGGGCAGTGGTCCGAGCTGTTCGGGAGGCGCGGCGGCGGACGGTGTGCCGGCGGGTTTCACGGTCGGACTCGCGAATACTCCAGGAGTTTCGCTGGCCGATCCCACGGGGGTGGGTTGCACCACATCGGCCGGATCTCCGAGACGGAACTGCCACTCTCCTTCGAGGCTCAACCCCTGGCCATTGGCCCGGAGTTCCGGCGCCCGCCCCTTGAATCCGCCCCGGCCACCGTGGTCGTACACCCGGATGGCTACCGCATTGAGTTCACCCGGGCGAAGGCTGACGGGGAACGAACGTTCTGGTCCCAGTCCCGAGGCATAGTTGGGCGGAAAGGTTCCGCCGCCGCCCACCTGGACGCCGTTCACCAGAACTTCGAACGCGTCATCGACCTGTTCCACCGCCAGTTGCGCCGAGACCGGCCAATCCGGGGGAATCCGGACCCAGCAGCGGTACCAGCCGATTCCGTCGTACTTCGCGAGCCGGCCTTGGGAGGCGTCGTCCCAGGTGCCGGGCACGTTCAGGGGTTGCCAGGCGCCGTCGTAGTCGATGGGACGAGGCTCGGCGGGAGGAATGAAGTCGTTCAGCGCCCACAAAATTCCGTTGAGCAGAAGCCGCCGGAAATTGGGATCGGCGAAATCTTCCGGGCTGCCGAGCGAGGTGTAGAAGACCCGGCGGTTCTCCTGGGTGTTGATCCAGGCCACCGGTTCCACTTCGGATTTCCCGTCCTCGGTCTGGCCGTTGAGGAGAGGCGTGACCGTGCGGAACAGGTTGCGGCTGCGGTAAAGGTGCGACTCGGACCGGAACTCCGGCTCCACGTTGTTGAGGATCGGACTGCCGGCCGTCTCCGGGATCGACTTCACCATCGTCGCCCGGCCGGGGCCTTTGCCGTAGTGGTCCTGGTAATCCCCGCCCAAGACCTCGATGTCGAAGCGGGGCCAGGTCGTGTCGGTGGGTTCCTTTTGGTCGCGCAACTCGAATCCATGGCTGGCGGTGCGGATGCCCACCACGGGCTTGCCCGCGGCTACGTGCGCGCGCAGGGCGTCCATCATGGGCGTGGGCGGAGCCCGGCGTCGCGTGCTGATGACCACCACATCGGCGCTGGGAATCGCCTCCCAATTTTTGAAGTCGTTGTCCTCGACCTTCTCAGAAGCGGTGACGAAGGAAGTCCAGTAGCCGCGCCATTCCAATTCGGTGCGGGCGAACTCCGGGAGCGTTTCCCACGTCTGGTACTCATTCTCGCCAATGATGAACGCGATCTCCTTCTTGACGTCGCCGTGGAAGCGGAAGGGCTC
>CAYYSX010000336.1:0-3133 GCA_964474315.1 uncultured Verrucomicrobiota bacterium | reverse complement strand
TGCCCAGGCCAAGGCGTCACGCAACAAGGCTTGGAAGGCGGCCTGCTGGAAGTCGTCCGGATGGCCCAAGCTGGTGTAGAAGACGCGGCCGTCCTCGCCGCTTCGCGTCCAAACCACGGGTTCGTCGGGTTGGGTTTCGGACCAGCGGCCGCGCCACAAGACGGTGGCGTTCGACGCCAGCGGCTGGGTGCGGTAGATCCAGGAAGTGGAATGAAAACGAGGTTCGGCTTTCAGGGCGGCTGTTGCTTGGCCCCAGGGAGCCACGGCCCAGACGTCGCTGCCGGACTGTCGCGCGGCCGAATCGTAGAAGTTATACCGGCAACCCAGGACCTCGCGGTCGAAATCCTGCCAGACCACCTGTCCGTCCTCCGAGCGGGTCACTCCGGAACCTTCGGCGAAAGCCACCACACTGACCCGCAGGGCAATCAGCGGCCGTCCGTTCCGCAGGTACCGTTCCAGATGATCCATCTGGGGCGCCGGCAGGAATCGGCGGCGCAGGCTCAAGACCACTACGTCGGCGTCATCCACCGCAGCGATTCCGGGAAGGTCATGCCGCCGGTCGGGCGCCGGCCCCACGAACGTGCAGCGGATTTCCGGTTCCAGGAAGGACTGGGCAAAGCGGCGCAGGGATTCCTCCGACCGATATTCCTCGTCGGCGATGACGAAGACGGCGTGCGGACGCGGATCGCCCGCCCCTTTTCCGGCTGCGGTCAGAATTTGCCGGCTGTCCAGCGACGGCGCGACGAAGCGTTCCAAATACTGCTGTACGTGCGCCGTCCCAGCGGCCGGGGTGAAATTGGGATCCAACTCCTGGCGATCGGGATCATATCCGTTGCCGGAAATGGCCTGGACCAGATCGTGAACAAAATAACCGCGGTAGCCGTGACGGAGCAGATTAAAGAGGCCGAATCCCCGGTGGCAGAGACACATATTGGAGGCCACGCCGACGTAGAGCATCTGCTCGATGCCCCGCGCGGCACAAAGGTTCAACAACTCCTCCCCGCGGTTGCAGTCGCCGATGAGATCCCCCGGTTCGATACGCAGGTCCGGATGCTGACGGGTCCAGGCCGATCCTGCCGTGCAGGGGCGATGGGGACCGCACTCGCAGCCACCGGTCTGGTTCCAGGGCGGCATGGCCACGGCAAAACCATTGGTGGCGGGTGGCGGGCTCGCGGGCACGGCGAGCATCGTCTTTCGTTGCGGGGTGTCGGCATAGAACGTCACGACGTCGGAAGGGGCATGCACTATGGTCATGCCGAGCTGGCGCGCGGCGTCGAGAGTGGCGTTCATCCGGGGAACCAGCTCGCCCACCCGGGCCGTGTACGTCTTGCACCAGTGACGATCCCACAGGTCGATGACCACCACCGCGGTCCGGGCGGGATCGAGATCGACCGCTTTGATCTGGAGGACCCCGGTGGCCGGATCACGACTGCGCATCTGGAAGCGCAGCGATTCCGCGGCCTCCAACGTGAGGAGTCCCACTGACCAGACGGACACCAGAAATGGACTCAGCCAGCCACGCATGAAGGGATCGGGGTGGAGGCCGACAGTTCCGCCAGAAGCCCCGCGAGATACCGCTGACTCTCTTCCGCCTGTTCCCACGTGTCGCATTCGACGCTCAGAACACCGCGATAGCCCTGTTGGGCGAGAACCGCGAGAACGGCGGGGAGATCCACCACGCCGGCACCGGCCGCCACCCCCACCCGGGTGCCGGTGACCTTTCCGCGAAGCGGGAGGTGGGCAATGGGAATGTCCTTGATATGGACATGAATCACTCGATCCACGACTTCCCGAAGAAAGGCGGCCGGATCGTTGCCGGCGAGAAACGAGTTTCCGGTGTCGAAGTTGACTCCCAGTTCCTGGGCGCTGAAACGCCTCAGCAGCCGAACGAGGAACTCGGGCCGGGTGGTCAGGGCGTTGTGCAGTTCCAAAGCGAAGTGAACGCCCCGCGCCTGCGCATGACGGATAATCGGTTCCACGGTGAAACACAGAAGGTCAAAGGCGCGCTCCAGCGGCATCCAGTGCGGATCCACCGGTCCTTCGTCCGACATGACCACCGGAGCCCCCAACTCGGCGGCGAGATCAATGACCGCGGTCAGTTGGGGAACAGCCAGTTGCGGGAGCAACAGCGAGGTGTGGGCGGAAAAGGCGGAGAACGCCAAACCGTGACGTCGCAGTGCTTCCTTCACGGCTTCCCGGTCAGTGTCGGCGGTGTGGAGATGGTGGTAGGAGCTGAAACCGGCGAACCGCAGATGACTGTTCACCGTTAGTTCCACCGGAACAAAGACGTACGGTTCCACCCAGGAATAGCCGGCCTGCCGGGCCCGGCGGAAGGCCTCTTCCAAGGGATCCGGGCCTCCCCGGGCGCATTCTAAGGCGAGTCCGGGAGACATGGATGGCCCGGTGAACGAAGTGAACGGCATGGGCGCTTACCAATACACGTAGGCCGGATCGGGGGCATACCGGTTACGGGTGTCGCCATCGGGTACCGCGGCGTCGATGCCGGGCGAAACGGAAGGCTCGAATTCGCGCGGAAACTTATAGAACTCCGTGTGACCGTCGCCGAAGAGGATGTTATTGCGGCGCTGTCCCCGATAATTGTGCCACGCGGTTTTCTTATTGTTGACGTCCCGGTTGGAATGCCAGGAGCTGTCCCCCTGGATGATTTTGTTGGCCGGGCTGACCGCAATCCGGGAGGTCTTGATCGGCGCGATGGTCCTATCGAACATGTCGGAGGTGATGTGGAAGACCCGGAAACTGTTGATCCCATGCTGGGGCCGGTAACTGCTGCCATAGGCTTCCCATGAGGTTTTGATCTGCGGCTGTTCCGTGTCGCCTTGATCACTCGGACAACGGAATACCTGCGGTCCCGTGTACCGATTGAGCGGCCGGTTCGTTTCCGGCGTGGCCCCGCCATGATGGTCGGAAGTCCGCCCCCGGATGCCCCCGTGAGCATTCCAACCCAGGGTCCGCGGATAGCTTTCCTGATTATCGTCCGCATAGAGGATGAAGGCGATACCGATCTGACGGGTATTGCTCATGCACTTGGTAGCCTGGGCCTTGGATTTGGCCCGGCCCAGCGCCGGCAGGAGCATGCCGGCGAGAATGGCGATGATGGCGATGACCACCAACA
>CAYYSX010000335.1:0-6182 GCA_964474315.1 uncultured Verrucomicrobiota bacterium | reverse complement strand
GAGGCTGCGGGTCCGACACCGTTTCCCCCCGGCCTCACTTCGGGGTTCCAAGTGCGGTTGATCCGCATCGAGCCCGATCATCGGATTGTGGAACGAGACGGACGCGAATGGCGTCTCCGTGCGGATCAAATCCGCCCGCGCCTTCGGGTCCGCTGCGCACCGGGGTCCCCGCGTCCTTCCTTGGCAGTTTGTCCCGTCAGCGTTATTGCTTCCCGGTCCGACCACACCCGCCTGAGAACGTGATGAAACTCTCCCTTGTCTGCCTCCTGTTGGCTGCCACCGGGCTGGTTGCCGTTTTCTCGGCCCGATCTCCGGAGTCAGCGCGCCCCGCCCCGGCTGGAATGGAAAGGACCGGGTGGTGAAAACACGGGCGGAATGACGGCGCGCCGGTTGACGCCCGAACCATGCCAGGTCCTGCGAAGCGGAGGCATGGAACGAACGTTCACCGGCCAATACTGGGTCCATCATCTCGTGTTCCGGGTCCAACTCCGTGAATCTGTTTACCACGCCTTCCCACCCTTGGGGCACCCTCTATCTCGCCAGTGAATGGGCCGTCCGGTTCGTCATGCTGGTTTATGTCCCCCAGCGCCGGCCCCCGGCGGCCGCACGAACTTGGCTCTTGCTGATCTTCCTCTTTCCCTGGCCGGGACTCGTCCTGTACCTGCTGGTCGGGCGGATCCACCTTCCCGCTCGTCGGCGTACGCTGTTGGAAGAAATGTCCGGACGCATCCGGGCGGCGGCGCAGACCCTGCCGCCGGAAATCCGAACCCCACTCGCGGAACTGCCGGATGAGGTGGCCGTCGCCGCTGGGCTGGCCGAGAACCTCACTGCGTTTCCGATGCTGGGGGGCAACACCGTCGAGCTGTTGCCTGATTACCAGCCGGCTCTCAGTCGCCTCGCCGCCGATCTGGATGCCGCTACGACCCGCATCCATCTGCTCTATTACATTTATGCCGAAGACGATGTGGCGGCCGTGGTGACGCAGGCGCTGGAGCGGGCGGCTTCCCGGGGCGTCGAATGCCGGCTCCTGCTGGACGGGATTGGTTCCAAGCCGGCGTTGCGGACGCTGGCCCCTCGCTTGAGAAAACGGGGCGTCGAAGTGACCGAATTGCTGCCGCTCCGTTTCTTTCACGCCCGGCGTGCTCGGGCCGACGTTCGCAACCATCGCAAGCTGGCGATCATCGACGGCCGGGTGGGTTACGTGGGTTCCCAGAACATTGTCGCGCCTCGCTTTGTCCCCGGATTTCCCAATGAGGAACTGGTCGCGCGGGTCACGGGCCCGATCGTGGCCGAGCTGGAGGCGGTTTTCTTGGTGGACCGCCTCCAAGAGGTGGCCCGGCCTACCGGCATCCAACCTCACTTGGGGCAGTTGATTCGCACCGGCACTGTGTTCGCTCAGCTCGTCCCCAGTTCGCCGGGCTACCGGCAACAGACCTTCGCCATGCTCCTCGTTTCCCTGCTGCACCAGGCTCGTCGGCAGGTGACGATTACCACGCCCTACTGTGTGCCGGACGAACCTTTTCTCGGAGCCATTCGTACCGCCGTGGCCCGTGGGGTGCAGGTCCGCCTGATCGTACCCCGACACTCCAATCAGCGCCTCACGGTCCTGGCGCAAGACTCCTTCTACGACGAGCTCCTCGAGTCCGGCGTTGAGATCCACCGGTACCGTCCCCACTTCCTCCACGCCAAGAGCATCGCCATGGACGACGAGATTGTGATTGTCGGCTCCAGCAACATGGACATCCGTTCGTTTGCTCTGAACGCGGAGGCCAATCTCCTGATTCACGATGCCGAAGTGGCCCGGCAGCTCCGGGAAATCAACGAACGTCACCTGGCCCAGAGCGACCGGTTAACCTTGGAAGAATGGCGCCGACGTCCGTTCTGGCTCCGCATCGCGCAGAACACGGCGCGGCTGGCCGATTCCTTCCTTTGAGCGGCTGATGACCTTCAGCGCCGGCCCGCCACCTTTGCCAGCAAGCGGAGGATTTCGAGGTACAACCAGACCAGCGTCACCATCAGCCCAAACGCCGCGTACCATTCCATGTACTTCGGCGCCCCACTGCGCGCGCCCCGCTCGATAAAGTCGAAGTCGAGCACCAAGTTCAGCGCGGCGATCACCACGACGAACAGGCTGAAACCGATGCCCACCCAGCCGGAACCGAAGACTCCCGGTACCTGGATTCCGAAAAACCCCAGCAACAAGGTGGCGAGATAGAAGAACATGATCCCCATCGTGGCCGCGACCACCCCGCGTCGGAAGTTGTCCGTCGCTCGGATGATGCCCGTTTGGTAGGCGAAGAGCAGACCGGCCAAGGTGGCTGCTGTTCCGCCGGCCGCCGCGAGGGCAATGCCAGGGTATTGGGCGTTGTACACTGCCGAGATTCCGCCCACTAACATCCCTTGCAGCAGCGCATACACCGGCCCCAGGACCCTGGCCCAGGTGGGTTTGAAGCTGATGCCCACCGCCAGCAGGAATCCGACCAGGCCCGCACCCAAGGCGATGGGAAGAACGGGGAAGCCGCGCGTGAACAACGACCACGTTGCTCCGGCACTGATCAACATGAGCACCAGGAAGAAGGCTGTCTTGCCGATGGCACCACCGATGGTCATCGAGGCCCCGGATGGCCGAACAGCGGAAGCGGAGAACGGATCATTGCGAAACACCGGATTGGAAGTCTGCATGCCTGACAGTAAGCCGGAACGGAAGACCAGCGGTAAAGCGGAAATCCGACAAAGGAGGACCAGGGCCGGACGCGTCCTTTGAGATTTAGAAGTCGCAGAGGGAAGGGGATTTCGAAGAGAGGGGCGATTGGAGACGCTGGGAGCCGTGGGTGGCACAACGGAAGTATGGTTGGAAGCGGCGGGTGTTGAATTGGGTCTTGGGATTCTTTTGGCGGGCGCGGTTGACGGTGGCATTGGCCAGGCTGACTGACCCGAAGGGCTGACGCTGCACGCTCCCCCTCGCCACGAGGCTGGGGCAGTGCTCCGCGGCCCCAGCTAAACCGAATGAACGTGTGGGTTTGGGCGTCGCGCCCAGACCCTCGTCGAACGAAAAAGTCGGTAACCTTGCCGGCCTTTTTTCCCAGTACCCTTCCAGAGCAGGCCCTGCGGACCCGCCCGACCACGACATCACGAAAGCCATGAACTTTCCCCTCTCTTCGACGCTCCGCCGCCCGACCGCATGGGGTGTCTTCCTTCTTCTCTTCAGCCTCACCCGACAAACCGCCTTCGCTCAGTCTCCGCTTCCCGACGACTTCAATCCGGGGGCGGACGGTCGGGTGCGTTCTCTGGCGGTGCAGCCGGATGGGAAAATCCTGGTGAGTGGAATGTTCGAGACGCTGGGCGGGCAACCACGCGATTTCCTGGGCCGGCTGAATGCGGATGGGACGCTGGATACCACCTTCCATCCAGGAGCGGACGGCTGGGTGAACTCGCTGGTCGTACAGACGGACGGGAAGATTCTAGTGGGCGGAGAGTTCTCTACGCTGGGCGGGCAGCCCTGCAACTTCCTTGGCCGGCTGAATGCCGATGGAACGCTGGACCTTACCTTCAATCCAGGGCGGGGAGGGAGTGAGTATTTTATTGTCCATTCGCTGGCGGTACAGGCGGACGGAAGGATTCTGGTGGGTGGCTCGTTCTCCGCGCTGAGCGGGCAGCCGCACGATACCCTCGGCCGGCTGAACAACACCGTCCCGGCCACGCACAGCTTGGCGTACGATGGCACTACAATCACCTGGCTGCGGGGAGGTGCCAGCCCGGAGGTGTGGTGGACCACCTTGGAAAGTTCACTCAATGGGGTCGCGTGGACAGAGTTGGGGACTGGCACGCGCATCTCTGGTGGTTGGCAGCTTACCGGTGTTTCCCTGCCCCCCGACGGCGTTCTGCGAGCCCGGGGCTATGTCAGCAATGGGAGGCGTAGTTGGTTTGTGGAGGATTATTGGGGAACCTCCGGCGGATCATTGGTTCTTTCTATCGAATTGCTAGGTAGCCAAACCGGCGGAGAGCCACAGGTCCGGTTGACCTACCCCGTGGCAAGCGGCTTCGAACACCGACTCGAATTCTGCGAGCCGCTGGGCGGCCAGACGTCCTGGCAAACCTGGGCCAACCCTCCCCACAACAGCGGGGCTGTCACCATACCGGTCTCTGAGGAGAACCGCTTTTTCCGGGTCCAGCGAATCCAGTCAGAATGACCGCTAGGAACAAAGTGACCGGTCAATCTGTTGCTTCACTGAATGGTGTCGGGGAAGTCCGGATCGCTCGGGCGGTGGGAGCGATGACGGCGAAGCGCCCTCCAAGGCGCGCTCCTGGTCGGGAGCGCGGACGGCTCGTCCGCCGCCGGCCCGTTCAGGTCGCTTAGAAACGAAGCTCTCACAGGAAATGCGGGAAACGAAAAGCTAAGTTGATGGCTCATTCCTTCCCCTTCGTGGCCTCGGTGGTCTTCGGTTCCAAAACCCAACTGTTGAGCCCTCCGCCTCTGCTCTTACCATTTACCCCCCTTGCTAACTTGGAGGTTCGCCCGTCCTCCCCCCTCTGCCTAACCCCACGGGCAGGTTAAAAACCTTAGGAACAGCAGACTCAGAGGTCTGCGGTACCCTTTATATACTCTGGTTCCTTCGCACCCGCTTTTCGCTTCACTCAAATATCCGCTGCCACGCCGCGCCGTGACGCACTAGCCAGCGCATGTCCTCCAGATCCATCTCGTTGACCGGACGATGCCCCGACGGCGAGATGGAAATCTTGGGCGTGTACTTCCACCGATGTGCCTCCACATGGCCGTCCAGAAAACTAAGATTGGCGCCGCCCGCATGCCGCTCCCCCGGCAAATGCAGCCAGCGAGTCGAGGGCAGCTCCAATAGATTGCGACGCAACTCCTCCTCCGTCTGCGCTGCCGGACCGGGCATGCCGAAGATGCCGGAATCGATTGTCTCCGCCTTGACGTCCAGAAATCCATAAGTGGCCGAGGGACGGCGCAACTGGGCCTCGTTACGAAACGTCTGAAGGAGGGGCAGTCCATACTGCGCGTCGGCGATGATCCAGTAGTTCAGTTCGCCGTTGAGACCATAGCTGCGCAGGCGCTTCAACTGGAGCTGGCCGGTGACAGTCGAAGAGTCGTTCGGACAGCGGTACGGACCGGGATGACCGATATAAGCGTAGAGTCGGCCGCGCTGGAGTCCTTCGGGCGTGGTGTCGCGCTGGGCATTGCCGAGTACCCAGGAATGGCGCACGCCTTCCCAGAATCCGAACGGCCGGCCCTCCTCATTGGGAACCAGGTGACCCTGATTCTCCCCCGCATAAGCAAGCCAGGCGAGCTGAAGCTGACGCAAATGATTCTGGCAGGTGATGGACCGGCTCTGACCGTGGGCCGTGGCCAAGGCGGGCAACACCAGGGCCGCCAGCACCGCGATAACCGCGATCACGACCAGCAGCTCGGTCAGGGTGAACCCGAAGCTCATCGGACGGCGTTGGGTCCGACTCATCGTGAGGACTCTCATAAAAAAGCCTCAGGACAAAATGCGGAATGCGGACGACAGACCACCGGCTTCGACTGTCCTCTGTTTCTGGCGACTGCCCCTTCCATCGTAAATTGCAAATACATGAAAGTTAATGATTGTCGAGGAGGCGGTAAAAGCGCTGGGTCATGGGAGTGGTCTCATCACTGAGTTCGCTGGAAGTTCCTTCAAAGGTCACACTGCACCAATCCTCCCAGTCCAGCAGATTGCTGCTGCGCTGCACGCGGACGCACTGCCCGTTCATTCCCCGGAGCCGCAGGCGGATGCCGCTGCCGTCCTGGACAATCGCCGGTCCATAGCGAAGCATCGGGACGACAGTGATCCGTTCCTTGGCAAAACCCTGGAGCAGGAACTGGCTCAAGTTCAGCGACTCAGGCACGGCCAGGTTAGTCAACAAATTATCTGAGACCAAAAGTGACGTCAAGTTGATCAGCCCCTCAGGCAGGCTCAGATTCGTGAGTTGGTTTTCCTCCAGGTCGAGCCGTTGCAGATGAGCCAAGCCCGCAGGCAAGGTCAGATTCGTAAGTTGGTTGTAGGAAAGGTAGAGCATTTGCAGATGTGCCAAGCCCGAGGGCAAAATCAGGTCGCCGAGTCGGTTACCCCGTAAGCTGAGCATTTCCAGTTTGGTCAACTCCGCAGGCAAGGTCAGACCGGTGAGTCGATTGCCGGCTA
>CAYYSX010000334.1:0-6203 GCA_964474315.1 uncultured Verrucomicrobiota bacterium | reverse complement strand
ACCGACGGAAACCTCCGGAACCGCGGAACCGGGACGCTGGAAGCGGCAAAGTTTCATGCCCGCGACGCTAGTTCCAACGCCCTGGTGATGGGAAGCCGTGAGCCGATTTGCAATACGGAAGATGCCGGACTCGATTCTTCGCCCCGACTTCATATCGCGACCCACGGGGTGAACTCCTCATGGCGCGCGTCGAATGATCTGGAATCCAGCCTCGGCCAGCCTCGACTCCAGCTTCCGAGCGGCTTTCCGATCCCATTCCTTCACCTCGTCCGGCAGGCGATCCCAAGGGATGAGGTGCGGAGACAAGCGTTGCGTCACGTCTTTTTCCGGACCCAACTGCCAGCCGGTCCCCAGTCGCTCCAACACCCAACGGGCATGTTCCGCTTCCGCCAACGCTTCGATCTCCTCGCTATTGAACTCCCGAACCTTTTTCCAGGAAACCATCGGTTGGAGTTCCCCCCGCACCGATCACGACAGCCGCAACGCCGTGGCCACCTCGGGCCAGACGGTCGCGGCCACCGGCAGCAACTTCGGCAGCGCGCGGAGATACTTTTCCTGGCTCGCCGGCTTGGGGTGTCCGCTCAGGTTGTGGGCGATGTCGGCGCACTTCACGGCGGCGGCGTACGGATTGGCCAGCACCCGTTGCAGATAATCGTCGTAGTCCTCCCCGGGGGCTTTGCTGATCGCCGCGACCGCGGCGACCAGAGGGTCGGGCAGCCCGGCCGCGCGCAGGTCGTCCAGCGTCAGCGACGAATCTTCGCAGGCGTCGTGCAGCCAGGCGATGGGGGCCAGGAAAGGCGGCACTGCGGCGGCCACCGCGGCGGGATGGGTGAGATACGGCGCACCGTCCCGGCGGAATTGGCCAGCGTGCGCCCGGACGGCAAGGCCTTCGGCGGTGGCATTCCACCGCCGAAGCGAATCGGGATCAGGGGAAATCAACATGCGACTCTGCCCGGTGTCTGCAGACCGGACCGTGGCAGGCAGAAGCTCCGGTGGTCGAGTACCAACCCCGGCGTTTGGCCGTCCGGTGCCCAAGGTCTTGTTCCCCGTCTTCCGCGATCGCGATGAACAGCCCCTTTCCTCCGATCTCGGCGCCACCATCGAAGACGCGCTCCGGGCGTCCCGCTACCTGATGGAGACTGGGGCGGGGGGGCGTGGAGTTTTTCGACGCTGCCCTGTCAATGGCCGCCCTGCGGGCGGGGACGGCGCAGCGCGCCATCCCTACCGGTAGGCCGCCGCGCGGCGGCGGCTCCGCCCAGAAACTGAGATGCGCCCCGCTCGAAGAACTGGTCCTGACCTCGGCTCGTTACTTGGAAAACGCCGCCGCTTGGGGATCGGCGTCAGACTGTAGGTAGGCGAGGAGGTCGAGGATTTCGTCCTGGGTGAAGGTGTTCAGCAGACCTTCGGGCATAGGCGAGATGGGGGACGCGGACCGGTCCTTCACGTCCACTTTCAAGATGCGCGAGGTTTTTCCCGCCAGAGGATCCACGAGCAGTTCAAATGCCTCCGCGGTTTCTCCCACCTGCTGGCCCCAGACCGTATCATCATTCTTCAACGTCAGACTGATCGCCTGATATTGCTCGGAGATGACCTCGTTGGGTTGGAGGAGTGACTGGAGGACCATCCCCGCCGTGTAGCGGGTGCCCAGGCCGGTGAGGTCGGGTCCACCGGAGCCTCCTTCGCCGTGGAAGCGATGGCAGACGGCACATTGGGCATCACGATAAACCTGTTCGCCCCGGCGGAAGTTTCGGCCTTGGGCCGCCTGCGAAAGCACGGGTTCCAGATCGGTAATCTTCCATTCGCGTACTAGATTGCGCTGTCGGTTGGAGCGGACTGGTTGCTCCGGTTGAGGGGCGATCAGAGCGGCAATGGGTGCCTTGTCGGCGTCCGGCACGGCCAGGAAGGCTTCCTGGCGGATGTTCTTGAGAAAGTTGTCGAAGCTGGAGCCATTGCCCGGTCGGAGTCCGACGTCGGCGAACCATTGGTCGAACTGCTCCGGGTGTCGAACACTGCGACTAATGAAATAATTCCCGCCGGCCGGGTAGGTGGGGCCGCCATCTTCCTGGGGCGGGCGGTTGAACCAGCGGAAATAGCGTTCACGCCATTCCGGCGTCCATCCCTCGCGCGCCCGGCGCAAGGCCACCTGATAAATCACTTGCTCCTCCTGAGTGGGGGCGGCGTCGCGCAGGTCTAAGGCCTGGGCGACGACGTCCGGCGAATCAAGGGCCACGAGCAGTTGTACCAGTTCCCGGTTCTTGGGCAGGGAAGGGGCCGGGAACTGGGCGTCCAGTCGTTCCCGGGCTCGGGCGCGTACTTCAGCGGGAATCCCGTGACGAGCGAAGCTGACCTCGATCACTCGCAGCTTGGTCAAATAGTCGTTGTCATCGAGCGAACCCAACGGCCACCGGGCCAGCGCTTGCAGCAGGGGGAGCTGATCCTCCTTCGCTCCGTAACGGGACAGGGCCAGCAGCGAGGTGAGTCCGGCGGTCGCATTCGTTTCGGCGACGGCACGCGCCTTCCATTGGGCGACCGGCAGAGCTTCCAGCGCGATCCGGGCCGCGTAACGGATCGCTCGGTCGGGATTCCCCAGCGCCGGCCAGATTTCGTCGAGCCGGCCGGGGGCCGTGGGATGATGGAACTCCTCCAATTTTCGGCGTTCGGCTCGGGCCGCCATTTCCGGCGTGAATAGCGCGATTTCCACTTCCTGGCGGCTCGTATCTTCGGGACCATCATAGCTGACCCGATACAGGCCCGACTGGGTGCCGCGGCCACCCGTGGTAAAATACAACGCGCCATCGGGGCCCACCACCGCGTCGGTGACGTTGAGCGGCTTTCCTTTGACCAGTGTTTCGAGCGTGGCGGTGTAGCTAGCGCCGTTGGGCTCGAGGTGGACGGCCAGGATGCGTCCGTAACTCCAATCGAGGGCATACAGCGCGCGTTGGTACTTTCCTGGAAACCGCGCGCCGGTACCGGCGAGGAGTCCGGTCGGCGAGCCAATGCCGATGTTCACCACTTCGGGCAGCGAATCGGCATAATACTCCGGCCATTTCGCCGAGCCCTCGCGGAAGCCCTGATCCCCGCCACTGACAATATGATAAATGCGCGTGGGACGATACCAGGGCATTCCCCAATCCCATTCCATGTCACTGTCATAGCCGAACAGTTCTCCATCCCGGTTGAAGGTGATGTCGTAGGTGTTCCGCTGGCCGGCGGCGAACAGTTCGGCGTTCTGGCCGTCGGGGGTCACGCGCAGCACGTATCCGCCCGGCGGTTGGCGTCCGGAGCCGAAGCCGTTGCCGTCTTCCAGCCGCGGCAGCACGACGTCGTCAGCGTAGTTACGGACCGGCGACGCCGGCACCAGGTCCTCCGGGACATCAACGAAATTTCCGTTCACGATGTACAGGTGGTCATCGGGTCCCTTCACGATGGCGTGGGCGCCGTGCTCACCCGTGGCCCCATCCTTGCCGAAGCTCTTCCATCGCCGCAGGAGTTCCACGCGGTCGTACTGGTCATCGCCGTCGGAGTCGGTAAGGCGATAAAGATGGTAGCCGTCCGGACCCTGGCCATTGACGTACAAGGCATCGAACGCGTGGAGCAGTCCCATCGCGCCGCGGACGGGAAGATCGATGGTTTCCATTTGGGCGATTTTGCCGGCGTCGTCCAGCGTCAGGCGGCGCATTGGCTCGCCGCCTTGCGGGCTGATGATGAGGCGGCCCTTGGAATCGGTGGTCATCGCCACCCAGGACCCTTCGCCGGGCTCGGCCGAACGGAGGAGTTCGACTTTGAATCCGGGAAGCGTGGTCAGGGATTCGGCGGGAGTGGCGACGGGGCTGACCAGCACGTCGCCCCAAGGTTCGACGCCGACCGGGCCGAGGGAGGTGGCGGCCACCCAGCCGGTCTGGCCGTCGGTGGAGGTTTCCCAGGTGGAGTCCGTGACCACGAACTCGCGCGTTCCGTCGTTCTTGATCAGCTCCAGGCGGACCAGCAGACCGGCGGGTCCCCCGGCATTGCGGGCAGTGACTTCCACGGTGCAGGGACCGGACTCGGGCGTGGGGGTGATGCGGGTTCGCGTTGGCCGGTCCCAGAGGGAATTGTTGACGACGGCCTCCTTGACCCGGAGTTCGGCCTGGTTGTCGGCGGCGAGGGTGACGATCAGCCGGGTGACATTCGGGGGTACTGGGAAGGTCTTGCGAAAGTGGCGGGTTTCGTCGTCGGTAGCGGCTGGGCCCCAGATCCACTCGGGGGTCTGAGCGGAGAGGGTGGCAGCGAACACCAGGAACCAAGCCAGACGAATCATGTCCGAAACCTAGGCAGGTCGCGCCCGCAAGGGAAGCCAGCGGAAGCCAGCGGAGCGCGGGTCTGCGACCCGCAGCAACGTCCCGGCGCTCGAGGCTCCAGTTCATTCCATCGCCCTCCTGCTCGCCACGTTGCTGCGAGTCACCGACTCGCGCTCCGACTCGCTATCATTTCCCGGGCGAACAGTTGGAGTGAGGCGAGCCCAGGGGCGGCCATTACCGCAACGGATCAAAATGCTCGGCCTTCTGCGCCTGGGCCGGGCTGAGCGTGTCCACATGGCCATCACCAAACCTTAGGGTTGAGGAAATACGGGTCCACCCCCGCCCGGTTGATGTTCCAGAACATTCCAACAGACTCTCAGGCCAGGATCTTATGCACCACGTGGCCGTGGACGTCGGTGAGTCGGAAATCCCGGCCGTCAAAACGGTATGTGAGTCGCTCGTGGTCGATGCCCAACAGATAGAGCAGGGTGGCGTGAAGGTCATGCAGATGAACCGGATCCTGGACGGCCAGATGTCCGAGCTCATCGGTGGATCCGAAAGCGAATCCTGGCTTCACCCCACCTCCGGCCAGCCAGACGGTGAATCCGCCAGGATTGTGATCGCGACCGGTGCCGTTCTTTTCGGCGTACGGGGTGCGTCCGAACTCGGCGCCCCACCAGACCAACGTGTCCTCCAACAGTCCGCGTTGCTTGAGGTCCGTCAGGAGTCCCGCGACCGGCTGGTCTGTGGCGTGAGCGTGGTCGGCGTGTTGGGGGAGATTGGAATGCTGGTCCCAGCGGGGATTGGCGGTGTTGTCACCGTAGGTCACCTGCACCAACCGCACGCCCGCCTCACACATCCGCCGCGCCAATAGGCATTGGCGCCCAAAGTCGTCTGTGCCCTTCTCCCCGATCCCATACAACGCCAGCGTGGCGGGCGATTCCGCGGCCAGGTCCAGGAGCTGAGGCGCATGGCTTTGCATCCGCCAAGCCAGTTCGTGCGACCGGATCACCGCCTCCAGTTCCCCATCGCCTGGATGCCGCTTCATTTGTTCGGTGTGGAGACGGTGGATCAGGTCGAAGCGGCGGCGTTGGGCAACGGGATCGGAGGTGGCCTCGGCCAGATTGTGGAGGGCGAGGTCGCGCGCGGGCTGGCCGGCCAGACCCAAAGCCAGACCCTGGTGAATGGCCGGGAGGAACGCGTGTCCCCAGTTGCGTGCGCCGCCATTGCCCAGGCTGGGAGAAATGCTTACGAAAGCGGGTAGGTTGGCATTCTCGGTGCCCAACCCGTAGCTCACCCAGGCGCCCAGGCTGGGCCGGATGAAATTGGTGGAACCGCAATGCAGAAAGAGCGTGGCCGGACCATGCGCCACCCCTTCGGTCTGCAGCGAATGGATGAAGCATAGGTCGTCCACGTGCCGGGCGGTGTAAGGAAACAGCTCGCTGACCCAACGTCCGCACTCGCCGTGACGGGCGAAGTTCCAGGGCGACTTCATCACCCGTTGTTCGGTGCCGCGGCGACCGTCGTTGGCAAGGGTCCGGGCATCATCGAAGGCCAGGCGTTGGCCGTCATGACGTTCCAGGGCCGGCTTGTAATCGTAGGTGTCCACCTGACTGGGCCCGCCCTGCATGAAGAGAAAAATGATCCGCTTGGCCCGGGGACGGAACCCCGGGACGGGTGCATTCGGGACCACCGCGGCCCGGGCGTGTCCGGCGGGTGATCCGACCAATCCGGCCAACGCCAACCAGCCAAATCCACAGGCCACCGATTGCAAAGCGCGGCGGCGGGACAGAGTGGCCGGGGTAAACATCGGCGAAATCCTATCGCCGCCGAGCCCATTTGAAAATGGTGCAAATGAGGGAAGACCCGGTGCGGGCGCATCTCCGTTTTTTGGATGGGGAGCACACGCGTCCCGCGTGTGGGTCT
>CAYYSX010000333.1:2472-6225 GCA_964474315.1 uncultured Verrucomicrobiota bacterium | reverse complement strand
CTAGCGATCGATACCCGGCACGGCCTCGGCCACAGCGACGTCCGCGCCCTGCTGGAGGACCGATACGGCGATCTTTGGGTTGGCACCTACGGCGGTGGCATCAGCCGCATCAAACACCTGTCGCCCAATCACACTAATTTCACCGTCACGACCTTCACCACCGACCAGGGCCTGTCCCACAACGAAGCGTGGTCGCTCCACGAAGATCCCGATGGCGCACTGTGGATCGGCACCAAGCAGGGACTGAACCGCTTCAAGGACGGCCGTTTCTTTACCTTTACCACCCAGCACGGCCTCTACGACGACCTCGTCAATCACCTCCTCGAGGATGACTTCGGCCGGTTTTGGATCAGTTGCAATCGGGGCATCTACCGTGTCCGCCGGGCCGATCTCAACGCGGTTGCCGACGGCCACGCTTCGCGCGTCCATTGTGCCGTCTTCGGTGAAGCCGACGGCATGCTTTCCGCCGAAACCTCCGGCGAGAGCCAACCCGCGGGCTGCAAGGCTTCCGACGGACGACTCTACTTTCCCACCGTCCGCGGCCTGGTCGTGATCGATCCGCGCGACTTCGTCACCGATCCGCCGGCGCCGTCCCTCGTCATCGAACAGGTCCTCGCCGACGGCGACCCGGTGGCCGGGGAAGGCGTGTCGTTGAATTCTGCCCCCGACTCCAACCCGGTGGCGAACCCCTCGGCTGCAGCTCCGAAAACCCACCCGCTGCCGAACTCCACCGAGCGCAACAGCGTCGGCGTGCCCTCCGTACTGCGGCTGCTGCCGGGCACCGCGCACACACTCGCCATCCGCTATACCGCCGGCTCGTTGGGCGTGCCGGAACGGGTCCTGTTCGAGCATCGCCTGATCGGCCTCGACGACCGCTGGCAAACCGGCACTTCTGATCGTGTTGCCCATTACAACCACCTCCGACCCGGTGACTACCGGTTCGAAGTGCGCGCCATCAGCCCTCAGGGCATTCTTAGCCCCACCTCCGCCCTCGACCTCACGCTGGATCCGCACTTCTGGCAGACCAAGGCCTTCTATGTCCTGGTCGGCGCGCTGGTCATCGGCTTCGCCCTCCTGATCCAGGCCTGGCGTCTGCGCTTTCAACGCCGCCTCCTCCTGCTCCAGCAGCAACACGCCCTCGAACTCGAACGCGCCCGCATTGCCCGTGACATGCACGACCGCCTGGGCGCCAACCTCTCCCGCATCGCCCTCACCTCCTCCGCTTCGGGCGTCTCCCAATCCCAAGTGCGTGACACCCTCCGCGAACTCAAAGACCTCATCTGGTCCGTCAATCCGAAGAACGATTTCCTGTCCGGCTTGGCCGACTTCCTCGCCGACGCCGCCCAACAATACCTGGATGCCGCCGGACTCCCCCTCGACCTCGATTGGCCGGACTCCTTTCCCGTGCTCGAGGTGTCGGGTGTCACGCGCCAGCACCTGGCCTCGGCCTTCAAGGAAGCCCTCCGCAACATCGTCCAGCACGCTCAAGCCACCGAGGTCCAGGTCCAACTAAGGATCAGCAATGACCACCTTCATCTCGTCGTTGCCGACAACGGGTGTGGCTTCAACCCCGCCTCTCTTACTAAGCCTGGGAAGGGACTCGTTAACCTCCAGGAACGCCTTCGCGAAGTCGGTGGCTCCTGCACCATCGAATCCCGGCCCGGCTCCGGCACCCGGGTCCGCTTCGACGTCCCCCTGCCATCCCCGCGCCGAGCGTGAGCGAAACCAAGTTCAGAGTTCGACGTTCGAAGTTTGGACAGAGACGGGAGCGCGGACGGCTCGTCCGCTCGAGTCCGGGCCCGAGGAGAGGAATCGGTGATCTTGAATGAGCGATGGGCGTTGGAAACGGAAGCAGCGCCCGCGCCCGAACCGCGCATCACGGCGCAAAGCGTTTTGGAGTGCGGTAGTCCTCTACCGCTTTCGCCTGTCCCACGGTCCCGAGCCCACCACGGGAACCCGTTCCCACCTCGGTGCGCGGCCACGCGAAAGCGCCCGAGGACGGGCGCACTCCAAAACCTGACGGTCCTTCTCTCCCGCTCCGGCCTCTCCTTCGCTCTGAAGCACGAAGAATTCGGTCATGCACCCCAGCAATCCAGCGAACCACGGACCCAAAAATGCCTCGCCGGGGTCCTCGACCCTCGCCACGCTGCCTTATTCGTCCATTGGACGTCATGAGCTCGAATCACCCGGTCCGCAACCTCTCCGAAGTCTGTTTAGCCGTAGTCGAAGACGACGCGGAATTTCGGGGCGAATTGGTGCGACTGCTTTCGGAGCATCCCGGGTGGACGGTGGTTGCCGCGTGTGCCACGGCCGAGAGTGCCGCCCGGGAAATTCCCCCGCTTCATCCGGATCTGGTTCTTATCGATATCCGCTTGCCGACCTGCCCCGGGCGACCCGATCGCTCCGGGTTGACGCTGGTTCCGCGCCTGAAGGCGGTTCTGCCTCAAGCGCGTTTGGTGGTGCTTTCCGTGATGGACGACACCGATGACGTTATCCAGGCCATCCAGGACGGCGCCTTTGGCTACATTCAGAAGGGAAGTTCCCTCGCCGAGTTGGTGGAGCAGATGGAGATTGTGCTGTCGGGCGGGGTTTTCATGAGCCCGGCCATCGCGCGGAAATGTGCGGAATGGTTTCGGGCGAACCGGCCGGTCGATTCGAC
Organism: uncultured Verrucomicrobiota bacterium; assembly: GCA_964474315.1. Classification (GTDB taxonomy): domain Bacteria; phylum Verrucomicrobiota; class Verrucomicrobiia; order Limisphaerales; family UBA9464; genus UBA9464. Next base: position 3,566 of record CAYYSX010000333.1, on the reverse strand, counting down.
GACGGGCCTGGGACTCTCGGCGCGGGAGTGGGAAATCCTTCGCTATCGATCCCGCGGTTGGTCGCAAGAAAAGATCGCGGCGCAATTAGGGACCAGTCCGAACACCGTCCGGAATCAATTCACCCGAATCTTTGAAAAGCTGGGGGTGCGCGACGTTGCGGCGGCGATCTACCGTGTTGCGCCCATGCTGCGGGTCCGGGAATCGCTGCCGCCCCCACCTGACTCAAAAGATGGGAGCGCGGGTCTGTGACCCGCAGCAACGTGGCCACTTGAAAGGCGACAAAATACCCATCGATAGAGGGTCTGCCCCATGGGATTCGGGGTAAACTGGAACGAGCAAGCGTGACGAGAGAAGTGCGCCTCGCTCCCTCGGCGGCTACGTAGCCACCGACGCGTAGTAGTTTCCTACCATAGACGCACCGAGGAGCCGCTCGCTTTGATCGCGGCCAATGAATCGGCGTCCCGTCTTCCGCTCCGGCTGGCGATGTTCGCCGTGTCCTGGCCTAGCATTCCAGGCCCACATCTCTCTGAGGCACACATTACACTGATTCACACCTATCTACTGTTAGAAAACTAACCAACACCATCCACCATGACCAAACCATCCCACGTTATTCTTCCCCTCGCCGTCCTGCTTTCGACGGCACCATCTCTGCTTGGACAATACTTCTCTGGCCTCGCCGGCGGGAACGCCCATGTCACCCCGGATCCACTAAACACCTCCAGTCATTTCCTTAACTCCTTTCCTACGGGAGTTGCGCCCGACGACGGTTCGCTGCCCGGAAGCACCTCCGGCTCGACGTCCTTCATCGCCGACGGCGTCAGCGCGGTTGGCTCGGCTTCAAGCACCGGTGCGGCGAGTTCCGGATGGTCGGGCATCTCCGTGTCCTCGACGGCCTCGGCCGCCTATCCGGCAACGCCGCCTATCCGGCAACGCCGCCCAACTCGGCAGCGCCGCCCGGCTCGCGGAATCCACACTGGGCAAGAGCACAGGGCTCCGGTTCAGGGACAATCACCATCAACGATCTCATTTTCTCGGGGCCGTCGGCTACCATTCTAGGGAGCTTCAACTTCTTTTTCTCGGGCAGTGGCGA
>CAYYSX010000333.1:0-2372 GCA_964474315.1 uncultured Verrucomicrobiota bacterium | reverse complement strand
CCTATCATCCTGATGGCTCCAGCGCTGAAGCGTCGAGCGAGGCAGAGCTATGGCTTCCCCTCAACACCCCACTGTTCAACCTCCCCGAGGGCTTCACGGTGAATTCTTTGGATGGCGCAATCGTGGACAATTTCTATACCGCCGTCCCCGAGCCGGAACACTACTTGGCGCTGGCCGGAGCCGGCTTAGCGTTGTTTGGCCTCTATCGCCGCGCTCGCCGTCCCTGAGGCTCGATCGGCCAACCTTTCCCCGCGGTTCCGACGTGCGCGAGCACGTCGGAACCCTCACGCTGGCTAACGATTCGGGCGGGCGAGCTGCCCGCGTTCCCGAGGGCTGGAGTCCCACGTCGCTTTTAGAGATGCCGCGTTTGGCGCAGTTGACCAGGAATCGTGACGAGAAGAGTGCGCCTCGCTCTCTTGGTGGCTACCCGTAGCCGCTGACCGCACTGATGCGTAGTAGTTTCCTACCATAGACACGTCGGTGTGCCTCTGGCCTTGATGGTGGGCGATGAATGTTCCTTCTTTCCAACCCAGCGAATCTTCCTGCTTGGTTGATTTCTTTGGCTATTTGAGCCGGCGCCTCGGTGGATTCGTAGCCGCCCTGGTCAGCTACTCCCTGGTTCATGGCGCTCCTCCGATCAATGATCAGTTCGTGAATCGTACGATATTGGAGGGTTCAGACGTTCGCGATCAGGCCTCTAACGTGGAGGCAACTTGGGAGTCTGGTGAAAAGGATCACGGCGGATTTTCGGGAGCCAGTTACCTGGCGAAGTCGGTGTGGTGGCAGTGGATGGCGCCCAGCAATGGAATTGTAGTGATTGACACTGACGAAAGCACTTTCGACACGGTTATGGCGGTGTACGTCAACGGAAACCCCGACGCCGGCGTGACGCTTGGGGATCTAAAGGCCATTGCTGCGAGCGACAATATCAATGACATCAATACCCGCTCACGAGTAAAGTTTCCAGTGACTGCGGGGCGTCACTATCAGATTGCAGTGGATTCCTCCGCTGCGAGCGGACAAACGGGCGATATCGTATTGCAGATCAAGTTTTCATCCGATCCCCAGATTTCGGAATCGAACCTCACGTCGGAGGCCTCGGTTGTAAACGACATATTCGAGGATCGCGTTCTGCTGACTGGCACTAACGTCAGTGCCGTCGCCTATAATCTTACCGCGGGCTGGCAAAGTGGTGAAAAGGATCACGGGGTCTCTGTCGGGAGCGGGTATCTGGCAAAATCAGTGTGGTGGGCCTGGGTGGCGCCCGGAAACGGCCGCGTGACTGTCCATACCGCTGGCAGCACCAGGAGCAACGGAAACGAGCTGGATACGTTGCTGGCCGTTTACAGTGGAGATACCATTGGAGGTCTCCGCTTGATTGCGGCCAACGATAACATTGACCAATTCATCCGTACCTCAATGCTTTCGGTCCCGGTGACGGCCGATCGCATTTACCAGATTGTCGTCGATGGTAATGCGACCAGCGGCCAGGTCGGTAACATCATCTTGAATATTCAGTTTGATCCGATTCCTGAAATCACTAATCTCAATATTACGACTGAGGCGACGGTTGCAAATGATTTCTTTGCCGATCGAATTTTATTAGCAGGTACCAACGTCAGCGCCATCGGCTATAACGCAAGTGCAACTTGGCAGTCTGGAGAAAATCACATGTCAACTTATGCCAGCAAAAGCCTCTGGTGGGCCTGGCGGGCGGATTCCGGAGAGGAAGTGACGATTGATACGCAAGGAAGCTCGTTCAACACCATCGTGGCGGTCTATACGGGTGACCAAATCTTCCAGCTAAAACAGGTTGCTCTCAATGACGATGTGGAACCTTCCGACCCAACCAGCCTGGTCCGCTTTTTTCCAACCCCGGGCGAGTATTATCAAATTGCCGTGGATGGAAGCACTGTCGGGCCCAGTTTCGGGTCGATCGTGCTCAATATCCGTCAAAGGGATGGACTGTCCGAGGGTCAGCTTCGCAGTTTTCACGCCGTCGGAATCGAGTTCGCTTCGACGCCGGGCAAAAAATATCGTCTGCAACGCTCGGCCGACCTCAGTACCTGGACCTTCGAGGGCGATCCGTTTATCGGCGGAGATGAACCGTACCGGCTCATGATTCCGACTGAAGGCCGCCTGAAGGAGGAGTTTCGGTTCATCGAGGTGCCTTAAACTGACGTTCCAAAACCGGGCGCGCTTTGGAGTGCGGCGCTCTGCACCGCTTTGGATTGGAGCGTAGGGGATGAGCTTGGGGCGTACTCCCGCCTTCGATCCAAAGCGGTGGGAACCCCTCGCACTCCACATTACCGTCTTCCGTCCTCCCCGCTTTCCCGCTTCAACGCGGCCACACTTCTCTCCATGGTTGGTCG
>CAYYSX010000332.1:3815-6239 GCA_964474315.1 uncultured Verrucomicrobiota bacterium | reverse complement strand
TCAGCTACGACGCCTTCGGCCCCGTCCGCTTCCTCAACGCCGCCTTCGGCTCCCCTTCCACCTCCAGCGCACTCGCCTGGAACTTCCTCTTCCACGCCGAGTTCCGCGACATCGAGTCAGGCCTCTACAACTACGGCTTCCGTTACTACCATCCCTACCTCGGTAGGTGGACTTCCAGAGACCCCATCGAAGAAGAGGGCGGACTGAACCTTGTTATTTTCCTGGACAATGACGCGGTTGGTAATATTGACATTCTTGGAGCAAGAAAGACTGAAAAAGGTAGAGCGAAGAAATGCCCAGCCCCTACGAAGAAAGAGAAGGAAACTGCCGCGAAGGACGCCGAAGCGACAGCTAAGTCAAAGTATAACGACAGTAATTCTTTTGTGTTGTTCTCAAAGACATCAATTCTTTTAAGTGTGAATTGTGCCGATCCCATATTTTCAGTAAAAAGAGACTGTCAAGGGGAGCCGTGCGATTGTCAACTCGAAGCGAAAGTCAAATGCAGTGTGAGGTGGGCCACTCGTACAAAACTCGGATGGAAAGCCCCTGCCGTACCGCAAATTCCAGGAACTCCGGATCCCGGAAGTGTCTCTGTGCCAATCGCGTATAAAATTCATTCAAAAGAAATAACTTATACGACGCTTTTTACAAAAACATGCGTATGAAACGAATACTTCATATCGCTGCCTCGGCACTAGTGTTTGCAACGACCGGCTGTGCATCAAAGGACACATCGGCAAGAATTGAGCGTATCCATGGCAATATAGTTTTAAGATCAAACTCATTGATGCAGAGTAAGTTTCCTCATGACACAACTGATTTCGATGAACAGCTACGACGTGAATTGCATGAACAGCTGCTTCTTGCCCTGAATGAATTGCGTAATGAAAAACCGAAGATCAATGAAATTATATATTTCAATGGATTTACAAAGTCACGCAACAGCAAGCACGTAGTACTACGTGGGTCACTTCAAGTTGCGGTTGAAAAAGTCATATGGATACCGATCCTGTATCGCTATCGAGGATCGGAAGTCGTATATTTCGGAGAAGTCGATGTGTATATAAAAAAAGAGACTGAAGTAACCATAGGCCGCAAGAAAATCCAAGATGGAAGATAAGAGCCTGCGCAAGGACACAGTCGATTATAGAGACCACTACTCTTATAATGTATCGGGGAATCACAGACACCCATTTTGGCAGCAGGAGTTGCGGCATCGTTCGTCCGTATGCAGTGGGCTCGATGGGAGTTCGACTGCCGATGACCCGACGCTGGGGAATCGACCGAGCCCCACATATGCCGCCAATGGTTGGCTTCGCCCGGCCGGGGCTCTGACGTTCTTCACCCTCCTTCAACGAACCAAACCGAAAAATCCAAATGCAAACAGTGCCATGAAAACGAATCGACGTTCCCTACTCGTCCAAAGCCTTGCCGGCATCCTTGGCATTCCTGCACTCGCCAGAAGTGGTGAATCGAAGGAAGCGCTCGTTGTCCCTTCGCGCTCGGAGCAAGCCGCGGCCTGCCGCTCCACAGTTGACGAGTATGAGTATTATGAGCCTGGTCAAACGTCCCCATGCCATAAACCGGGAATGTTGATCCGGAGCGAGTCGACCTACGACGAGTGCGGGCGACTGGTTTCCCAGACCTACACGTATTCCTGAAGGCTATTGGATATGGGCCGCTTTTCCTGTCATTTTGTGGATCAGCCGTGACCCGGCCCGGGAGATCCGGCAAGCAAGAACGACTTGTGTGTCTGCGAGACCGGGCAACCTGCAGCCGCGCGCTCTGGCAGTTGCAGCGGAGCAAATCCTGTCGGTGCTGTGCGATCTTCATGGAAGAATGTCAAAAAAAGAGAACGGAGGGATTGCCAAGAGTCTGAGTGTTGATAAGGTGGGCACCTGATCCACAGACAAGCGCGAGCCTTGCCGGCCGTAATTATTATGATAACCCCTAAACATTCAGAGGCTTATGTCATCCAGTTCGGCGAGTTTTCAGTATGGCATTCCGGTGCCGCTCATGTTGTGTAATTGTCCGCCTTGTGTGGGCTCTTCGGCTCCCGATCCGAGCGGTGGAGGAGCATCGGGGACGACGGGATTATTTGGTGGTTCATCGGTGACCGTCCTCGGAAGCGGAGGAGGAGGAGGAGGCGGTGGCGGAGGTTCGGGGCCGATGGTCCTACCGGGAGGCAAGGCCGGGATGAAGCTGCAACAACTATTGCGACAGGGAGTGACGAAGGGGAGCGGCGGGGTGAGGGGGTATGACGGGAAGGTGGTGTTGAGCACGGAGGCGGGATTGGAGACGGTGGGTCTGAACGTGCCGTTCAGCACGCAACTGTCGTATGCGAACCTGCCGCTGGGCGATGTACAGGCGCCCTTCGGGAGTCATTGGGTGGCCTCGGGGGGCCTTGGTGGGCTGACTTTCGAG
>CAYYSX010000332.1:501-3805 GCA_964474315.1 uncultured Verrucomicrobiota bacterium | reverse complement strand
TTCGAGGGTGGTCTGGCGCTGTATCATGAGGGGCCGAACTCGGTCAAGGTGTTCGTGCCGAACGGGGACGGGACGTATGACGCGACTTATTTTGTGCTGGACCGGCTGGTGTATGACGACGGGTCGGACACCTATACGCTGACGCAGCCTGACGGGTCGGTGAAGGTGTTCGAGGGGTCTGGTCGTCTGGAGTCCTTCCGGAATGCGGGCGGGGTGGAAGGGACGGTGGATTACGTCGGGGACGATTACACGATCACTGTGAGCGACGGGACATACGAGTGGTCGCTGGCCTACGAGGTGGACTCGGATCTGGTGGTCGGTGTGGAGTATAAGGTGAACGGGACAGAGGTGAGGAAGGCCTTTTACACGTATGAGAACGGGAGACTGGAAACGATCAAGGTGAGGGAGTGGGAGGGGAGCGACTGGAGCGCGGGGACGGTGTCGGCGCAGCGGTTCAGCTATCATGAGGGCAACGGGCTGTTGCGGCATGTGATCACGCCTGTGAACTACCGGCAGATGGAGGCCAACGGGCTTGATCCGGACGATGCGAACGCCACGGTGCTCAGCGAGTATGCGGAAACGGAATACGAATACGACGAGAACGGGCGTGTGGCCTACATGCACACGCACGGGCACACCTACAGCTATGAGTTCAGTTACACGGCGCAGAGCCAGGCGGGGACATCGCTGAACGCGTGGACGGCGAAGACGGAAGTGATACATCCGGACGGGTCGCTGGTGACCAGCTACTTCAACCGCGGGGGACAGGTGATGCTGGAGCGGGTGACTTATTCGGCGGCGTCGCCGACGAAGACGTGGGACGTGTTTTGCCAGCGGTTCCAGGAAGTGACGGGCCGTGTGGTGCTGGTGGCGGATGCCGCTGCCATCGACTCAAGCTCGTTTGATGAAGGCGATCCCGAGTTGGTGGCCTTGGAGGATGATGAGGGTCTGGTGGAGGTGACGGCGTATGACGGGAACGGGCGGCTCTATTACACGGGGGTGAAAAACGGAAACGGCATGGGAGCCACGCTGAACAAGACGCGTCAGGTGACATACGAGCCGCGGTCGGTGACGGGGCTGGGGACGATTTTTGTGGTGGAGACGGAGACGGTGTACCGGAACGAGGCGAATGGGGGGGCGATTGTGACCAGCTACGAATACGACTGGTATGAGGACACATTCCAGATGAGCGAGCGGACGACGACGCTGCCGGTGGTGAGCGGGGCGGAAAACGGGCAGGGTGTGGCGACGACGCTTGTGGAGGAGTTCGACGAGGCGGGGTTCCTGACACGGCAGGTGGACGGGACGGGTGTGGCCACGGCCTACAGCTATGACGCGGCGACCGGGGGTCTGACGCAGGTGATCCTGGACGAGGGCCATCTGGATTTGACGACGAATTACGAACTGGATGTGCTGGGGCGGCCGACGGTGGAGCTGGGGCCTGCGCACCAGATCGATGTGGGCGGGACGCCGACCACGGTGAGGGGGGCGCGGTGGACGTATTACAAGGATGTGGAGGGGGAAGTGTGGACCTTCGGGGGCTACCGGACGACGGGAGGCAACCCGGTGAACCAGGCCATCGGACCCATCACGATGGTGCGGGAGGCGGAAGAGCCTCCGGGGGGCGGGAGCTACACGGGATGGCGGCAGCGGCAGCGGATCGACGCGGCCTACACCACCTTGGGGATGATCCCCGCGCCGAACACGAGCTTCGCGCAAACGACCTGGGTGCGGCGGCAGGTGCAGTTGTTCGACAAGGCGGGCCGGCTGAAGGAAGAGTGGAACTATTTTGTGATCCCCTCCTCGGGCTACGGGACGCAATCGACCAACTACGGCAAGAAGCTCTTCGGCTACGACAGCGCGGGCCGGCTGAACCAGACGACGTGCGCGGGCGGAACCATCGACAAGACGACCTACAACGCGATGGGCTGGGCGGTGCAGGAGGAGCTGGGAACCAGCGCCGGGCTGAAGGAGACCGAAAGCAGGACCTACTACGACAACGGGACCTTGCAGCAGCGGACGCTTCCGGTGGACGACAACGCGGGGAACAACCGGGTTACGACCTACAGCCATGATTACCGGCAGCGGCTGGTGCAGGAAAGCACGACGGTGGAAAAGGATGGCGGAGGGACATGGACGCTCCTGCGGACCTACGGGTATGACAACCGTGACCTGCCGACCTCGGAGCATGACTACCATACGAGCGTGGCGAACGGGAACCGGACCGGGCGGCGGGAGAGCGCCTATGACGTGCTGGGGCGGCGCTACCGCAGTCTGGTGTATGCGGTGAACTCATCGGGGACGGCGTCCACGCCGCAACAGAGCCACTGGTATTACGACGGCGCGAACCGGGTGGTGCGGGAGGCTCCGGCGGGGAGCAGTTCCTTCACGGTGACGATATACGACGGGGCGGGCCGTCCGGAGAAGACTTATGTGGCCTATGGCGGAGGCAGCTCCTCGAGCAGTTCGAGCGGGAGTTCCGGACCCAATCCGGCGGACATCAGCGAGGCGACGGTGGTTGAGCAGGTGGAGCGACTCTTTGACAATGCCTCCAACGTCACCGGGGTGACCACGCGGCAGCGGTTCGATGACGCGACGGGCCTCGGCGCGTTGAAAGAGAGCACCGGCACGCAGCCGCGGGCGCGGGTCAGCCATGTGGCGGTATATCCCGACGCCCTGGGGAGGACCCAGGCGGTGGCCGATTACGGAGCCAATGGCACGACGGCCTGGTCGCGTCCGGAGGCCGTGCCCGCGCGCGCGTCCACGGTGCTGGTGACCAGCACGACCTACAGCACGGCGGGCAACGTGGCCAGCGTGATCGATCCCTGCGGGATCATCACCCAGCGGACCTGGGACCGGGCCGACCGGCTCATCACCCTGGTGGAAAACGCCCCCGGCAGTTCCAGCAGCAGCAGCAGCAGCGGCTACGCCACTGACACGCGGACCACCCACTACGAATACACCGACGACGGGTGGCTCAAAACGCTCAAGAGCGACAACGCCGCCACCGGGCAGCAAGTCACCCAATGGATTTATGGGGTGACCCTCGCGCAAGGCTCCAATGTTTACAGCAACCGGCTGGTCTATCGTAAAAAATACCCCGACAGCGCCAATGACAGCGACTCGGTCACTTACACCTACAACCGCCAGCAGCAGGTCACCAGCCTGAAGGATCAGGCAGGCACGGAGCATGCCTATGCCTACGACAAGCTCGGCCGGTTCCTGACCGACGCCGTGGTCGCCTTCGGCGGGAGCGTGAACAACACCCTCAACAAACTGGAGACGGCCTACAACGAGCGCGGGC
>CAYYSX010000332.1:0-491 GCA_964474315.1 uncultured Verrucomicrobiota bacterium | reverse complement strand
AAGGCCAACGAAGTGGCCTGGGACTACAACGACTTCAACCAGCCCACCGTCGAATACCAGCAGCACTCCGGAGCGGTCAACAAAGGCTCCAGCCTCAAAGTGCAATACAGCTACGCCAGCGGCTCGGCCAACACGATCCGGCCGACCGGGATCACCTCGCCCAATAACACCACCATCAGCACGGAGTATGGCTCCGCCCCCGCCAGCGCGCTGAGCCGCCCCGATGCGGTGAAGGAAGGCGGCAGCACCCTCGCCTCGTTCGCCTACCTCGGCCTGGGCACCCTGGTGAACCTCAAATACGACGCCGCGGCCAATGCCGCCTGGACATTGAAGAACGGCGGGAGCAGTGACGGCAACGACCCCTATACCGGCCTGGACCGCTTCGGGAGACTGATCGAGACCATCTGGCAGAAGCCCGGCTCCCCCGCCACGGATCTGGTCCATACCACCTACGGCCGCAACTGCTTCGGCGGGGTGACCTGGAAACGGGA
>CAYYSX010000331.1:0-6283 GCA_964474315.1 uncultured Verrucomicrobiota bacterium | reverse complement strand
CCAGGCGGTTCACCGTCAGATCTTCGGCAATCGGCGTCGCCGGCGGAATCACGGGTCCTCCCGGCGCCGTCGGCCCGCTCTCGCCGGGAAGAGCGGGTTCACCCACGAGCGGAGTATCGACAATGCCCGCGAAATTCGGATACGGACGGGCGGTCACCGTCAGCGTATAGGCCGAACTGAAGCCTCCTTCCGTCGCCGGCGCCACGCGCAGGAAATACGATCCCGACGCAAGGTCGGCAAAGTCGAGCGTGCCCGCGGCGGAGATCTCGAAGTCGAAGATGACCTCGCGCAGCACCGTCACGCCATCCGCCGCCAGCAGTTGGAGAACCAGCGGCGATTCGTTTTCGACGTGGTTCAAGAACGCGCCGTCGCCCACCCGTCCGCTCTTCTCCAGGCTGAACGCGAAGTAGTCCGGATCCAGGCCGCTGACCAACGTGCGGCCCGAGTAAGTGACCGAGGAGTTCAGTCCGGTGAAGACAACCGGAGTGGCGGTGGCAGGCGTGTTGTCGGATTCGGCGGCATCGGGGGCCGGACGGATGAAAGTTCCCAATACCGCCACATTGTCCGCCGTGACCGGGCTCACCAATCCTTCCGCATCGGCCAAGAAGCCCACGAACACCACCCCGGCCGGCAGTCCGGAAGCGACGAGATCGAGCGTGGCCGTCACCTCGAAAGTTTCCCCCGCTCCCAGCGCGGGAATCGAAACCGTGGCTCCGATCGGCGTGCCCGCATCAAGGCCGAGATTTGAATCCGTTCCCACCAGCCAACCTCCGGTCGTGGCGGGAGAGGAGGCGTTGCCCACATTGCGAATGAAAGCCGTTATTTCCTGCAATCCGTCCACTCCCGGAACAGAAGTGGCCGACATCTCTTCCAATACCAGATTGCCCCCGGCCGCAGCAACAGGCGCATTCACAGTGAGCGTGTATCCGGGAGCTGCTCCCTCCCAGAATCGCACGGACAGGAAGTAAAGCCCCTGGGGCAAACCGTTCAGAGAGATCACGTTCACTCCATCCTCCGAACTGGTTTCCACACCCACCATCTCCCCGTGTTGGTTCAACAGGAAAAGCAGCACCGCCTCACCGGGCGCGGTGGCCACGGAGATCGAATTGGATGCCCCACCGGCCGCCCCCAGGCGGAAACTGAAGAAATCAATGTCTTGCGGGGAGTGCAGGTTGCGGCCTGTCACGGTGCGCGTTCCGGACACCAATCCAAGTTTCACAACGCCTCCGGCTTCAAGGGTTTCCTCCGCTTCCATGGCATCGGGCAGGCCCCCGATGAACACCGGAATACTCCAGATATTGTCCTGGCGGGAGGTTTCCGTCAGGGTCGCGGCAGGATCGATCTCCAGCACCAAGTCCGGAGTCTCCCAAGTCAATGGTCCATTGTACGAAAGGGATAGCGGAACCACGAGGCTGGTCCCGCGGGCCAGGCCGGGAACATCGACAAATCCCAGCACCACGCCTTCAATGGCCGCCTGAATCCGGAAAGCCCCCACGTCCTCCGTTCCGGAATTGACCACCGTGATGAAAGCCGTCGTCTCAGATGCCTCCCCGGGTCCAGAGGCGATGGAAGACCGCGTCAGATATCCGTCCTGCAGCGCCAGATTGGCTCCGGTCACCGGCTCAACTTTCACCGCAAGGTCATAGGCCAGCCACTCGGCATTCTCCGCCAACACGGAAACATAATAGAGGCCCGCCGGCAGGCCCGCCAGCGACAACACATACTGGCCGGATTCCTCGATCGCGGTCACCACGGCCGGAAGCGCCAGCCCATCACTTCCCAACAACTCCAGCAGCGGGAGGCCGGGGCCGTCGACCAACGTCAGGACGACACGGTCTCCAGGCGCTCCGGGCGCGTTCAGTCTGAGGGCGAAAACGTCTCGGTCGGCCACCGAGTGCAAAGACAGCCCGCTTTCAAATCTCGATCCCGCCACCACCCCCAGGTTGGTGGCCGTGAGATATATGTCATTGTCCTCAAAACGATCCGGAGGACGGGTCAGCCACAACCGGACCACGGCTTGGTTGTCCAATTTGGTGTCTTCGACCACCGCATCGTCGATATCCGCGGAAATCCCAAAGTAAATCTCGGATTGCCGGGCCGGAGGCGCCGGAATGACGAATTGAATGGTAAAGGTCTCGCCCGGCGCCAGAGGCGGAACCACCGCCAGGGAGGCCAGGGGGGCATCCGACAAGTCCACGAGACTATCGCGGCTCCAGACGAGCCGGACCCGGAAGGAGGCCGACGTTGACGCCCCCATGTTCGTCACGCGGGCGGTCACCGTTACCGGCGCGCCCACTCCGGCGACATCACGATCAGTCTCAATGTCCGCAACCAGCGCAGGCCCCGCCGGCACCGGCGTCATCAAGCGCAGCACATAGGCCACTCCTTCAGACGGCGCGCCTTCCAGCGTGATCAAATAGAGGCCGGGTCCCGCGTTGTTCAGGGAGATCGAAAGTGTTTCGCCCCCATCCACGCCCGTGGCCACCGCGCGCCCCACCTCGCGCCCGGTGGTGTCGATCACCGTCAGGGTCGCGGCCCCGGCCGCCGAGAGAAACTCGACCTCGATACGGTCATTCAACCCTCCGGTGGTCACCAGCCCAAAGCGCAGATGATCGACATCCCCCTCATCGTGCAAATTCAGGTCCTCATATGTGTGGGCGCCGGACAGGAACCCGAGAGATGGCGTGTCTCCGAGCCCCTCGAAGCCGTCGGCCGAAAGCGGCAGGTGGCTGCCCACGAATCGCCCGATCGCCAGGCCCGCGTCCACCAGCCAGCCCGACCAAGTGCTGGGGAAAAGCACATTGGTTGCCTTGAAGATATCGACCGATTTTTCTGCCAATTTATATAACCCAAGCACCGCGGTAACTTCGCCCTTGAGCGAGAAGTTTACGGGTATTCGCAGATAGAGCGGAACGGTTCGGCTGAGTTCGCTCTGCATCCCGACGCTCAAGCCGATTCCAATCCCCACCTCGCCGGTGGCGGTGCCAACCAGGCCGAAACCAACCTGCGCCTGCGCATAGCCGGCGAGTTTGCCCGCCACGGCGAGGTCCAGCTTGATCATGGAAACCGGCGCGCCGGCGTCGGCTTTGATCTGGCCTGTCACTCCGGCCTTCCAGCCGATGCTGCCCTTCAAACCGACCACGAAGGCAATGATCGGAGTGGCAGGACCCGTGAAAGGCAGCGGCGCAAATACCGACCATGCCACCGATTGCCCCACCTCGAACGCCACCTGAAACTCACCTCCCGTGAGACGCAGGTCCTTGTCCGCCGTGTACTCCGTCGAGTTATAGCTAAATGCGACACTCCACTCCGGTTTGAGGTCCTTCAACTTGCCTGTTTCGCTATCGACATCCGATTGGACGATCGATCCCTTCTCGAATACCCCTTTCTTCTTCTCCTCCTGCTCTGCGATGCCGAGACGGAGCTGCTGCAAAAGACTGTTCGTCTTCTGGCCATTCTCGCCTTTGTCCTTTGCGTCTTTTTCCTTCCCAGCCTTGATGAACTCGTAAAGCGACTTGCCTTTTTCATACCCCTTGTAGGCCATATCGAACCAAGACAGCACCGAGCTCGGCACGAAAAGAATCTCACTGTAGTTCAGGAACCATAATTCGAGCGCAACTCCCGGATCGGAATTCCTGAGTGTTCCTTTCAAATCGAAATCGAAGGAAACATACATCCCCGCGCCGACACCGAACGGCAAGTCACCGAAAACCAGCAGCGCCGGGCTGATCGCTTGCAACATGTTGAGCAATCGATCGACCCTCAACACTTCGTATGCCTCTTTTCGAGGGCTCCATTCGATCTTGGCCGTAACATTCGGGTTGTCCTCGTAGAAAGCGGCGTTCACCCATTCGGGCGCGTGGAATGTGTCGAAGGTGTAGGTGACGACGGTATCCTCCTGGCTGTTGCTGAGCCGGTAAGTCAGGACGAGGGAAGTGTCGCTGAACACGATCGTTCCCACGTCATGAACAAAGCGCCAGATGCCGCCACCGCTCGAACTGAACGTGACCTCCACTCCGCGGATGGTCACCTTGACGCTGTCTTCGACAAGCCTGTCCACCACATCCATAAGATTGATAGTGAATACATTGTTCAAAGAGACATTGCGAATGTAGCGACCGAAGACGGTGTCCGTCGGGTCGGCATCGTACTGGGCGGAGACCCTGGCTGGCGGATATGTTTTGAAGGAGATGACATTGTTCTCCAGCTCGTTGGCTTCCTTCACCTGGCCCCCGCCGCCGCCGGGGTCGAGCTGGACATAGACCATCTCGCCGTCTTTCAGCTTCATCCCCAGATCGATCACCAGGCTGTGGCTGCCGAATTTGAGCAGATCACCGGTGACCGGCACCTCCACCTGGGGCACCAGTGATTCGATATTCTCGATGCCGATGGGCAGGAGGCCGAAATCCGTCTTCACCGCGATGGTGAACGGCGTGCGTTTGGTGTCAGTGGAAATCCAGTAAACGTGGATTTTGTCAGTGTTGGGGCTTTCGGGCAAGGCCTGAAGGTAATTGGCTTTGACGATGATGAGGTCGGCCGGGGCTTCCGGGCTGCTGGCGACGCCGGAGGGAAGGCGGCCGACAGCGATGCCTGGGATGCCGGTTGTAAAGTCGCGCCGCACCACGATTTCTCCGCTGCCCATAAACACTTCCAGGTCCGCGAAGCGATCGCGCATGGTTTGGGTGACCTGCGACAGATCGATCTTCGCTTTCTGCAAGTAGGAGTCGAGCGACCCCGCCCTGGCGATCTCGTCGGCGTATTCCTCCAGCGGCTTGGTGGGATTTTCCAGCGCGCGGGGGTTGAGAACGCGCAGGGCCTCGATAACGGTCTCAATGGCGATCAGGTCGTAGATGGCGAGGGCGTTCTTGCCTTTGTAGGTGGCGTAGAGGTAGCGGTTGTAGGAATCGATGGTGATCTCGTCGGCGAAGGCGAAGGGCACCTCTCTGGTGGCCGCGATGAATTGGGTGGGGAGATTCGGATCGAGACCGAGCGGATTCTGGAGGATGCCGATATTGCTGCCGCGGCCCCGATGTGGATCGGTGCGGAAATCGAGCGGATTGGGCGTGGAGTTGAAGACAACGTAGGCGTAGCGGCCGTCACGGCTGAAGACGATGCCCTCGGCGGAATTGATGTCGAAGAACTGCTTGTCAAAGCTGAAGAGCCCCGGGCCGAGCAGGATGCTGTCGGGCACCTGGGGCTCGAAGGGGAAGACGCGGTCGCCGGCCCGGGCTTTGCGCAGGGCCGCCACGACCGAAGTGCGGGAGAGACCGCGGTCATCGAACAACGTGAAGCCGACCTTGTCGTCCCCGCGGATGGCGACGGCGACCGAGTTGTAGGCGGCCTCCAGGCGGCGAGGATCGCCCAAGGCCGCCGTCAGCGGACTGCGTGTGACGCCAAACGGTTTCTGATTGGTGGCCAGCGCGGCCACCTGCTTCCGGCCCGCGTAGTCGTAGACGAACACATAACCGGCGTGCCCCACCACGTCGGTGCCATAATGGACGGCGCGTCCGGGGCTGGCGATGTAGAGGTGGGTGCCTTCCGGCGTGAAATCGATGCCTGTGAGGCCGGTGACGTAAACGCCTCCGGTCACGTCCAGGGTGGCGAGCGGGAGGTCGGAAAGGGTGGCGCCGGGCGTGTCACCGGTGCTGAAAAGATAGACGATCCCCCTGCTGGCGTCGGTGGCCGCGCCAACGGCGGCGGTGGGATGCAAAGCCAGGTAGAAAGGCTGCGCGGCGCCGGTTGGGTCCAGCACGATGCGGTCGATTTTCTCGGTGGAGGGATCGAAATCGATTTCCCGGAAAAAGACCAGGTCGATCACCGAAATGGTGCCCTCGCCCCGGTTGGCAACGAACGCATAGTATCCGTCCTTGCTGATGATGACATCCGAGGGGAAAAGCCCGACCGGGATGCGGGCCACGATGCCCGAACCGGCATTGGTAACCGCGACGGTGTCGGGCACGATCTTGGCGGGATTGACCACGGTGATGGAATTGTCGCCCGTGTTGGCCGTGATGACATAGTAGTCGGGCTGGACCTGTGGCGTCACCGCCGGGCCGAAGATCAACGGCGTGAAGGGATCGGTGGGGTGAGGGGGCTGAGGCTCTCCCGGTGCTGGGCCTGGGCCTGGTGAGGGCGGGCGCACCAGATCCTGCCCGCCGGTCCTGGGGGCGGGAGGCAGGCGCAGGCCGATCCGGATTTCGCTGTATCGGAGTTCGATTTCCATGGGAGCGGGAATGACGATCTTGCCGTTCTCGTTCACGGTGGCTTCAATGCGTATATACCC
>CAYYSX010000330.1:1486-6302 GCA_964474315.1 uncultured Verrucomicrobiota bacterium | reverse complement strand
GGGGTCCACTGGCCGGCTGAAAGCCTGCGGAACGGCAGACAGGAATGTCTGCGGTGCGGGTTGGTGCGTGTTACATCGCTTCGGGCGCTTCGATGCCTAAGGCGTTGAGCCCTTGCCGGAGAACGCGGGCCGTCAGGTCGCAGAGCACGAGGCGGAGCGTTCGCACCGGGTCTTCCGACTTGAGCACCGGACAGTTCTCGTAGAACCGCGAATACAGACCGGCGAGTTCGTAGAGGTAGTTGCAGAGGTAATTGGGGCGGCATTCATCGGCCGCGGCTTCCAGCGTAAGACCAAAGTTCAACAGGTGCTTGGCCAGCGCGAGCTCGGTCGGCTCGGCCAGGGTGGCGGCGGACATCCGCTCTAAGTCGATTTCCCCACCGTCGCGCGCCACTTTGTTGGCCCGGGTGAACTGATATTGCAAATAGGGCGCGGTGTTGCCGGTCAGGGCGAGCATCTTGTCCCAGGAAAAAACATAGTCGCTCTGCCGGTTGGGCAGGAGATCCTGATACTTGACCGCGCCCAACCCCACCCGGCGGGCAATCGCGTGACGGGCGGACTCGTCCAGGTCGGGACGCTTTTCACGAACGACCTGCCGGGCGCGTTCTTCGGCTTCATCCAGCAGTTCGGCGAGCCGGATGGTGTCGCCGGACCGGGTTTTGAAAGGCCGGCCATCCTCGCCCAGAATTTTGCCGAATCCGACATGTCGCAGCTTGACCCGGGCGGCCGCCTCGGGTTGCCAGCGGGCAAAGGTCAGGAACAACTTACGAAAATGCGGCGCCTGCCGGTCGTCCACCACGTAGATGATTTCCGCGGGGGACCAGGTGCGGAGCCGGTAATCGACCGTGGCCAGGTCCGTGGTCATGTAGTTGAAGCCGCCGTCGCTTTTGCGGATCAACGCCGGATCAGGAACCCATTCGCCGTCTTTGTTGACCAGGAACGGATCCTCTTTGGCAGGCAGGGAACCGTCGCTGAACACCGCCACGGCCCCGGCGCTTTCGCGGGCGATTCCGCGGGCGAGGAGATCCCGCACCACGGCCGGAAGCTGCGGATGGTAGAAACTTTCGCCCAGGGTGTGATCGAAGGTGACACCGAGGCGTCCGTAGAGGGTATCGAACTGGACCTGCGACAAGCGGATCATCTCCCGCCAGAGGCCCAGGTTTTCCGGGTCACCGGATTGAAGCTTTACGAGTTCGACGCGCGCCTGGTCCAGCACGGCGGCGTCGGACTCGCAGGCGGCGTTGACCACTTGGTACAGCCGTTCCATCTCGCTGATGGGATCGGCGGCGAGGGCGGCGGGACGGAGGTGTTGTTTCCAGCCCACGAGGAGTTTGCCGAACTGGGTTCCCCAATCGCCCAGATGATTGTCGCTGATGACCCGATGACCGAGCAGGCGCAGAATGCGTTGCAGGGCGTCGCCCATTCCGGTCGAACGAATATGCCCCACGTGCATCGGCTTGGCGACGTTGGGTGAACTGAAGTCGATGACCACGGTTCGGGGAGACGTCGCCGGCCGGAAGAACAGATGTTCGCCGCGGACCGCTTCGGTGAGAACCGAGATCAGCGCCGCCGGCCGGAGCCGAAAGTTCAGGAATCCAGGTCCGGCAATCTCCACCGGCTCACACCAGTGGGACACGTCGAGGCGTTCCACGACTTGCGCCGCCAGGGCGCGCGGATTGGTTTTCCGTTCCCGGGCGAGGGCCATCAGCGAGCTGCTCTGATAATCCCCGAACCGGGCATCGGTGGCGGGACGCACCTGAACCGGGGCGGTCGCGGCGTCGGGAAGCACGGCGACCACGGCGGCGCGGAGGCGGTCTTCGAGCGGAAGGTGAAGCATGGACGTGAACGAGGGGGAAAAGAATGAGGCCGGTCGCACGCGCGGCCGGAAGCGACGAGCCCGCCATCCGCCGCCTAGCGCGCGGCCGAGTACTGACGGATGATGGACATGATGCCCGCGGCATCCGGAGCCTCGTCCAGCGCCTTGAGAAACTCCTCCTTGCGCAGGACTTTGGCGATGCCCGCCAGCGTATGGAGATGTTTTTGGAATTGGCCTTGCGGGACCAGGAACAGGGTCACCAAGTGAACGGGTTGGTTGTCGAGGGCGTCGAAGTTGACGCCGGATCTCGACCGGCCAAACGCGGCCACCACTTCGGAAATGAGGTCGGTCGAGGCGTGAGGAATGCCGATTCCGAAGCCGATGCCGGTGCTCATCGACTGTTCACGTTTCTTGACCACCGAGGTCACGGCCTCGCGGTTTTCCGTGGCAATGCGGCCGCTGTTGACGAGGACACCGACGAGTTCGTCGATGGCCTCCCATCGGTTGGTTGCCTTTAATTCCGGCACGATTTGCTGGGCACTCAGGATGTCGCCAAGATTCATGCAGCGCGAAAGTCCCGAAACCTCGCTGGATTGCAGCGGAACAGGCAAGCCGGGAGTTCTTGGAAATGACCTGGGGGGCGCGCCTCTCAGTTTTTAGAGAGGTGGGGAGAGCCGAGGAGAGGACAGAAAACGGACGGCGGAGGACAGAGGGCGGAGGACCGAAGTGGAAGGCCTGTAGCGTCGGCTGTCCTCAGCCGACCGCGCGGCTGGGTCACGTGGGTGAATCGACAAGTTTGATTCGCGTTGGGGCCGATCTGGTCTTCCCTTGGCCCTATGGAAGTGTCGGAACGCGTTCTGTGCCCGTTCTGTGGCCAAAGTTCGGAGCTGGTGATCGATACCTCGGTGTCCGACCAGCGGTTTACCACCGATTGCGAGGTCTGCTGCCGGCCCTTCGAGGTGTTTGCCGAATGCGAACCGGGCCAGGTCCTGGCCCTCGAGGTGCAGGCCGGTTGAGGCCTCGGCCTCGTTTGGCCAGCGCAACCCGACGTGCTTGGGCATTGCGTTCAGCGTTTCCCCTTCACTTCAGCGTCAGCACATACGCCAACAGGTCACGGACTTGGTCGGGCGGGAGCGCCTCCAGCAACCCCTCCGGCATGACACTGGTCTTCAGAAAGCCGGCCCGCTGCAGACCTCCCCGCAGAAAGCGCTGATCTTCCGTGTTGGGCTGACGCAGCGTTACGGAATCCGTGTCCTGCGCCACCAGCAAGCCCTCGAACAGATCGCCGTCCCGTGTCTCCACGCGGAACATCCGGTAACCTGCTTCCATCGCGGCATTGGGGGTCAGGACGTTTCGCAGCAGTGCCTCGGGACCGTGGGCGCCTGCGCCGTCCAAGGCGGGGCCGATTTTTCCACCCCCGCCTTTCACCGTGTGACAGACGCCGCACGCGGCGGCGAACACCTGTTGACCTCGTCCCACATCGCCGCCGGCGCCGGCCAGGGGACGGAACTGGGCGAATTTCGCGGACAACACCTGCGCCTCCGCTTCGGTGACCACTGGTGGCACGTCGCCGGTGCGTTCGATCTTCGTCTGGCCTCGCAGCGATCCCCAATCTTGGCCGGTGCCGGAATAGATCAACCCCGGGGTCGCCGCCGACAGTTCGACGTTGGCCGTGGACCGGATCTCGTCCGGTGTTCGGCAAACGTTCCAGACGCGAAACACGGCAAATTCTCCGGCGGTTCCACCGCTCGCATTGGATCGCCCCAGGTCCAACCGCTCGAACCGGCGTCGGTCGGTCGCCTCGCTGGCGGCGTCCAGTTCGCCGTTCAGATAAATGCGGAAGGTTCCGCCGTCGTCGCGGGTGAACGCCACGTGAGTCCACGCCTCGGGTACGATGGGCTTGGTGGCCGTCACGATGTCGTGGACCCCGCCGCCGATCCAAACGCGGAATCGGGCCTCATGGAAGTTGGCGTCGAGTTGGTCGGGAGCGGCGAGAATCGAGTCCTGGTTGTTGATGCCGGGGTCCAATTTGATCCAGGTCTCGACGGTGAACGGTCCAGCGAGGGTGAGTTCGGTCGCCACGTAATCATCAGGGCCGCCGTTCAGGCGAAGGACGGGCCGAAATGAGGAACCCAATTCGTCCTGCAACCGTTGGACGGTCGTGTCATTCGGTAAGACCACCGCCAGCTTATCCAGGGTGTAGCCGTCGAGCTCGTCCGGCCGGATGGAACCCTCGGCCACGGCGGCCACCAACCTCCGGGCGGACGCGGGAGATCCCGATAATCCGTCCACGGCGATTTTCCGGAGGGCTGGGCTGAGGGACGGCCATAGGTCCAACAAGGCCGGCACGGCGGCTTCGCTTCGGGCGGCGGCCAGGGCCGTCACGGCTTCCCGCTGGACGGCGTGGTCCCCGCTCTGTCCGAACTGGCGCAGCACATCGACTCGTGTGGAACCCGATTCTCGCAAGGCGCGGAGAGCGGCGAGCTGCGCCTCGGGCTTGGCTCCCGGTTGGGTGGCCGCCGCCACGAGTTCGGTCTCCAGGCCGGACAACCGGAAGCCGGTGGCCAGTTTCACCAGCAAGTCCAGGTGAGCGGGGCTCGGGTCTTGTGCCACCAGGTTCCGCGCGGCTGCGACCAGGGCCGGAGCAAGGCGTTCTGGTTCGGCAATCTGCCCACGGCGGTCATACAGCAGTCGGAGGTTGGCCGGCTGAGTGAGGACCTTCGTCAAGACGGGTTGAATGGCTGGAACTTCGTTGGCCGTGGCCAGGAGCAGGACTTCCTCCGGCCAGGCGGCGCGGTTCAGCTCCGAGAAAATCTGGGCCAATCGAGTCGCACCTTCCACCCCACCGAGGGCCACCGCCGCCCAGGGAACCTCCCGAAGGCGGTCGTCGTCGGTTCGGGATTCGGCGTTGGCCAGCCAAGCCTTCAGCGCGTCGGGATGCGGCTCGAGACTGCGTCGCACCAGGTAGGCTTCGAACGCCGCGAAGTAGGGCTGGTACACCGG
>CAYYSX010000330.1:0-1386 GCA_964474315.1 uncultured Verrucomicrobiota bacterium | reverse complement strand
CGCGTTTTGTCGCGTTCCGGATGCGTCCGCGGCACTTCGTTGTGGGAAATGATCTGATTGTACCAGTCCACCACGTACAGGCAGCCATCCGGACCGAACGTCATCGCGACCGGCCGGAACCACGGATCACTGCTCAACACAAAATCCGGCCCATGCTCGAGCTGCCATCCGTTCCCGTACCCATCCCCCGCGGAGGTCGAATCGCCGCCGTTCGAGCGACGATGGACACGGATCGCCTGCACCTTGCGAGTGATGGGATTGTTGATGAAGAACACGTCGCGCCATTCGCCCGGAAAGGAGTCCGCTCCTTCGCTGAAGGCGAGTCCGCTCAGCCCGGTTCCGCCCATTTCCTGTCCGCCCGTCTTGGGAAACGGCGGCGCATACGGACGCGGTACGTCATCACCGCACAGCGGATAGGACGCGCCCTCGAGGAAGGGCATCATCGGCCAGCCCTGGTCATTCGCTTCCTGGATGAACGCCTCGCCCTGCCGGTCGATGACCAAGCCCCAGATGTTGCACGGACCCCAGCCGATCACTTCGAACTGGCTTCCGTCGGGCCGCCATCGCGCGAGCTTGGTTTTGTTGAACGCCGTGAGGTCTCCGGTGGTGGTTTTGACCTGCGAATAGTTGAACGCCCCTTGAGCCAGCCATAGCCAACCTCCGGGTGCGCGGGTGAATTGGTGCGGAAACAGGTGCGAGTCCTCGATGCCGAATCCGGTCAGCACGTTGGTGAAGCCATTGGCCGTCCCGTCGCCGTCGGGATCGGAGTAGTGCCGGATATCGTTGCCGTATTGGACGAAGGCCCCGTCCCGGTACGGCAACAAACCCAGCGGCATCACCAATCCTTCGGCAAAGGTCCGCGCCGACTGTCGGCCGGGACGGGTGGGGGTGTCGAAAACGAGCACGCGGTCCCGTCCGCCGCGTTCGAACAACGCTTGCGCCTCCGGCCCGGCCTCGTTGGCGTCGAGTGGATACTCCAGGGCCGTCATGGCCCACAACCGGCCGGCGTGGTCGAAGTGGATGGCCACGAATTTTCCGCCCTCGGGTTCGGCGGCGACGAGTTCCGCGACGAATCCGGGCGGCAAGCTGAAGGTGGCCTGTTGTTCCTCGGGTGAGAGCGGAGAAGCGCGGGGTGGGGGAGGGGGAACCGGGGCGCCTGCCAACACCGGATGCGGTGGGGGCACCTGGGCCAGGGCGTTCAGGGTGAACACGAAGGCAAAGAACACGGACATTCGGTGCAGGTGATGGTCCACACCCCAAGGCTGCCGGCTCAGCCAGCCAATTCAACCGCTGAACGATTTCGCGGGCGCCTCTTGATTGGGTCCTCCCCACCCGGCTCCTGTCCTGTCCCCGGCTCCTGTCCTGTCCCCGGCTCCTGTCCTGTCC
>CAYYSX010000329.1:0-6302 GCA_964474315.1 uncultured Verrucomicrobiota bacterium | reverse complement strand
CCGGCCAACCGTTTCACCTGGTCATAGACCGCGGCCTCCTTCCCCTTCGCGCCCGTTCCCCATGCTTCGAGGTAGGTTCGGTCCTGCCCGTCGAATCCCTCGGCTAGCTTGACCAGAATCGCGTTGACCTCGTCGCCCTGAAGGTCGCGCAGAGCCAACGCGACTTCCCGCCTCACGGCCGGAGAGGAATCTCCCGTCAACCGAGCGGCGGTGGTCTGCAGATGCCTGAGCGTTCCGGGTCCGGCTTCGGATGACGACTTCGCGGCACGATCCCCGCCTTGCTCCACGGCCCGGCGTAAGGCGCGGAAAGCCACCACGCGCATCTGCGGGTCGGCGTGCTCCAGCAGGCTCGCCACTTTGGCTCGGCCCGCCGGAGTCTGCCCCAACAACCAGACTGCCCGCGCCCTAACAAACGGATTCTCATCGTCCAAGAGCCGGATCAGCGGCTGGACCGCCGCCTCCCCCTGCCGTTGCAGCGCGTAAAACGCTGACCCGCGGACGTTGACGGCCGGGCTTCGCAGAGCCGCGATCGCCCCTTCCATCGTCGTCAGGTCCACCGCTGGCACTCGTGGCTTGAAACCTTTCGGCGCCACCCGATAGATCGCTCCGCTGAGCGAATCATCCATATCGTTGTGTCCGCCCACCCGGGGATCGAAGAAGTCGGCGATGTAGATGGCGCCATCGGCACCCACCATCACGTCACTGGGCCGGAACCACGTTTTCAGTTCCTTCGAAACGCCGCGGTCGCCTCCCTTGAAGTCACCTCCGGCAAACTCCCCCTCGGCATTGCTGGTCATGAAATCGAACCGCTCCAGCGTGAACCCCGCGCCTTCCGGCTTTGGCAGGTATCCGAACACCACGTTCCGCCCGGGTTCTGCACTCAACAGCAGGCCGCGGTATTTCGGTCCCAAGGCGCTTTCCTCGGCAAACGCGATGCCCGTGGGCGACCCACCCCCATAGACGTCCCCGGCCGGCATGGTTCCCGGGTCCTCCTGCCGCCACTGCGAGATCGGCACGCTCTGTCCCGGGCGCCGATCGGCCTGCCACGCACGACGACCGTCGGTGGAGCAGAACCCTGCATTTCCTCCCTCCAGCAGGAAAGTCGTCCGGCAGGCCGGTGGATCGTCGTTATCGTTTTGGAATACGTCGCCGAACGAGGTGACGGTTTGCTCATAACTATTGCGGAAGTTGTGGCCGATGATCCGTACCCCGCTGCCGTCCGGATTCATGCGCGCCGCAAAGCCGCCAATCCACACGTGCCCGTCGTCCGATGCCTGCCCCGCAATCTGCCGCGGATCCCAGCCCAAGTCCCTCGAGTCCTGGCGGCCGTAATACGGATCGTAGGCACTGCCGATGCGAAAGGTCCGGCCCGATTGGTCGGTAAACACCGCTCCGCAGTTGCCGGCATTCCAATACCATTGACCGTCCGGCCCCACCGTCACGCTGTGGACGGTATGGTCGTGGACCCGCCCGTTGAATCCCGTGAGCACCACCGAACGCTGATCCCGCGCGGGATCGAACCGGCCGTCGCGGTCCACATCGGTGTACACCACGATGTCGGGCGCCATCGAAACCACCACCTGGTTGTCGATCACGGCGATGCCCATCGGTGACCGCAGGAACGGTTCCTGCACAAACGTCCACGACTGGTCGGCCCGCCCGTCGCCATCGGCGTCCTCCAGCACTTGAATCCGGTCGCCTTCGGGCTGGCGGTCGTAGTGGCGGCGGTAGTTCACACCTTCCGCGACCCAGATTCGCCCCCGGGCGTCCGTGTCGAAGTTGGTGGGATTCTTCAACTGTGGGGTCGCGGCCCACAGCGTCACCTCCAGGTCCGGATCGGCGGTTTGGAAGAAGCGTTGGGGAACCAGCGTTTCGGCGGCGGCCACGGGGTACGCACTACAGCCCGCAGCCAGCGCGAGCAGGGGAAGACGGAGACGTTTCATTAGGACAGTGGCCAAACCATGCCCACCCGGCTGGGGATGCTCAAGCCGATGGAGAAGGCGAACCGGGAAGCTCAAAGCTCAAAAGAGATTCGCCGTTCTCTGTCCTCTCTCCCGGCTCTCTCCACCTTGCCAAAAACTGAGATGCGTCCTGCGTCCCCCCTCCGGTGTCGGCGAAATTTTCTTCACCTCCCACCCCTCGGCCGTGTTCCATACTGTGAATTTCGCAACATGCCGAAACGCACCGACATTCATTCCGTCCTCATCATTGGCGCCGGACCCATCATTATCGGCCAGGCGTGTGAGTTCGACTACTCCGGCACCCAGGCTTGCAAAGCCCTCAAGGAAGAAGGCTACCGGGTCATCCTGGTGAACTCCAATCCGGCCACCATCATGACCGATCCCGAGTTCGCCGACCGTACGTACATCGAACCGATCACAGCCGAGACCGTCGAGAAGATCATCGTGCGCGAGTTGGACGAGATGAAACGCCTCGGCGTGCCTGCTTCCCGTCTGAACGGCTCGTCAGCCGTCCCGCACAAGCTCGTCCTGCTCCCCACCCTCGGCGGCCAGACCGCCCTCAACACCGCCATGAAACTCCACCAATCGGGTGTCCTGGACCGACACGGCGTCGAAATGATCGGTGCCAAGGCGGAGGCCATCGAGAAGGGTGAGGACCGGCGGATCTTCAAGGAGCTCATGATTTCCATTGGCCTCGACGTGCCCATCAGTGGCACGGCCCATGACATGACCGAAGCCCGTTCCGTGGCCGAAAAGATCGGCAAATTCCCGGTCATCATCCGGCCGGCCTTCACCCTCGGGGGCACCGGCGGTGGCATCGCCTACAACCGTGACGAATTCGAAGAGATCGCCCGACGCGGCCTCGACCTCTCTCCCGTCTCCGAGATCCTCGTCGAAGAATCCCTGCTCGGCTGGAAGGAGTACGAAATGGAAGTCATGCGCGACCGCGCCGACAACTGCGTCATCATCTGTTCCATCGAGAACTTCGACCCGATGGGCGTCCACACCGGCGACTCCATCACCGTCGCGCCGATCCAGACCCTGACCGACAAGGAATTCCAGATCATGCGCGACCAGAGCTTTGCTGTGATCCGGGCCGTGGGGGTCGAGACGGGCGGCTCCAACATCCAGTTCGGCGTCAATCCCGACACCGGCCGCATGGTGATCATCGAGATGAACCCCCGTGTCAGCCGCAGTTCGGCGCTGGCTTCCAAGGCGACCGGATTCCCCATCGCCAAGATCGCGGCCAAGCTGGCCGTCGGCTACCTGCTGGACGAGATTCGCAACGACATCACGCGCGAGACCCCGGCCAGTTTCGAGCCCACGATCGACTACGTGGTCACCAAGATCCCACGCTTCGCCTTCGAGAAATTTCCCCAGGCCGACGCCACGCTCACCACGCAAATGAAGAGCGTCGGCGAAGCGATGGCCATTGGCCGCACCTTCAAGGAGTCGTTGCAGAAGTGCTTGCGGTCTCTGGAAATCGGGCGGAGCGGCTTGGGGGGCGACGGCAAGCCGTGGCGGGTGACCGGCACGTTGCCCTTGTTCGAGCGGACGGAAGGCCAGACGGACGAGCCCAAGGTGGTGGAATTCTATGGCGACCGCGACCTGCTTCCTCGCGAAGTCATCACCCGCAAGCTCAGCGTTCCCAATGCGGAGCGGATTTTCTACATCCGGCACGCTCTGCGCGCAGGATTCCCCATCGAGGAGATCTTTCAGCTTACCAAGATCGACCGCTGGTTTCTCACCCAAATCCAGGAGATCGTGGACTTCGAAGAAAAGCTGGCGGCGGCGGGACAAGGGTAGGGCAGGGGAGGACAAATTTCCCTACGAATCAGAGTCGTTAAATGGTCGAACGACTACGGATAGGGGCGAACGGTGGTCGGCACTTGGTTCCAGGGTTCAGGTTGAGGGGGGAGTCCATTTTTGATGGGAGCCGAGGTGTCGCTGGCGCGACGGCCGCTTCGCTCCCCGGCCCACAGTTTTTCCGGTAAACTCGTTGACGCCTCAATAGGTCGTGGGTTAGGTGAAGGCCAGCTTCAGCCGGTTGTGGTGGGGGAACGATATGCGTTGTCCGAAGTGCGGTGGCCAGGAAGATAAAGTGATTGATTCCCGGGCTTCCCGGGAGGGGGCGGTGATTCGTCGTCGCCGTGAATGTTTGTTATGCGAACACCGGTTCACCACCTACGAGGAGATTGAGCGCGAAGAGCTCTTTGTGGTGAAGCGCGACGGTCGGCGTGAAGCGTTTTCCAAGGACAAGCTACTCACCAGCCTGATGCGGGCCTGCCAGAAACGCCCGGTTTCCGAGCAGGCCGTGGCCGATGCCACCGAACGGGTGACCCACCACATCACCGGCCGTTTCGAGCGCGAAGTGGCGGCCGACAACATCGGTGAGCGGGTGATGCGCGAGCTGCGCGACCTCGACCCCGTGGCTTACGTTCGTTTCGCCAGCATTTACCGTGAGTTCCAGGAGGTGGGTGAGTTTGTCGAGGAAGTGAACCGTCTGGCCACGCTGCCGCCGCTCGACAAGCGCCAGATGGCCTTGCTGCCCTCTCCCGAAGAGGACATCCATGAATCTGGGAGGAAATCATGATTGCGTTGCGTGACGACTGCCTGCTGGTCGAATCCACGGACGGAGGCTTTTTGCCCTGCTCGATCCACCAGCTCACGTTGGAGTTCGTGGGACCGGCGGCAGAACTGCTGGATGCCGAGACTCTCAAGAACGCCGCCGCCGGGGTGCTTCATTACTTCAAGCACGAGCTCGGCCGTCCCTGTGTCAGCGCCGAGGAGTTTGCCGGAACCTTGGCCCGGGTGCTTCAGGGTTTGGGAATCGTGGCGGAAGTCGTGCCGATTCGGGAGAGCGTCTCCACCCGCGTGCTCGACCTGCGTTCGCTCGCGAGCGGGTCGGGGAAATTGGGGGAACTCGAGTTTTTCTCGCGTCTGCGGGCGGCTCTGAAGGAACAGCTCGCTGATGCCCCATCACGACTGGAATTCCACGGACTACGCAGTTGCGTCAAACAACTGGCGGCTCGGCGCAATTGGTGTCGCACCTGCGACCGCCTCGAGGGGTGGATCATCGAGCTGTTGCGCGGCTGGTATGCGCAGGAACCAGCTTCCGCCAGTACCGCCCTGGTGGTTCGTTGACCGCATTCCCTCCGCCCGAGTGCCATCCCAACCATGACCTTGTTCGAACGCATCATCGCCCGCGAGATTCCCGGGGAAATCCTCTACGAGGACGACTGGGTGGCCGCCATTCGCGATATCAATCCCCAATCCCCGGTCCATGTTCTGATCGTTCCCAAACGCCCCATCCCGCGGGTCGGTGAGGCCGTGGCCTCCGATCAACAAATCCTCGGGCATCTCCTGCTCGCGGCGGCCGAGATGGCCCGAAAACTGGGCGTCGAGAAATCCGGATACCGTTTGGTGATCAACCATGGTTCGGATGGGGGTGAAACCGTCCCCCACCTCCATTGCCACCTGCTGGGTGGACGCCCCTTGGGATGGCCGCCTGGTTGACCCATCCCCCACTCACCCGGGCACCGCGTGGTTACGAATCCGCCACCACAACCAGGTCTGCTCTTCGGTGTAAGCAGTGGGACGCGGATACGTGATGGCCGCGGTCACATCTCCCGCCAATCCCTCCTGGGCGAGCAAGGCGGCGGCGCGATTGGGCAGCGCTCGGGGACAGCAACGCACCAGCGTCCGTACCAGGTTGCGGTACTGCTCGCCGGTGTTGTCCGGCTCCGAAGGCGTGGTGAACTGGGGCATGCGTTTGAACATCAGTCGCTCCAGCGTCGTGGAGAAACGCCGGCTTTCCGGCCCAAGGAAAATCTCCAGCTTGCACTCCCGCTGATCATAGCCCGCGCAGATGATCGACACCGCCTCGCAAGGCGCCTCGTACGTCCGTTCCAAGGCATCGGAAAGCACCAGACGACCGCCATTACAGTCCAGGAAGCTGAACAGCTCGGCATCGGGCGGGCGTGGCAAGTCCGATTCCGGAACCACGTCCACCTCGACGCCCTCGGCGCCCAGTGACTGCTGGAGGAAGAGCGCATCCCCCAACTCGAGATTGCGCGCTAGCAGGCCGAACGCGTCGTCCGCCACGAACCGCGCATCCGCCGGAGTCAGTCCACGGCCGGACGCAAACGCCCGTTCCAGGGACTCGACAGACGGGCGGGTCATGGTTTTTTGGACGAGGGCGTAAGCCATGGCCCCAGCATGCACAGGACCGGGTGAAGGGAAAGAGTTGACCGGCGAAAGTTCACCTGAGCATCGACCCGGCCGGCATGGGAATTGGGGTGAGCGGGTTGGGGTGAATTTGGAACTTCCTTTGAGCTTGGA
>CAYYSX010000328.1:0-6314 GCA_964474315.1 uncultured Verrucomicrobiota bacterium | reverse complement strand
TTGGAGCTTCTTTGGAGCTTGGGATTTGGGATTTGGGATTTGGAATTGCCTCGCTTCCGCGTCGAAAGGCTTCCCTTTACGCCCCCCTTGCGCCTAACGTCCCCAATGCCTTTTCGACAAATGGGGCTTTCGCCAACCGTGCTCCAAGGAGTGCAGGCGATGGGCTACACCGCGCCCACACCCATTCAATTACGCGCCGTTCCCTTGATCCTCGCCGGCAAGGATCTCATCGGCAGCGCTCAAACCGGTACCGGCAAGACCGCCGCCTTCGCCCTGCCCATTCTGTCCAAGCTAGACCGACCCGGCCCCGGTCCCCGCGTCCTAGTGCTGGAACCCACCCGGGAACTGGCGGCCCAGGTGGAAACCGCCTTTCGAGCGCTGGCCCGTTTCACGTCACTGAAGATCGGACTCGTCTATGGCGGCGTCGGATACGGCGTACAAAATGATTCCCTCCGCCGCGGAGTGGACATCCTCATCGCCACTCCCGGCCGTCTCCTCGACCACCTCCAGCGCAAGACCGCCCGTCTCAACCTGGTCCAGTACCTCGTGCTCGATGAAGCCGACCGGATGTTGGACATGGGATTTCTTCCCGACGTGCGGCGCATCGTCGAGCGCTGCCCCCGTGAGCGGCACACCAGCCTGTTCTCTGCCACCGTTCCTCCCGACATCGCCGCCTTGATCAAATGGGCGATGAATTCTCCCGAACTGGTCGAGATCGGAGCGCGGCGCTCCCCGGCCGAAACGGTCAAACACGTAATCTATCCCATCGCGGACGAGCAGAAGACCGACCTGCTGCTCGCGCTGCTGGAACAGGTCAACTACGACTCCGTGATCATCTTCTGCCGCACCCGGCATCGGGCGGACCGGATCGGGCATCTGCTCAAAAAGAATCAACACGCGGTGGCCATCCTGCATTCGGACCGCACGCAGAAGGAACGCGAACAGGCGCTGAAAGGATTCCGGGACGGATTATTCGAGGTGCTGGTCGCCACCGACATCGCCGCGCGCGGACTCGACATCCCGGACGTCAGCCACGTGATCAACTACGACGTTCCGCAGCATCCCGAGGATTATGTGCATCGCATCGGACGCACCGGGCGCGCCCAGAGCGAAGGGGACGCGTTCACCCTGATGGCCGTGGCGGACAAGAGCCATGTGGTGGACATCGAGCATTTCATCGGGCAGAAGATCGAGCGGACCAAGCTCGCGGGCTTCCCGTACCAGCAGACCATCCTGTTCACCGCGGATGGCAGCATCCGTCGGGACAAGCCCCAGTTGGGAGCCCTGGTTCGCCGCGGACGCACCTTCCGGCCGCGCCGGCGATAACCCGCCTACTTGGTCATGGCCGGTCGCGGACGTGGCTTGCACAAGGCGAGGACATCCGTTTGATGACGGGATCCCAATCTGCCCTTGGGAAAGCCCGCCTGGGTAAATACGGGGCTGTCGAGCCGGTCTGAGGGCGTGCCAGTCAAAACCTCCGAGGTCAAATCCGCCACGCTCTGCAGCACCCGGGTGGGTTGATAGACATAATCTCCGATTTGCTCCAATTGGGTGGAGCCCGTCAGCACCAGGTAGCCGTGGATGCCCGCCTCGATGGCGCCGCGAATGTCGGTCTCCATGGTGTCACCGATCATGATGACCGGATTGGGCGAGCCGAGCGCCTGCTCGGATAGTTTTCGTCGCGCCCGGTGGAACATGTAGCCATTGGGCTTGCCCAGGAAGTAGGCCCGTCGCCCAGTGCTGGCCTCGAGAAAGGCTGCCGTCGCCCCCGCGCCCGGACGCGTCTTTTCGGCGCCCACGGGACACCAATTGTCCGGATTCGTCGCCAGGAGCCGAGCGCCCCGTTCGATGCATTCGTGGGCCTTGGTCATCCGTTCCAGGGTCGGAGTTCCCTCACCCACGACGACGTAGCCGGGACGAATCGCGTCGTTGGCGATTCCGCGTTGGTTCAAGGCGGTGAGCAGGCCGCCGTCACCAATCACAAACACCGTGCAGTTCGGATCGGTCTCGCAGAGGAAATCGGCCGTGTTCAACGCCGAGGTGTAAAAGTGACGCGCTGACAGCCCGGAAATGCCAAGATGTTTCAGCCGAACCGCCAAATCTTCCGGGGTCGGGGCGGAATTGTTGGTCAGAAACAGGAACGGTGTTCCCGTCGCCAACAAGGCGGCCACAAATTCCTCAGCACCGCGGATCAACTGGTTCTCCCGGTAGATCACGCCGTCCATGTCAATCAGATATCCTGGTTTCATGGCCGGTGCGCGCCGGGCGCAAAGGAATTGGACCGCCGGGGGCGGCGAGGGGTTAGGCGGGGCAACCAACACATGCCACTCGTCTAGCAACTGGCCTGCCGACGCTCCCTCATCTTGGAATCGATTGATTCAACAAATTGATCACCAGATAGTTACAAATAAGAAGCCTCCTTCCATTGGAATCACCACCTTGGATAAAAGGCCGCAGAGTGCGCTTTCCCCCGGCCGGAATGCATCTTGATTTTGTCCTGAAACGGGGAGCGGTGCCCAAACTCCAAAGACCAAGTTCCAGAAAGTTCCAAGATCGAAGCTCCAAGTACGCCCGGGAACCAGGAGCTTGGAGCTTCTTTGGAGCTTGGAGCTTGGGTTTTGGAGCTTCGCCTGGATCTTCCCGTCGGCGGGCAACCCGCCCTCTCGGTCCCTACTTCTCCGGCCCGAAGGACCCATTCACGATGCGCCCCCGGCCTCGCCAACGGCTTGACGCCTCGTCCCCCATCTCCGGAAACTGAGGCATGCCGATCTACGAGTTCGCCTGTCCGAAATGCCGGCGCATCTTCAGCTTTCTTTCCAAACGGGTGAATCCTGCCCATTCCCCCAGTTGCCCCAAATGCGGTCGGAAGAACCTCAGCAAGGAAATCAGCCGCTTTGCTCTGCTCAAAGGCATGGCCGAACCCAAAGCGACACCGGAGAACGGCGACGACGGACCGCCGATGCCGGATCTGGACGATCCCAAAGTGGCCCAGGTCATGTCGGAAATGGAGCGCGACATGGAGCATCTCGATGAAAACAATCCCAAGCACATGGCCCACATGCTCCGCAAAATGAAAGACCTGATGCCCGCCGGAACGATGCCCAAGGAGTTTGACGTGGCGATCAAGCGCCTGGAGGCCGGCGAGGATCCGGAGAAGATCGAGGAAGACATGGGCGATGTGCTTGGTGACCTGATGGGAGGCGAAGACGGCCCGGGCGGCGGTGGCGGCTACACCCGGGATGACGGCCTATACGATTACTGAGCATCCCAATCCCGGTTCAGTCGGTCTTCGCTCCAGCGGGCTTTGCTCAACGCGCCTTCACTCTCGCCCGACAAAGACGCCGCCAACCGCTTGCTTTCCCCTTACCTCTTGCCTCGTTTTCCATTCCCCTTCCCCAACGCTCACCGCGGCAAAA
Organism: uncultured Verrucomicrobiota bacterium; assembly: GCA_964474315.1. Taxonomy (GTDB): domain Bacteria; phylum Verrucomicrobiota; class Verrucomicrobiia; order Limisphaerales; family UBA9464; genus UBA9464. The sequence goes on along the minus strand of CAYYSX010000328.1, from coordinate 2,898 downwards.
CACCTTGTGATGACGAGGCGCCCCTCGCACCTTGAGTCCGCATGGGGGCCGACACCCTGGTTATCGTACCCACCTATAACGAACGGGAGAACCTGCCGGAACTGATCAAGCGCCTGATGGCTCAGCCAGTGGTGCTTGATGTGCTGGTGGTCGATGACCATTCCCCGGATGGCACCGGGGACCTCGCCGACGAGCTGGCGGCGACCCACCCACAGGTGCAAGTCCTGCATCGGGAGACCAAGAACGGTCTCGGACGCGCTTATCTGGCCGGTTTCGATTGGGCGCTCCAGCGCGGCTACGAATTCGTCTTCGAGATGGACGCCGACTTCTCCCACAACCCGGCCGATGTGCCTCGCCTGCTGGATACGGCGCGCCAGCAGGAAGCCGACCTCGTCCTTGGTTCCCGCTACAAGGATGGCATCCGGGTGATCAATTGGCCATTGAACCGGCTGGTGTTGAGCATCACGGCAGCGAAGTACGTGCAGATCATCACCGGCCTGCCCGTCTGCGATCCGACCGGCGGCTTCAAGTGCTTCCGTCGCCGGGCGCTGGCCGCCATCGATCTCGGCTCCGTTCGGTCGAACGGCTACAGCTTCCAGATCGAGCTGACCCACCGGGTCTGGCGCTCCGGTCTCAAGGTCGTGGAAGTGCCCATCATTTTCACCGATCGCTTCCAAGGGACTTCCAAGATGTCGAAGGCCATCGTGCGCGAGGCTTTGTGGATGGTCTGGAAGCTGTGGTTCGAAAATGGGTTCCGGCGAACACCCCGAGCGAGCCAGGGAAGGGAGGCCGTCTAGTCGGCGGTCCGCAATCCAAGCCTCTCCCTCCCGGTGCTGAATTCTCCCTGCTTTCTTCCTCCGTGCTCGCCGCTCCTCCGCGGTCCAACGGGGTGACTCGGGTACAAAATCCACCCCGTCCTCCATCTCGGTCTTTCCCGGAGCGATCCCCTTCCGCATTCTCGCTCCCGTTCATGGCCGTCCGCTTTACAATTCTGGGAAGTGGCAGTAGCGGGAATTGCGCGTTGCTCGAGGCAGGAGACACGCGGCTGCTGATCGACGCCGGCTTCAGTGCCCGGCAAATTCGCGAGCGCCTCGCCTCCATCGCTCGCGCTCCGGAAAACCTTTCCGGAGTCCTGATCACTCACGAGCACGGTGACCATATTCAAGGCTTGGGAACCCTGTGCGGCCGGCTGGGCCTGCCGATCTACGCCAACCGACTCACCCGGGAGGCCATCGAACGCCAGTTCCCTGACAGCCAGCTTCGCTTCGTCACCTTCGAGACGGGCGCCCGTTTTTCCATCGGTAGTGTGGAGGTCCAATCGTTCAGTGTTCCCCATGATGCGATGGATCCCGTGGGCTTCCTGTTAGAAACCGCCGCGGGTAACGTCGGATTTCTCACGGACCTGGGCCATGCCACCCGGCTGATTCTCGAACGAATCCGGTTAGCGCACCTGCTGGTGTTGGAGGCGAACCACGACCTGAGGTTGCTCCAGGAAGACACCCGGCGGCCCTGGAGTACCAAACAGCGCATTTTGAGCCGCCATGGTCACCTCTCCAACGACTCCGCCGCGGAGGTTGCCGAACAGCTCGCCTCGAGTGAATTGCGGGAGGTTTATCTGGGACACCTGAGCCGGGACTGCAATCGTCCCGAACTGGCCTTGCGCACCGTCACTCAACGCCTGCAACGAATCGGCGCGAGCCATATTGGGGTCCGGAATACTTCGCAGGACATCCCCTGCCCCACCGTCGAACTGGAACTTCCCCGCCTCTCTTCGGCTGACGGACAATTGCTGATGACCGGAATGATCCGACCGGCCGGCTGAGCCGCCGTGGATCACGCCGCCGCCGGACGACTCAGAAAATCGAGGTAATAAATCAGGCGGTCCTTCATTTCCTTGCGGGGAATGATGGCGTCGATCAGGCCATGTTCCTGGAGAAACTCGGACGTTTGGAAACCGGGGGGTAACTCGGCCTGGGTGGTGTCCTTGATGACCCGGGCCCCGGCAAAGCCGATTTCCGCTCCGGGCTCCGCCAGGATCAGGTCCCCCACCGTGGCAAAGCTGGCAATGACACCGGCATAGGTCGGATGGGTCAGGACGGAGAGGTACGGAAGTTTCCGGCGGGCGTGGTAGGCGAGCGCGCCACAGGTTTTCGCCATTTGCATCAGGCTGAAGGTGCCTTCGTACATACGGGCGCCCCCACTGGCAGACACAATGATCAGCGCCAGTCCACGGTCCGTCGCGACCTCGATGAGACGGGTCAACTTTTCTCCGACTACGGACCCCATCGATCCCCCCAGGAAGCTGAAGTCCATCACCCCCAGGGCCACCCGATGCTCACCGATCATCCCGATTCCCGTCACCACCGCATCCTTCAACAGCGGCGATTTCTTTCGGTTGGCCACGAGCTTGGCTTCGTAACTCGCCACCCCGGTGAACTGGAGAAAGTCCAGCGACTCCATTCCGGCATCCATCTCCTCGAAGGAGCAGGTCTCGACCAGTGAATGAATGCGTTCCCGCGCGCCGATGGGACGATGATGACCGCACTTCGGGCATACCTTGAGATTGTCATCGAGTTCCTTGTCGTAAATCAGGGAGCCGCAATCGGGACACTTGGTCCACAATCCTTCGGGCATGTCCCGTTTTCGGGATCGGGAATCGATTTTGGGGCGAGTGAGAAACGCGGTATCGGAGGAGACCGGCGGCGGGGTGACCTTCGGTTCCACCGGGTCGAGGACCACGCTTTTCTTTTTCAGGAGGCGGGAAGCCATGATGGAAAACGCCGGTTAGGCGATTTGAGTGAACAGGGCATAGCACGGAGGAGGGCTGGTTGGCCAGCGACGAAACAATGAACCTCCCCCGAGGGGCATCTAGAAATGGTCCTCAAAGCCGCGGGCCGA
>CAYYSX010000327.1:2722-6318 GCA_964474315.1 uncultured Verrucomicrobiota bacterium | reverse complement strand
CTTTCCCCCGCTCACTCTTCCTTTCCTGTTTCTGCGACGGGCGGTTTGCTGAACCGGTGCGGTGGACGTTTCTCGTAGGAGTCTGGCTGGGGTGGATGGCCGGCGCGGAGGTCGCCCGGTCGGCGCCGGCCGAGACCGCTTGGTTCCAGCCACCGCTGCTGGGACAGTGGCAACTCAGCCCGGATGGCCAACACGTCGGTGCCCTGAATCTTCGGGACGGGAACTGGCTTCGGTGGTCTCCCGGGCGTGAGTTCTCTCCCCCGGCGGCGGAGACGACGCCCGGTCCGTTCGCGGAGTTTGTGTGGAGGGGTTCAGACGCGGCCATTCTGCACGGCCGGGCGTCGAATGGGTCTCCCCGCTGGTGGTTGGCCAGAGAAACCAATCTGGTTCCCTTCGACCCGTTTCCCGGGGACGTCTGGCTGCGGTTCCTGCGGCCAGCGCCGATGTTACCTTCCGGTGCCTTGATCGAAGGGTTTCCGCGCACCGAGGCGGGGCGGAGAGAAACTGGACGCTGGCTGAATGTGCTTCAGGTCGATGGACCCGACACCCCGGCACGGATCCGGGCCGTGAACCCGGGCGACGTGGTGGAATGGCTCGCGGACGAAGCCGGACGGGTTCGGCTGGCGCTGGGGATTCGCGGGGGGCATCAGGAACTCCGCGTGGCTCGTGCGCCCGGCGGCGGGGACGATTGGCAGACGGTTCATCGGTTCGATTTCCTGCGTGATCCGGCCCGGTTGCTCGGGATGTCCCCCGACGGCCAACGAGCGTGGCTGGCGGCCCGGCTCGGACGCGACACTCGGGGTGTTTATGAGTTCGACGTTCCCGGCCGGCGGATCAGCCGCGCGGTGTGGACCGATCCGGATTTCGATTTCGACGGGACGATCATCGTGGTTGGAAATGATCTCGTGGCCCTGACCTATGACGCCGCGCGTCCGCTCTCGGTATGGATCCAGCCCGACTGGCAGCGAACCCGGATGGCACAGGACGGGTGGCAGGTGCTGGGCGTGTCGGGAGAAGGGGGCTTCGGTCTGTTCCAGGATCTCTCCGCCGGGCCGAAAGGAAGAGTCTGGTGGTTCGACCGGCATCGGGAAGTTCCTTGGGAGCTCAGCACGCCCACGTCGTTCCGCACGGAGACAATTGAGACTTTTCTCCCGCGCGCTGCGGAATGGACTGCGCGCGACGGGGTGAAGATCCGCGGTTACCTCACCGCCCCGGTGTCCACTGAATCACGGCCACCGTTAGTGGTACTGGCGCATGGCGGACCTTGGGCGCGCGATACTTGGGGTTGGCAGCCGGAAGCCCAATTCCTGGCCAGCCGGGGGTGGGCCGTGTTGCAGGTGAACTACCGTGGTTCCGCCGGCTTGGGCCGCGCTTTCCAGGAACTCGGGGCCGGGCAATGGCGGCGAGCGGTTGAAGACCTGGAGGACGGAGCCCGTTGGCTGGCGGAACAGGATCTCGTGGATGACCGGCGCTGGATGGTGACCGGTGCCAGCTTTGGCGGATTTTTGTCCGCTCTGGCCGTGACTCAACCCGACACCCCGTTCCAGGCGGCGGCCAGTTTGGGCGGTGTTTTCGACCTGGCTCGCTGGCTCGACGAAACACGCCGGCGCGAACCGGAGTTTGTCTGGCGCGCTCAAAAGGACTGGCTGCTGGGATCCGGACGGACGGATCGGGATTCGATTCGAGTGAACGCCGGGCAGGTGATCCGGCCACTGTTGCTGGTGCATGCGCGGGATGACGAGCGGGTCAACTTCGCGCACTCAGCCCGGTTTGCCGAAGCCCTGCGGCAACGCGGACGCCGGTACGAATTTGAGGCCCGGGATCGCGGTGGGCATGGATTGGGAACAGCGGAGGACCAGGCGGAAATCTGGGATCACGTGGAGCGATTCCTCACCCGAATGACGACTCAACGCGAATGAACCGGCAAGGGGAGTGAGGACCACGAACGCAGCCCGGCGAAGCACAACTCCGGAAGCGTAGGTCTGCGACCCCATTGTCTGCATAGACTATGACCGTGCGGTCGCGGTGACGCGGCCGACGACCATTGACGCATCGCGGCCGGCGTTGGAGTTGAAGGGAATGGGTTCCCTCATCGTCGGCGGGCGGGCATTCTTCCGTCGGCGGCCGATGAATCAGCGAGCATCCAGTCGAGCTTGGTTCTGCCTGGTGTTCTTACACCTGGGTGGCGCCGTCCTGGCGGTCTCTCCCGAGGTCGAGTTCTTCGAGCGGAAGGTCCGCCCCGTGCTGGCCGAGCAATGCTTCGATTGCCACAGCGCCCAGAGCGGAAAGAGCAAGGGCGGCCTACGGCTGGATGATCGCGCGACCTTGTTGACGGGAGGCGACTCCGGACCGGCGATCATCCCGGGAAAGCCCGCCGAAAGCCTGCTCATCAAGGCCATCAACCACGCGGACTCGGAGCTCGCCATGCCGCCCAAGTCGCCGCGGCTGGCCGACAGCGTCCGCGCCGACTTCGAACGCTGGGTGGCCGACGGAGCAGTCTGGCCCGGCAACACGACCGCCGGAGCACCGGCCAAGGGCTTTGACCTCGCCGCCCGCAAGGAGGCCCAGCCGTGGATCTGGCAGACGCCGCAACGTCAGGCGCCGCCCGAGGTCAGGAACTCGCAGTGGCCGCTGAGCCCGGTGGATCAGTTCATCCTTCATCGGCTGGAGGAGGAGAAACTCACCCCGGCGCCGCCCGTCGATGACCGCACCTGGCTGCGGCGGGTTTACTTCACCATCACCGGCCTTCCTCCCCGGCGCGAGGAGATTGCGGAGTTCCTCCAGGACCAGGAGCCCGGCGCCCGGGAACGCGCCGTGGACCGCCTGCTGGCTTCAGCGCACTTCGGCGAGCGGTGGGCGCGACACTGGATGGACCTCGTCCGCTACGCCGAAACCCGCGGACACGAGAACGACTTCGCGATCGCCAATGCCTGGCAGTACCGCGATTACCTGATCCGCGCCTTCAACGCCGGCGTGCCCTACGATCAGTTCCTGAAGGAACATCTCGCCGGCGACCTGCTTCCGCAGCCGCGGCTGCGGCCCGGAACCGAACAGAACGAATCCGTGCTGGGGACCGGCTGGGCCTTCCTCGGCGAGGAGAATCATTCGCCCGTGGACATCCGGCAGGACGAATGCGAGCGGCTGGACAACAAGCTCGACGTGTTCACCAAGACGTTCCTGGGCCTGACCGTGGCCTGCGCGCGATGTCACGACCACAAGTTCGATCCCATCAGTGCGCAGGATTACTACGCCCTCAGCGGCTTCCTCCTGAGCAGCAGCTACCGGCAAGTACGCTTCGAATCGATGGAGAACAACCGGCGGATGGCCGGAGAACTGGCGGCCTACCGCGCGCAGACCTTGCCGGCGCTCGCCGCCCGCCTCGCCGCGGCCAGCGGTCCGGGGATCCGCCAGGCTTCCGCGTATCTGGACGCTGCCGGTGAACAAGTGTCCCGGGAGCTGCCCGTCGTGGGCTCGGTGGAACCCGTCTGCCATCCGGACCTGGATCCCGCCCGGCTCCAGGACTGGGTCACCCAGCTTCGTGCCGCCGCGGTCGAACCCTCGCATCCGCTGCACCGCTTCGCATCACTCGCCCGCGG
>CAYYSX010000327.1:0-2622 GCA_964474315.1 uncultured Verrucomicrobiota bacterium | reverse complement strand
GCCCGGCAACGAGAATGACTCCGGCAAACTCGCTGCGACTTCCCGGTCCGGACAGATGCTGAGAACGCCCACCTTCACCCTCGGCGTAGGGACGCTGCATTACCTGATCCGCGGCCGGACCCGCGTCTATGCCGGCGTCGATTCCCACCTGATGGTGGACGGACCGCTGCACGGCCAGTTGGTCCAGGTCTTTGACACCGGCGCATCCGGTGTGCCGCAGTGGGTCACCCACGATCTCAGCGTGTACTCGGAGCATCGGACTCATGTGGAGTTTGGTCCGGAAGGAACGGGTGAGCTGGAAGTGCTGATGGTGGTCGAATCGGCGGAGAAGCCCGGCTCCGGTTCGTACCCGGCCCCGAACGCGGCGCGGGCTCCTGAGTTTTCCCTCACGGATCTGGCGGCGGAATTTCAGCAGGGCTTGCTGGCGGCTCGCGATTGGCTGGAGCCGTCACCTCGCGGGCCGGCCGACACCGCCACGCTGCGTCTCGCGAACTGGCTGGTCCAAAATCCCGCCTTGCTGGGCGCCGACCGTGACCCCGCGTTCCAGCAGCAGGCGGCCGAATTCGTCCGCGGCCAGAACGCGATTGCCCAGCGGGTTCAGTGGGAATCCCGCACGGCCGTGGCCCTGTTTGATGGAACGGGCGTGGATGAGTTCGTCTTGGTCCGCGGCAAGCCCTTCAAGAACGGCGTGCGGGCTCCGCGCGCCCTGCCGGCCGCCTTCGCCGACCGCCGCGCCATCACCAATCAGACCTCGAGCGGGCGTTACGAATTGGCGCAGCAGCTCGTCGATCCTGACAACCCCCTCGTGGCCCGGGTCGTCGTCAACCGCGTGTGGCATCATCTCTTCGGCCGCGGGATCGTGCCCACGGTGGACAACTTCGGCGCGCTCGGAGAACGGCCGACCCATCCCGAACTCCTCGACCACCTCGCCTGGCAGTTCGTTCACGAGGACGCGTGGTCGATCAAGCGCCTGATCAAGCGCTTGGTCCTGACGCAGACTTATTCCATGGGCGTTCGCGCGGTGGATCCGCGAGCGGACGAAGTCGATCCGGCCAACCTGCTCTGGCATCGAATGCCGGTCCGGCGGCTCGAGGCGGAGGTCATCCGCGATTCCCTTCTCACCGTCTCCGGACGGCTCGACGAGTCGGTCGGCGGCCCGCCGGTGCCGGTGCATCTCACCGAATTCATCGTGGGCCGCGGGCGGCCGGAGACCAGCGGTCCGCTCGACGGCGACGGACGCCGCAGCGTGTACCTGGCGATCCGGCGGAACTTCCTCTCCCCCGAGATGCTGGCCTTCGACTCGCCCACGCCCTTCAGCACAGTCGGCCGGCGGAACGTGACCAACGTCCCCGCCCAGTCGCTGGCGCTGATGAATGATCCGCTGGTGCATCAGCAAGCCGGCGTCTGGGCGGAACGGCTGCTCCGCGAACTGCCGGACGCGGAGCCCGCGGCGCGCGTGGCCTGGCTCTTCGAGACGGCTTACGGACGCCTGCCGACGCCGGAGGAAACCGCCGCCTGCCTCGGGTCGCTGGAGGAATTGCGGTCGTTGCATCCGCCCGACGCCGCCGAGCGCGAATCGTGGACCGACCTCTGCCACGCGCTCCTGAACGCCAACGAATTCATTTACCTGAGGTAACTACTCCATGAACCGCGCATCTCCAACCTGTAGCGTCGTCTGTCCTCAGACGAGGGTCGTCTCGGGAGAGACGACGCTACACGAAGCCCGGCCCGCCGGCGTTTCATGAGCCCCGAGCGCGGACCATCTGGACCATGAAACCATCCCATGAGCGCTCAACCTGAGATCAAGGCAGGCACACTCAGCCGGCGCGAGCTGCTCTGCCGCGCCTCCAACGGTTTCGGCGCGCTGGCGCTGGGCGCCCTGCTCGGCGCAGGTTCGGGCCGTCTGCTGGCGGGCGTTTCCGCTGCGGCTGCACCCAACGCCCCCCAGGCATCCCATTTCACCCCGCGCGCCCGCAGCGTGATCTTCCTCTTCATGGAGGGCGCGGTGTCCCAGGTGGACAGCTTCGACCACAAGCCGCTCCTGGCGAAATACCACGGTCAGGATCCGCACCAGGCCATCGGCCGCCTGGAGAAGACCCAGTTCGAAAATGTGGGCACCGTGATGCAGTCCCCGTGGGCCTTCCGTCAGTACGGCCAGTGCGGAGCCTGGGTCAGCGACCTGTTCCCCCACATTGCCCAGCAAGCCGACGACCTGTGCATCCTGCGGTCGCTGACCTCGAACTTCCCGGAGCACACCAGCGCGAATTACTTCCTCCACAGCGGGCTCGGGCTCCAGGGGCGGCCCAGTCTCGGGGCCTGGGTGACTTACGGCCTGGGCAGCCTCAACGACGACCTGCCCGGCTACGTCGTGCTCAACGGCGGCCAGATCCCCTCGGGCGGCCTCGACAACTTCGGCAGCGGATTCCTTCCGGCCACCTACCAGGGCTCCCTGCTCCACGCCCGGGGCACCCCGCTGGCCAACGTCGTTCCCTCCGAGAAAACGGCCGCGCTCCAGCAGGCCAAACAGCGGCTGGTGCAGCGCCTGAACCGGCACGGGCTGATGGATTCGGGCCACGCCGACGCCCTCGAATCGGCCATTGCCAACTACGAGCTGGCGGCCCG
>CAYYSX010000326.1:0-6331 GCA_964474315.1 uncultured Verrucomicrobiota bacterium | reverse complement strand
TGACTCACTGACCGGAGAGCCGGATGCGGGAAATCCGCCCGTCCGGTTCGGAGGGAGGGGTGGGGTTCTATCCCCCATTCCTACCTCTATTGAGCGCGGAGTTCCAGACTAACGTCGCGTGTAGCGCAGGTCGTCCAGATAGGATTGCGAAACCCTTCCCACGCCGGCTCGGTGTCGAACGACTCGTTCATCACCCAGGTCGGTTGCCCGCCCACGCCGCTCGCCGACCACGGCCCCACCGAGGCGATGATGACATTTACGAACCAACGGAATAGGGGCGAGGCGATCGGGAGATTCATAACGGAAATTCGCATGGGATTCGGGCGCCTGTTCGTCCGCGAAGATCCGAAGGCGAGAAGACCGGGACCCGCCACCGATCGCTCAATGGCCTTCCAGGCCATGGGTTGACCAGGTGCGTAGATCCTTGGTTTGAAGAATATAGACCGGGCAGGACCCGAGAGCGAAGAAACGGATTGGCCGATACTCTTGCGATAATATGATCTGACTATGGGCCGCCAGGTCCGCGGAAACGGTAAAGGAGAAATGCTGCACTGTCTTATTCCTCAAGGGAGGCGATAAAGCCAAAGATTCGGCGGGAGTCAACTCGGCCGGAATGACCATGAAGGATTCGCACTTGATCGCCGCAGCTAAGTTAGTTCCCTGATAAAGGACTACGGCCAGATTCCAGTCTTTGTCCGGTTCGGCCGGCTTTGCCGCGCGCACGCCGAACTGAATGAGTTCTCCAGTCTGACTCGCATGAAGCATGACGGCATTCGAAATGCACCAATCACGATATTGGTCCAGGGTTACCGTAATCGGTGGCGACTGGAGCGAGTACCCTTTCGGGCAGAACGGAACCATGAGGAGCCAGCAGATCAGTGTCTTGAGATTCCGCTTCATGAAGTGACCGTCCGGTCGTTAGCAATCTTTGTCAAGCGTTGGGGCTGCCGGCGGTTTAGGAAGGAAAGGGGGAGGATTGAGCACAGAGAAGGAGAGGACACAGAGGGGAGCCACTGTCCGCTGGTCTCCCTCGAGGACCTCTTGAATCGGTCCTTACTGAGGAGACCGCCGGACGGACGACCCGCGGTAGGTAAGGAGTCCCGCCTTGAGGCGGCGGAGCGGCCGACTTCTCCAATGGGGTCGGCCGTTTTTCCATGCCTCAGGGCAAGAAACGTCTCCGCCGGCTCAAGCCGGGACTCCGAACGCTCACTGTCGCCCCCCAAGACCTCACTCCCGGGGACGGTTCGGGCGGAACCCAGGTGTTTGGAACTTGGGTCTTTGGAACTTCTTTGGAGCTTGGATCTTTGAACTTGGCGCTTTCCTCTCCCCCCCTGCCCCATCGCCGTTGCGATCAGGAGCAATCCACGATGCGCCCCCGCCACAGCACCTTCAATTTTAGGGCGATTCGGCCGGGACTCGCGATCCACCTTTGACTATCATTGAGTCATGCCCAGGAGCAGAAGCATTGCTATGATCGTGGGGCTCGCCTTGAGCCCGGCGACCGCGCTGATCCTGGTTGCCGACCCGGCGTCCGAATCCGCGCTGACCGTCGATCCCAACGGGCGGGTGGGCTTCACGCGAATGCCTTCCACGACGACTGGCGTCACTTTCACCAACCGGCTGTCTCAGGTAACCCTCGCGAGCAATCGGCTCCTCGAAATCGGGTCCGGCGTCGCTCTCGGTGATGTGGACGGAGACGGCCTGGTGGACCTCTATTTCTGCCGGACGGAAGGTCCCAATGTCTTGTACCGAAACCGGGGGCAGTGGAAGTTTACCGACATCACGGATACCGCGGGGGTCGCTTGTCCGGATCAGTTCTCCACGGGGGCGGTGTTGGTGGACTTCGACGGCGACGGTGACCTCGACTTGTTGGTGAACAGCCTGGGTGGGGGCACTCGGGCCTTCCTGAACGATGGACAGGCAAAATTTTCCGAACTCATCGAGTCCGGTTTGGCGCGGCAACTGGGGGCGACTTCGATGGCGCTCGCTGATGTGGATGGGGACGGAGACTTAGACCTCTACGTCACCAACTACCGGACCGACACGTTTCACGATCATTCCCGCAGCATCCGGATCCAAACGCGGGCGCGCCCGGATGGCGGTACGGACGTCGAGCCCGCGGAGCGCTTTCTGGGTTTGACGATGCTCACCGGAGGACTGGAAGTGCTCGAGAAAGGCGAACCCGACCTGCTCTATATCAACCGCGAGGGGAAACGGTTCGTGGCGACTCCGTGGGAGGTCGGTGTTTTCCTGGATGAAGACGGCGTGGCGCTGAAGGGTCCGCCGACGGACTGGGGGCTAGCAGTCATTTTTCGTGATCTGAATGGCGACGGTTTGCCGGATCTCTATGTGTGCAACGACTTCGTCTATTGGCCGGATCGGATTTGGCTGAACCAGGGCGGAAGACGATTCCGCGCAGCGCCCCGGACCGCCTTCCGCAATGTAAGTCTTGCCTCCATGGCGGTGGATGTGGCGGACATCAATCGGGACGGGTTCGATGATTTGTTCGTCGCCGACATGTTGAGTCCGCGCCGCGAGTTTCGGGCTTGGCAACGGCCGGACACCCTGGCCGGCACGGTGGTCTGGCCTCACGCCGATCCGAATTTCCGTCCGGAAGTTCCTCGCAACACCCTCCATTTAGCGCGCGGCAATGGGACTTTTGCCGAGATCGCCCGGCTGGCTGGACTGAGCGCTACGGATTGGACCTGGAGCGCGGCCTTTCTCGACGTGGATTTGGACGGCTGGGAGGACCTGCTGGTGACCACGGGGACCGGGCACGATGTGCAAGATATCGATGTGAATCGGGAAATCGCGCGAGGCGGAGGTTGGAAGACTCGAGAGCAAAGAATGCAGGATCTGGAAAGGCTGCCGGCGCGGGCCACACCCTCGATGGCGTTCCGGAATCGGCACGACCTTACCTTCGAGGATCGTAGCGCGCAGTGGGGCTTCGCTGAGGTGGGGGTCGCCCACGGAATGGCGCTCGGTGATCTCGACAACGACGGCGACCTCGACGTAGTGATCAACTGCCTGAACGCGCCGGCCCGCCTGTTACGCAACGAATCACCGGCGCCCCGGCTGGCCGTCCGACTTCGCGGGGCCAAGAAAAATTCTCAGGGAATCGGCGCCCGGATCAAGGTGACTGGCGGTCCAGTAACCCAGACTCAAGAGATAATGGCCGGCGGGCGCTATCTTTCCGGCGATGACGCACTCCGGGTCTTTGCCGCCGGCGAGGTGAAGACCTTGGACATCGAGGTAACTTGGCGGAGCGGTCAGCGAAGCAGGCTGAAGGGCGCGAAGCCCAACCATCTCTATGTCATTGCGGAAACGGATACCGAAGCCGTCACGACGGCGGAAGCGTTGCCGAAACCACTATTCCGAAACTTGAGCGAAGGATTTCATCACGTTCATACGGATGCCGCGTTCGACGACTTTGCCCGCCAGCCGCTACTACCGCGTCGGCTCAGCACGCTCGGACCGGGCGTGGGCTGGGTCGATCTCGACGGAGACGGTGATGACGATCTGGTTGTCGGCGGCGGGCGCCAGGGCCGGCCCAGCCTCTGGAAAAATGACGGACGGGGCGGTCTGACGGAATGGACCGGGTCGGCAACACTCCAAGCCAACGCCCGCGCCCAAACGGGGGTCGTGGCCGGACGAAAGGTCAACGGGGCCCCGGGGCTCTTGTTGGGCGAATCCAATTGGGAAGACGACGCCACTCATACGGCAGTGGCCCGAGTTCTTTTTTTTGAGGAGGGAGCCGAAGCCGAGATAGCTCGGCCCTCGGGCCATAATGCGTCGTCAGGTCCCTTGGCCTTGGCGGACGTGGACGGTGATGGCGATCTCGATCTTTTCGTGGGCGGACGCGCGTTGGCGGGACGTTATCCCGAGCCCGCCGACTCGCAGTTGTTTCTCCAGGAGGGAGGGGCCTTTCGTCCCGCCCAGTCGTTCCCCAAGCTGGGTCTGGTCAGTGGCGCTATTTTTACGGATTATGATCAGGACGGTGATCCCGATCTGGCCCTCGCTTGCGATTGGGATTCGATCCGAGTGTTTCGAAATAACGGAGGAAAATTCGAAGAAGTAACCCGGGAGTTGGGTTTAGCCGAGTTCAAAGGGTGTTGGAACGGCATGGCGGTGGGCGATTTCGACGGCGATGGACGGCTGGATCTGGTCGCTTCCAACTGGGGTCGAAACGGACGCACCGACGTCCCACCGGCAGGTGAGCTGCCGGCCTGGCTGTTCTACGGTGACTTCGCCGGCAACGGCGGGGTCCAGACCGTGCTCGCGTCGTGGGATCCTCATCTTTCGTTCGTCACACCGTGGCGTGACTGGTCCAGCCTGCGCGCGGCGATTCCCGCGGTGGGGGAACGCTTGACGAACCATCATCACTATGGAGGGGCGGACATCGCGACAGTCCTCGGCCGGCCGGTGTCTTCCTTAGCTCAGCTCCCAATCAATACATTCGATTCGATGGTGTTCCTAAATCGAGGCGACCGGTTCGAGCCACGGAGGCTGCCTAACGAGGCGCAGTTTGCCCCGGCCTTTGGCATCAGCGTAGCCGATTTCGACGGGGACGGTTTCGAGGACGTGTTCCTGGCACAGAATTTTTTTGGCACCGATGCCGAAACCTCACGACACGATGCTGGGGTTGGGTTGGTGCTGCGGGGAGACGGGAAGGGGGGATTCCACGCGTTGAGTCCGCTGGAGTCGGGGATTTCCCTCTACGGAGAACAGCGGGGAAGTGCGGTGGCAGACTTCGATGGCGACGGACGGACGGACCTGGTCGTGGCCCAACATTCGGGGCCGACCCAGTTGTTCCGTAATGAGGGAGGTACCCCGGGACGGCGGGTGAAGCTCCGTGACGGGCCGGAGAATCCGGACGCCATCGGAGCGGTCCTGCGGCTCAAGTCCGGCGAGAAATGGGGACCAGTACGGGAGCTGCATGCCGGTGGCGGATACTGGTCACAGGATTCGAGCACGGTCGTCCTCGGGGCGCCGGGTACGCCGACGGCGTTGGAAGTGCGTTGGCCCGGAGGGCAAGTGCAGGAGTTTGCCTGGCCGGCTGATGCCCATTCCGTAATGGTGTCGAGCGAAGGCATTTTCCCGCGGTAGAAGGGAAAGCTCATCTTGGGGGGGCGCCTCTTGGATTGGACCTTACCGCAACGGCGAGGGGGTAGGAGGAAATGAAAGCTCCAAGCTCCAAAGAAGTTCCAAGTTCCCGGGGTGCCTCTCAGTTTTGGGGAGTGGTGAAGGACGGTCTTGGGAGGGACCGTGTAGCGTCGGCTGTCCTCAGCCGACCCTTGGGCCGCCGAGGGGGCCAGCGCCCTGTTCTCCACGCAGGCTCATTCCCACTTACTCCACCGGCGTGGCTGAGCCGCGCGGTCGGCTGGGGACAGCCAACGCTACACAAAAAAAGAGGCCGGACTCACGTCCGGCCTCTTCGCGATAAACGTTCTGAATGACTTAGAGCTTATTCAGCCGAGCGATAGAAAATCAAATCGCCCGAACCTTCGGCCGGGATGGTGTAGGGACTGCTTGCCCCCGCCACGGGCGCGAAGGTGCCGTCCAAGGTGGAGGCCGACTGCAGCGTGCCCGTGTACGTGATGATCGAGCCGGCGATGGAGATCGTCGGACCCGCGACGGCTGCGTCGTTGAAGTCCCAGTAAGCGAGCAGACCTTTGCCGGCCGGCAGCGCTGACGGCAGCGTGCCGCCCGTCAACGCCGCCACGTCGGCTTGGACCAACTGAGTGGAGAAGACGGCGAAATCATCGATCAACGCATGAGACAAGCCGCCCCCGCTCCCATCCGACCCGATGAAGAGACTGGTGAAGTCCGCTTGCAACGGAGCGGAATCGAAACCTTCGAGGAACAATTGGCCGTCGATCCAGATCTGCTTGTGCCCGCCTTTCTTGGTAAAGGCGAGATGATGCCAACTGTTGGTCCAGAATCCTTCTTCGGTAGAGAAGGTATCGATATGGGCATTGATACGCGTCGGAGGAACCGCGGTAGCCGAAGCGCCACCGGTGTCGTAGTAAATATTGCCATCGCTCCAGGGAACATGGGCCTGGAAACCGCGCGCCGTATCAAGGGATTGGGGTGAGTTGAACCAGAACCCCGAACTGGCGGCAGTGTCGTACTTCTTCTGCCAGAAGACGACACTCAATTCGTCGTTGGCCGTACCCACATTCGCCCAACTGGCGTCCAGGTTGATCAACGCGCCCCCGGTCAGGGTATGGTCTATCGCGTAGTCGCCGGCCTGACCAGACTTTCCGCCGCCATCAGCCGTGTACGTGGCGTTGCCGGTAATCAGGGCCGGACGGTCGGCGACCGTATCTTC
>CAYYSX010000325.1:0-6333 GCA_964474315.1 uncultured Verrucomicrobiota bacterium | reverse complement strand
CGGATTTTGGAGGTCCACCCTTCTTTGGAGCTTGGAGCTTGGCTTTTGGAGCTTTGTACCAAACCAATGGCCGCCGTGGGCAGGTTAACAATTTGCGGTACGCCAGCGTGCTTGCTCCGCGACGATCCCTCGTCAAGCCTTGCCGTGATGCCTTTAGCCCAGGCAAATCCATCCGCTTCACCCCAATGTACGATGACGTCGGCACCGGAAGGTGTCCTGGCGGTGAAGCTATCTGGCCCCTGGAAAATGACTTCGGGCGTGCCCGATCCGACCCCGGTTCTGGATACCCTGCGCGACCACCCGCCGCGCCGCCTGACCTTCGACACCACGGAGATGACCGACTGGGACTCCGCACTCCTCACCTTCTTGCTGCCGGTGGCCCGGGAAGCGGCGGCTCAACAAGTGACCCTGGATCAGTCCGGTTTGCCGGAGGGAGCCCGGAAGTTGATCGACTTGGCGCTGTCGGATACCCGGAAGAGCGAACCGCAAGAAGATCCGTCGGCGGAGTCCGAGCTGACGCGCCTGGCCCGCTGGACCGAGAAGGTCGCCGTGGAGACGGTGGGCGAGCTGTCCTTTTTGGGGGAAGTGACGCTTGGGTTGGGACGCCTGGTCCGGGGCAAGGCCTGCCTGCGCCTGCGGGATTTCATCCTCCAACTGCAGGAATGTGGAGCGGAAGCACTGCCCATCGTGCTGCTGATCGGCTTCCTGGTGGGGGCGATCATCGGTTTTGTCGGAGCCACGGTCCTGGCGACCTACGGCGCAACCATCTACACCGCCAACATGGTCGCCATCGCCATCGTCCGGGAGTTGGGCGCTCTGATGGCCGCCATCATCTTGAGCGGACGCACCGGAGCGGCGTTCGCCGCCAACCTCGGCACCATGCGCACCAATCAGGAAATCGACGCCCTCCAGACGGTCAGCCTCAATCCGGTGGATTTCCTGGTGCTGCCCCGGGTGTTGGCGCTGTGTCTGATGATTCCCCTGCTGACTGCCTTCGCCAATATCGCGGGACTTATCGGGGGCATGTTGGTGACCACCACCATGCCCAACATCACCCTGGCGGCCTATGTCAGTGCCACGCTCAGCGCCCTGACTCCGACCCTGGTCTTCATTGGCTTGGGGAAAAGCGTGTTGTTTGGTGCGATCATCGCGTTGGTGGGATGCCGACGGGGATTGGAATGCGGTCAGAGTGCCGCGGCCGTGGGACTCGCCACTACGTCCGCGGTGGTGGTGAGCATCACGCTGATCATTGCCACCGATGGCCTGCTGGCGGTGGTTTTCCATGCGGTGGGAATTTGAGCCGATGAGCACCGCCACCCCGATCATCGAACTCCGGGACGTCGAACTCGCCTATGGATCGCGGGTTCTCATCCAGGGGATCAGCACCATCGTACAGCGCGGCCAGATCTTCCTGATCATGGGCGGTAGCGGTTGCGGCAAGAGCACGCTGATGCGCCAGATGGCCGGATTGAAAGAAACCACCCAGGGGGAGATCCTTTATCAAGGGGTCGATTTCGTGAGTGCCTCCCCGGAGGGCCAGGCTGAACTATCGCGTCAGTTCGGGGTCATGTTCCAGGCCGGCGCCTTGTGGAGTTCGATGACGGTGGGCGAAAATGTCGCGCTTCCCTTGGAGCAACACTCCCGCCTCAACACCCGCGAAATCGCGGAAGTGGTGCGCTTGAAGCTGTCTTACGTGGGACTCGACGGATTCGAGGAGTTCTATCCAGCCCAGCTTTCCGGCGGGATGGTGAAGCGGGCCAGCATCGCCCGGGCCATGGCGTTGGATCCGGCCATTCTGTTCCTGGACGAACCGTCCGCCGGCCTGGATCCGCTCAGTTCTCGCCGGCTCGACGACCTGATCTTGCGCTTGCGGGATACGCTGGAGACGACGTTTGCCGTGGTGTCGCACGAACTGGCCAGCATTTTCACGATTGCGGACCACTCGGTGTTCCTCGACCCGCAGACCAAATCCATGCGGGCCTCGGGCAACCCCCGAGAGCTCGCCAAAGACTCGACCGATCCCCTGGTCCGGAGTTTTCTTAACCGCGCCGACGTCCCGGCCGACACCCAAGCCCCTGTCTCATGAGTAAACGCGCCAGTCCACCCGTCCTCGGAGCCTTCATCGTGGGCGGACTCCTGCTGATCGCCATCGGCATCATTGCGGTCGGGGCGCGCGGTCTGTTCGCTCAGAAGTCGCAACTGATGCTTTACTTTCCCACCAGCGTCAACGGACTGCGGGTGGGTTCGTCGGTGAAGTTCAACGGTGTTCCCATTGGTCAGGTGCGGGCCATCAAGCTCAGCCTGGCCTCCGCGGATTCCGCGCTCAGCGTGCCGGTTCTGGTGGAGATCGATGACGATCTGATCGCCACGGCATCGGGGGATCCCATTGACCTGTCGAATCACCTACTGGTGCGGTCCATGGTGGAGCGGGGTCTGCGGGGATCGCTGGAAACGGAGAGTTTGCTGACCGGCATGCTTTATGTCGGGCTTTCCATCAATCCCCATGCTCCGCCTCCCGTTTTCCGAGGTCCACGGGGGACGTTGCCCGAGATTCCGACGGTGCAGACCGGTTTTCAGAAGTTGGCGGAATCGCTACCCCAGATCAGCCGCATCCTGGATCGACTCGAGGGGGTGGCCAGCCAGGTGGACACCATGTTGAAGAAGGTCGATGCGGGAAAAATCAACGACTCGATCCTTCATGCCTTGGCGGATGTGCAGACGGTTCTCCAGTCTCCCACCATGACCAATACCCTGATTTCCATCCAAGACATGGCTAATGAATTCCGGCTGACGGCCACGGACCTGCGGGCGGACCTGAAACCGATGGTCCAACAGTTGTCGGAGGTGGCGGCTGGGGCGGACCAGACGTTGGCCCAGTTCGACCGGCTCCTGCTCGATGCCCGCCGTCTGGTGGGGGACGACTCGCCCATGGTGAGTCAGCTCGTCTCCACCCTGGCCGAGTTTCAGCAGACCGCGATCGCCCTGCGCCAGCTCGCCGATTTCCTCCAACGTAATCCGTCCGCGATCCTGACCGGGCGTGATCCTTCGCAAAGCAAGAACCCATGAACCGTCCTTTCCTCCGTCTGCTCGGTGTCCTTCTCCTTACCGCTGGGGTAGCCGGCTGCTCGGTACTGTCGCCGAAAAAGGATCCCACCCGGTTCTACGTGTTGACCGCGGTGGGTGCGCCCACCGACGGGACGGTTTCTTCCACCAACACGCTGGTCGTCGCCGTGGAGGTGGCGGGCTATTTGCAAAATCCCTCCTTGGTCGAGCGGATCGCTTCCAACCAGGTGTCCTATTATCCGTTCGACCAATGGGCTCAGCCCTTGGTCGAAGGATTCAGCCAGACTGTGCGCGCCAATTTGGCGGAATCCGGCCGGCCGGTGGTCCTTGCCAATCAGACGTATGTCACTCGTGACGCACAGCGACTGGAGGTGCGGTTGACGCGGTTTGAGATTTCGTCTGGGCCCAGGGTGCAGGTGGCGGCCTCCTGGCTAATTCGGGAGCAGATCGGCGGCAACCCGGTTCGCCAGGGTGAGTTTCAGAAGGAGGCCACATTTTCTTCCGCACCCGGAACCCTGCAACCCGCCGTCGCCGCGCTAAGTGAACTGCTCGGTGAACTCAGCCGGACAATCCTGGCCGACCTGCGCTAAGCGTGCCGCGGGACGCGCTTACTTCCCCCTTCCGCATTCCTCCTTCCGACTTCCGACTTCGAATTACCCCCCCTGGACCGGGGGGAACAGCGATACTTCGTCGCCCGGGCGCAAGACATACGAGGCGCCTTGGTACTCCACTCCCACGGCCATCAGCGTGGAATTCCGGAGCGCGCCGAGCCGAGGGTGGTGGCGGTACACTTCGTCCAGCAGATCGGCCAGGGTGGCTCCGGCCGGGAGCTCCACGGTCAACTGGGAAACGCCAGCCAAGTCCCGGAAGTAACTCCAAAGGTGGACCGGAATGGATAGGGCAGGGGCCGTTACCATAGGTCGATCAGCAAAGAAATCCCACTGGGCGATCAAGTCGGCGCGGGCTGCCGGGGAGACTTTGCACCTCAGCCATGACGGCGGCGGCGCTGCGCGCTACGGGCTTCGAGTTCGGCAAAAACCTTCTCGGCTGGAATTCCCTCGCCGCGATCCAGTTGTTCGATGCCTTCCAACACTTTCGCCTCCAGCTCCGCCATGGACGAAACCATGAAGCGCGGTTTTTGCTCCTTGTCTTCCATGAGTCGCCGGAGACCAGCCCGAACGACTTCACTGGCGGACTGGTAGAGACCGCTTTTTACCTCTTCGGCGACAAAGGCTTCCAACTCGGGGGTGATCGAAACGTTCATGAGGCAATCTCTAGAATCTCTCAAGTCCGCCTCCAGCCTACCAGGAATAGCAGGATTTGCGCAAATCCCGTTGTCGTTCGGGCTGATGACGCGAGGCTCGAACTCATACTTGGAATTTGTACCCGCCTCCTTTCCCCTTACCTCTTGGCCGCCTTCGCCCACGCGTCCTTGAGAGAGATCGTGCGAATGAACACGGGACGCCCGGGCCGGCTCTCCACCGGGTCGGGCCAGAAATAGCCGAGACGCTCGAACTGATAACGCGTGCCGGCCGCGGGTTCGGCCAGCGATGGTTCCAAACGGGCGGTGCGCACCTCCAGCGAATGGGGGTTCAAAACGGATTTGAAATCGCGGCCGTCGAGTTCGGGATCTTCCTCCACAAACAACCGGTCGTAGAGCCGAACCTCCGCTTCAACGGCGTCCTCGGCGCTGACCCAGTGAATCGTTCCCTTCACCTTGCGGGCCGCGGCCGGACCGCCGGTCCGGGTGTCGAGATCAGCGGTGGCGCGCAGCTCCACGACCTGCCCCGAGGCGTCCTTGATCACGTCGTCGCAGCGGATGATGCAAGCGTACTTGAGTCGAACTTCGCCGCCCGGACGCAGGCGGAAGAACTTGGGCGGGGGTGTCTCGGCAAAATCGTCCTGCTCGATGTATAGCTCGCGGGTGAGCCGGACGGGGCGGGTTCCGGCCGAAGGATCTTCCGGATTGTTGACTGCCGCGAACTCGTGCGCTTCACCGGGCGCGAAGTTGGTCAGCACCAGGCGAAGGGGACGCAACACGGCCATCCGACGCAGCGCCGTCGCATTCAATTCCTCGCGGATCGCATGCTCGAGCACGGCCACGTCGGTGACGCCGTTGTATTTGGTCACGCCCGTTCCCAAGGCGAAGGCGCGCACCGCGCAGGCGGGTACCCCGCGTCGTCGCAGAGCGGAGAGGGTGGGCAGGCGCGGATCATCCCAACCGCTGACCAATCCTTCGTTTACCAAGGCGAGCAATTTGCGTTTGCTCATCACAGTGTAGCTCAGGTTGAGGCGGGCAAACTCGTGCTGGTGGGGCAGGGGACGGGGAAGATCGAGCTGCTCGAGGAACCAATCGTACAGCGGGCGGTGGACCTCGAACTCCAGCGTGCAAATGGAATGAGTGATGCCTTCCAAGTAGTCGCTCAGACCGTGTGCAAAATCGTATAAGGGATAGATACACCACCGGTGGCCGGTGTGATGGTGCTCCGCATGGCGAATCCGATAAATAAGTGGGTCGCGCAGCCAAATGTTGGGCGAGGCCATGTCGATCTTGGCTCGGAGCGTCCGCGCGCCATCCGGAAACTCGCCCGCCCTCATCCGCGCGAATAGATCCAGGTTCTCCTCCACGGAGCGGTCGCGATACGGACTGTTGCGTCCGGGGCGGTCGGGAGTACCGCGGTACGCCTCGGTTTCCTCGGGAGACAGGTCGCACACATAGGCCTTCCCCTGGCGGATCAACTGCACTGCATAGCCGTACAAGGGCTCAAAATAGTCGGAGGCATGAAACGGCTCGACGTCGGATTCAGGGGCGGCCCCCGGAAGCGCCGGCAGATGAAAGTCAGGCCGTCCGTCCACTTCGCCGGCTTCGGGAGCCTTTCCCCGAGGTTTCATTCCGAGGCAGTGGTCGGCCCAGCCTTCCACCAGCCAGCGGACGTCCGCGACAATGGAATCCACGTACTCGACCTCCTCTTTGGTGGGATTGGTGTCGTCCATCCGCAGGTTGCAGAGGCCGTCGAACTGGCGGGCGATCCCAAAGTTCAGGCAGATGGACTTGGCGTGTCCGATGTGCAGGTAGCCGTTGGGTTCGGGGGGGAAACGGGTGTGAATCCGCGCATTACGTCCGGCGGCGACATCTGCAGCCACGAGGTCGCGGATGAAATCACTGGGTTCCGAGGCAGGTGGCGCGTTGGACGCGGGAGGTTCCGACATAGCAGGGGCGGATTGATAGGCTGGGCGGCCTGCCAAGTCGAGGCGTCAGGCATGACCGGC
>CAYYSX010000324.1:0-6371 GCA_964474315.1 uncultured Verrucomicrobiota bacterium | reverse complement strand
TTTACCTCTCTTCCTTGGCGGTTGCTACGACCGTGGGCGCCCAAGTCGTCATTATTGATAGGATTGTTGACAATTTCCAGGTCGGACCACCACCGGAGGACATATTTGACCATGGGGGCGGGGGGCCGGGAACACGCACCTTTTCGCACTCGGGACCAGCGAGTGATATCATTGGTGGTGTGCGGACTGTGACTATTTTCACTTCAGGTGAATATGTCTTGTCTATCACTGGGGGAGTTCTCACGGTCATTGATTTATTAGGGCCTACTGGACCCGGAACAATTGTTCCCGGAGCCCACTTAACCCTCGACTATTCCGGACCCTTTAGTTTGGATCTAAGCACTAGTCCGGCGGGTGGATTCCACGTCGAGATCCCCTCTTTTCCTAGTATTGTGCTGAGCCCGGGACTCATGCTGTCAATGGATTTTACTATTTATAGTGATTCCGGTCAGTCTAAATCAAAGACGATCAGCTTTCGGGATCCGGGTAACTATTTCTTTCCTTTGTCACAGTTTTCTGCTTCAGGAGGTGGGTCATCAGCCGACTTGGCCAGCATCGATCGTATTACTTTTGCAGTCGCGTTTCCTGACCGCGATTTTAGCGCGTTCTCCACTCTCCAGCTAGCCTCCATCACCGCTTCTGCGGTGCCCGAACCCGAGCATTATGGGATGATCGTGGGCTTGGGATTGATGGGCTTCGGTTGGTGGCGGAAGCAGAAAGTTTGAGCGTTCGTTGGTCTCCGGCCGGCCTGCGGAAGGACCTAGGTCAGGGCGCTGCTTTCCGCGGGCGAAGCGCGAAGAACTGCGTCGCGTCGGCGGAGCTCATCTGGCCTAGGTAACGGTGTTTCCGAACGGCTTCTAAATTTCCCAACTGTTGGGCCACCTCGGCGTCGGATGGCGCAACGCACAGGAACGCGGTAACGAAAGTGTGACGCAAGGCCTCCTTGGTCCAATCCACCTGAGCGGCCTCCACGATCCGGCGAAAGGCTCGCCGGGAGAATCTCAATGGACTGTTCCGGTGGGCAGTCAGCCAGGCCCGGAGCGTCGGATTGATCTTCAGCACCCGGGCCTCCCGGGTCTTGCCGGAGGCTCCGGTCAAGTGGATTTCGCCGTTCTCGAGGTTGATCTGCGGCCACGCGAGTCGGTCCACCTCGGCCCGCCGGAGTCCGCCAAAGAGTCCCAAAGCAAACCAGGGGACCAGCCTTCCTTCCGCTTCCGCCGCGCGCAGCAGTCGCTCACACTCGTCCACCGTGAGAATCCTCGGCGGAGTTGGGGTGTCGTTCTTCGGTAGGACGCGGACGCTGGCCGCTGGATTGGCCACCATCCAGCGGCGCGGCCGTTCGATGCACCACGCAAAGAACCGGGAGAGGGCGCGCCGGCCGGCGTCCTTGGCAATAGGGGACACCTCCCGGTGGGCAAAGAACGCGTCGAGGAATTCTGGCGTAATCTCTCCCAGCTTCGGATTGCCGACGAGCCGGGAGAACCAACCGAGTTCATGACGCAATCCGGCCTGGGTTTTGGAGCGGAGCCCGGATTTTTCCACGAGCCAATGCCGGAACGCCTCGGCAGCGTCCGCCAGTCGCGGCGCGTTGTCTGGGCCGGCCAGGGTACGCCCGTGGTCCACCCAGTATTTTGCGGCGCGGACGATCTCCCCCGGGTCGGCATCGTCCCCTAACTGGACAAAAGCGAATTCGGCACACCGAAGTCGGTTGGCGTCCAAGGTGGTCTCCCGGGGTGCTTCCCCGCTCGGTCCGCCTCGAAACTCGGTTTCCAACTCGATCCGGCGGATCACCGCGCCCTCGTGGGTGGGATAATTCTCGCGAATCCGGCGGCCGTCGCGGGCCCATCCGGTCACTCGCCACGCTGGGCTGCCGGAGGCATTGCGAAAGGGGACGATTCGGAAGCGGAAGCCCTCCGCATTGAGGCGAAAGCGGCGGGGAGCATTCCGCTTGGGCTGGGCTTGGGGAAGCACCTCGGCAGTAAGGGCTGGCCCGGCCGGCAAGTCAACCTGACATGATCACGGAGAGGCTTGTGTTCAGGGAGGTTAGGCACATCCCAGTGGTTCCCCCTTCGTAGGCGAGCCGGCCGCCGGGTCGCAGTCCGATGGTGGAAGAGGAATTGCTGCGAGGGCGCGGCGGCCAGTCTGATAACCGCACGATCCCTCTTTCTTGGTGATCCTGGTGTTCTTTCGCGGTCGTTCCATCGGTTCTTTGCAGGTTCACAACGCGTCGGATCGATGCGTGCGGACGAGCCATCCGCGCTCCGTGGCTTAACGCTGCTCCCTGAGTTGTTGCGCCCGGCGGACCAGATCCACGAACTCCGATCGGTAACCTTCACGGTCTTCGCCCAATCCTTGTTCCGCCCATCGCAGGACTTTCTCCCAGGTCACTTCACCCTTATAGGGCGAGTCCCGGAGGAGCATCCCATAACCCGCCACGGCCGCAGCGAATTTGAAGTCGGCGGAAGTCGCGGCGAAGTCGCGGTCGGCATCCTTGACCGGCCATTCCACCAGGCGGCTGGTGTCGCTGTCCGGAGCCTTGTAACGCAGCTTCAAGTTCAGCAGCTCATCGGCATGAGGCGGTGGCGTGCGCTCCCTGACCGCCTCCGTCTCGGGTGACGTCCCATAGCGCAGCGGGCCGACGCCGGCGAAGTGGGTCGTGGCGGGTTCGATTTCGTAGAGAACCGTCACTTGGTGCCCGGCTCCCACGTCGCCAGCGTCCTTGGTGTCGTCATTGAAATCACGATTTCGCAGCGCCCGATTCTCGTAGCCCAAGAGCCGGTAGGACTTCACGCGGGTCGGATTGAACTCCACCTGCACTTTGACGTCCTTGGCCACGGTCACCAGCGTTCCTTCTAATTGTTCACCCAGTACTTTACGCGCCTCGGTGAAGGAATCCACGTAGGCGTAGTTCCCGTTCCCCCGGTTGGCGAGTAGTTCCATGGTGGAGTCCTTGAGATTGCCCAGGCCGTATCCCAGAACGCTCAGGAACACCCCGGTGCGGGCCTTTTCTTCGATCAACCGTTGCAGTCCGCCGGCGTCGCTGATTCCAATGTTGAAGTCGCCGTCGGTGCAGAGAATGACCCGGTTCACTTGCTCGCGGTCGAATCGATTCGTGGCGAGGCGATAGGCATCCACAATGCCGGCCGCTCCGGCCGTGCCGCTGCCGGCGCGCAATTCCTCGATAACCCGGTTGATCTGACCGCGCCCTTCCGGAGTGACGGCGGTGGGTTCGAGAGCGATGCGGGATTCCCCGGCATACGTCACGATCCCGACCGAATCCCGCTCGTTAAGTCGCTCGAGCAATAACCGGAGGGAGCGTTTCACCAGGGGCAGTTTGTTCTCGGGCTCCATCGAACCGCTGACATCCAGCAAGAACACCAAGTTGGCCGGCGGTCGTTCCGCACGCGCCACCGATTGAGCCTGCAGCCCCAGGCGCACCAGTTTGTTTCCTTCCTTCCAGGGCGCATCGGCGATTTCCACCGCCACCGCGAATGGTTCACCGCGTTCCGGCGCCGGATAATCATAGCGGAAGTAGTTGATCAGCTCTTCCAGGCGGACCGCATCCCGCGGTGGCAGGGAACCGTCGCGCAGGAACCGCCGCACGTTGGCGTAGCTCGCGGTATCCACGTCCAGGCCGAAGGTGGAAAGGCGGGCCGAAAGAACCTCCTTGAAGGGGTTGTCGGTGATGGTGTCGTAGCTTTCGCCTCGGGGAGAAATCAAGCGGCCGCGGGGTTCCTGGATAACCCCTCGACTCAAGAACCGATCCGGTTCGAAGGGTTGGACACTCTTTCGTCCCAATTGTTCCGCCTCATTCCCAGTCGGGATCCGATTGCGTTCTGGCTGGCCGGCCGGCAAACCGCCTCGTCCTGCCTGGGGTCCTCCTGGGGCCGGCATCAGCCCGTACCGCCGGGCTAGCACCGGATCCATCCGGTAAACGCCTCCCGAGGGAGATTCAACGGAGGGAGCGCTTCCGTCGTGGGAATCCACCGCCAACCCCAAGGAGGTCGAGTTGCTCAACTGGACCGCGGGTTCCTGGAGGTCGGTCTTGGCGCGAGCCAGTGTCTCCCCGGCGGCACGGGCCGAGGGCGGTGTGGCTGGGGCGCGCGGAGCGATGGCCAACGAATCGCCAGCGCCAGAAACTCCCGCTGATGACGGTTGCGGCGTCGGCGTGAAGGCCAGGGGAGAACCCAGCGAATCATCACCTCCGGCTCCCGCCTCGGCCAGGGACGGCACCGCACCCGAGGCCAGGGCAGGGACCTCCGGCCGGCCGCTGTCGGCGTAACGCAGCCCCTCCCACCGCACCTCCGTCGGCACGTGCCGGGGCAGCAGCATCAGGGTCAAGGCCAGCGCGCCAGCACCGAGCGGTAGGATCCAGATCCAAGGGCGCTTCCCGTTCAGGAAGTAGGTCCACCACGGCGGGCTCACGGGCTCTGGACGGCGGGAGACGGGTGCGTCCGGCACGCGTTCCGGTTGGCGGGCGGACTCCAGCAACGCATGGCGCTGGGCGGGCAACAACTCCAGCTCGGGTTCGGCGGCCAGTTCGTGGGTGAGTTCGTCGCAGGTGATTCGGAGGGCGTCGATCTCGGCGCGCAGTTCGGGCGAATCCAGCAGAACCGCTTCGACCTCGGCGCGCTGGCTTCGATCCAACTCGTTCAACAGGTAGGCGGTCAGTTCGGGAGAATCAGGAGAAAGTTTCATGGCAGTGGGGAAGCAGTTCAGTGGGTGGCGAGAGGGCGGGGACGTTCCAATTTCTCCAGACGTCCCCGCAACGTCTTGAGGGCGGTGTGGAGGAGGAACCCGACGTTGCCCACGCTCAAGGACGTGACCGCGGCGATTTCCTGGTAGCTGAGATGCTGTTGAAACTTCAGCCGGACGACTTCGCGCTGGTTGGAGGGCAGGCCGGCGAGGAGTTGCTCCACGTGTCCTGTCGTGTCGCGCGCGATGGCTACCTCGGCGGGAGAGGGTTCGGGTGCGGGACGGTGATCCAGGTCCAAATCGGTGAGTGGTGTCATACGACTGTTCTTTCGCTGCACGTCGCGAGCCCGGTTCCGACAGACCGTGAACAGCCATTGGGCGAGATGGCCTTCGACCGCCTCGGGCGGCTGCTCGCACAGGCGCAGGAAGGTGTCCTGCACCACGTCGCGGGCCGTTTCGAGATCGCCGGTGAGGCTCAGGGCGTAGCGCACCAGCGGTGCCTCGAACTGTTCGAGGCTGCGCCGCAGGAACGCGTCGTGCCCTGAGGCCTCCTGATCGGTGGCGGCTGTCGGTTCTTCAGACTCCATGCCGTGCTGGGGGGATAACGCAGCCGCGACCTGGTTATTAGAGAAAAATCAACCATGGAGCGGAGCGGACGGAGCGCGGGTCGGTGACCCTCAGCCACGTCGTAACACGGAAGGCGGTGGAATGGCCCTTGCTCGATGCTCTGGGATCGAAACCGGTCTGACGGAGGGCCGGTTCCTCGATCAGCTACCGGGGGACGGCGCGCTACGCCGTCCCCGCCCGCCCGCCGGGCTTTTGCGGCGACTCCGGTATCCGAAAGCAGGCGCCTTCCCTCATTCAATCAACCACGACTCGATAAAAACCGGCCGTCGCTGGATTGGTGTGGCTCAGCGTCTTGAGCGTGCCGTCTCCGCTCACGGCGGGACCCGCGGGCTGCCAGGGGGCGTCGGTGATCTCTTGCTTGAACTCGAGGGTGTAAGTGTAGCCGGTTTCGGTGAGGCACGAGGTGTGGAAGACGCCGTCGTCGAACACACTGTTGCTCAGAATCGGAGGCGTCGGTCCTGCCGTGGGAGACCCTACGCGGTCTCGATAAGCTTTGATCGCCTCCGGCCCGACGTCGTTGATCAAGAATCGAGCGACCGAGTCGGTGCCCAAAGTCGCACGATCCACGCTGAACCATTCCAAGTCCGCATCGCTGGTACCTTCATACCAAATGAGCCGGAAGGCATAGACGCCCGCTTCCTCGACCAGAAACTCAAATTCGGTCGAGCCGCCCGGCAACGCGCTTCCGCGTCCACCTTCGAAGGCCCCCAGCACCAGCACCGCATTGGTGAAGAAGGAGCCGGCGGTCAACCGAAAGCCATCATCGCTGCGGACCCCGAACCGGTGGAGACCGGCGTCGAGTTGGAGGTAGGCGGTGGCTTCGAGCGCGATGAAATCGGGATTACCCGCAGCCACCCCCGGGAACGGAAGATCCTCTTCAAAATAGCCGACGGGGAAGCCGTCCTGTTGATAATTGATGGTCGCGGTCTCGACATAAGACCCGTCACCGTTAGGGCCACTGGCTTCGTTAGGGAACGGTTCGCTCGTAAACGGATCCAGTAACTCTCCGGCCAACTGCAATTCGGCCCGGTCGGCGCTGTTGGGGAAGA
>CAYYSX010000323.1:0-6425 GCA_964474315.1 uncultured Verrucomicrobiota bacterium | reverse complement strand
AAGACGCAACTGGCGGAGCGCCTGCAGAAGTCGCCGCGCTGCGTCGAGATCTGGAAGCGTCACCGTTACCTTCCCTACCTCAAAATCGGCCACAGCGTCCTCTTCAACTGGCCGGATGTCCTGGCGTCACTGAAGCGATTTGAAGTCCGCTGACCGTCCCGCGGCCATCGGCGTGAACCACTGGAGACTCAGGTTCCCCTGATCGTTTTCGGCGGACTCTGCGGCATGCGGACCAGCGAAATCATCCGGGCCGACAGGAGGGACCACGGACTGATGACCTGGCACTTGGTGTCCCCTCTTTTGCTTTCCTTCTTTCTTTGCGATTCAATCAACCGCGGTTTTCCTCTTCATGTATGCACGTTACTCCCTCGGCCTCGACCTCGGCGGCACCAGTGTGAAGGGCGTCGCCCTCGACACTGCGAGTCAGCTCCGCGCGCGGTTTGAGCAGCCGTTCGATCTGGCCCGGCCCATGGCCTTCGCTGCCGCTGTGGCGGAGGTGGTGGCCAAAGCCACCGCACAATTGGGAACGCCGGAGCGAATCGGTCTGTCGGCGCCCGGAATCGCTGATCGCGACGGACGCCGCATCGCTTACATGCCCGGCCGGTTCGTGGGATTGGAAGGACTGGCCTGGGATGAATTCCTAAACCGGACGGACGGTGTGCCCGTGTTGAACGACGCCCACGCGGCGCTCTTCGGCGAGGTGGGTCTGGGGGCGGGTCGCGGTTCCGCCAACGTCATCATGATTACCCTTGGGACGGGCGTCGGCGGCGCCGTGATGGCCGACGGACGGCTGCTCCGTGGCCACACCGGCAAGGCTGGTCACCTCGGTCACCTTTCGCTGGATCCAAACGGTGCGCCTGACATCTGCGGGGCTCCGGGAAGCCTGGAGGATGCGATTGGCAACCATAACATCCAAATCCGGACCGGCGGGCGCTTTACCACCACCCTGGAACTCATCCGCGCGGTGGAGACGGGTGACGCCGCGGCCCGGGACGTCTGGCATCGTTCGGTCCGGGCGCTGGCCGCGGCCTTAGCCTCCCTCGGCAACGTGTTGGATCCCGAAGTGGCGATTATCGGCGGCGGGATCGCGCGCGGCGGCGAAACCCTCTTCCGCCCCTTGCGGGAATATTTGGACCAGATGGAATGGCGACCCGGTAGGGTGGGCCTGCGGATCGTCCCGGCGGAGCTGGGAGAAGTGGCCGGGGCCTGCGGGGCGGCGCTTTGGAGCCGCGAACGGTAGCGGGCGGCAAGGCGCGCCATTTCCCGTTGACCTCACCCATCAGAATACCCGCACCCCCCCATCCCCAGCAGCCTCATTCCGCCTCAGCGTCTCCGCGAGTGAAATGCCGGATATCCACGGCCTCCATCCCCGCGGCGCGGATGGCCTGCATCCCCAGGTCCGTGTCCTCGTATCCCCGGCACCACCGTGGCTCCACGCCCAACCGGCGGGCCGCCTCGAGAAAGATGTCCGGTGCCGGCTTCTGGAGAGTCACATCCTCATGGGTCACCACCGCTCCGAACCAATCCACGATTCCCAACTGAGTCAGGACCCGGTGGATGGCATGACGCGATCCCCCGCTGGCCACACCCATGGGCAGCCGCCCCCGATGCTCCCGGGCAATGGCCACCACTTCTTCGACCGGGCCGATATGGCTGAACCGCCGGAAATACTCCTCCTCCTTCTCCAGGGCCAAGGCCAGCGGATCCAGGTCAGGTCGATTCTGTTCGTGCGCCAACAGACGCACGATGTGCCGCGTGGGAACGCCGCCCAACGCGTAAAACCGTTCCTCGGAAAACGTCAACCGATGTCGGGCCGCCACCGCCTTCCAGGCCTCCCAATGCACGGGCATCGTGTCGGCCAGCGTGCCATCGCAGTCGAAGATCAAGGCGCGAGGAAAAGTGGGGTCGGTCATGAAATGGGCCGGGCCGGTGAGCCACCCGGGACCCGAAGGTTGCCATCCGACGAGATTCCAGCCAGACCAAACCTGCCGCGGAAGAACAAGAGGGCGCACCTCAGTCTTTAGCGAGGTGGTGGAGCCGAGGAGAGGGGAGGACAGAGGACGGACGACGGAGGACCGAAGGGGAGTCCTGTAGCGTCGGTTGTCGGAAGGAGATCACCGAAGGCCGGCCGGGACCCCGCCGATCTTTTGCATCAGGAGGTGCGCGGCGGTGGAACGCCGACGCGGACGGTTCCGCTCGATCTTCACCGAGACATGCCGGGCTTCTGGAAGGATGAATTTCTTCACTTCCACCCGCACTACCCGCGGCTTGAATTCTTTCAGGATCAACTGCGCGATGTCGTCCGCGAGCGTTTCAATCAGTTTCCACTGTCGGTCGCGGCCGAGTTCCAGCAGGCGCCGGCTGACGCGGTAGTAGTCAATGGTCCGGCTGAGATCATCGGTCTGAGCCGCTTCGGAGAGATCCTGGTCCATCTCCACCGTCAGCAAAAGACGCTGCGGGCGAGCGCGCTCCTGGTCCGGGACCCCGACCCGAAACTGCACTTCGAGGTCGGAAAGGGTGATGGTGTCCACGAGAGTGATGGATTCAGAACTCGGAGGGAACAGCGGACGGTTCCTCGGGTGGGAGGTCGTTGGCCGAGCGGGAACGGTCCGGCGGCGAGGGAAGCGCAGGGCCAAGCACCGCCTCCAGCAGGACACGGGTCGGTCCGTTCAAGGGCAGTTGCCAGGCTTCCTTGGCGGAAAGCCACCGAAACTCCTGCGCCTCGGCATTGAGGCGGACGATCTGAAATCCCGGCGCGCGGCAGGTGTAGTTCAAGAGAAGGAAGTGGGCTTCCTTGTAAAACTCCGGCGGCTGGATGGCATCCTGGGCGAGCACGAATTTGATCTCCGTTACGTCCAGGCCCGTCTCCTCCCGCAATTCGCGGCGCAACGCCTCTTCGCTGGGTTCACCCCACTCGATTTTGCCTCCGGGGATGCCCCAGAGGTTCGACCATTTGTTGGTGCGCACGAGTAAGATCTGGCCGGCGTCGTTGAAAACGAGGCCGCCCACTGTGGGAATGGGAAACCGGCGCACAGCCGGCTGTTCCGCGGGGCGCAGGCACAATTCCTGGCGCTGCAACAAGAGCTGGAACTCGCCGAGGTGCTCCACGATCAAATCGGGATTGGCTTGGCGCAGTTGGCCGAGCGAATTGTACCCGGTCAGCACCGCCACGGCGTGAACCCCGCCCTGCCGGGCGGTCTCGATGTCGTGCTGCATATCGCCGATGAACAGGGTCGAGTCGCGGTCGAGTAAATTCTCGGACAGGAGCTCGGTGATCCGGCTCCGCTTGTCCATCACCCCGGCATAGACCCGCTCGAAGTACCGGCCAAATCCGATGGCTTCCGCTTGGGCGGCGAAATGCTTCGGATGAACTGCCGTCAGGACGAACAGCCGCAACTCCTGGTGCGCGCAGAACTCCAGCAGTTCGTGGGCGTGGGGCATGGGAACCACGGAATCCTGGCATTCGGCGAAGCGGGAATGAAACCAAATCTCCAGTTGTTCCAGTGGTAGATGCGGCAGGAACTTCTCGTAGAATCCGCGGTACGGAAGCTGAAATTCCGAACGGAACTCCTCCAACGTCAGGGGCGGCGCCCCCGCGAGGCGGAAGACATGATTGCTGGCTTCCCACACGGCCGGAAGGTCGTCCACCAGCGTGCCGGACCAGTCGAAAATCACGTTCCGAATCACGGCGCGAGGGTAGGGACATCCGTCGTAGGGGGCGAAAGCTCAAAGTTCAATGCGCCAAACTCATCGGCTGCCCAGCCCGGACGGTACTTTTCCACCCGATCGTACCAAACCAAACCAAGGCAGGCCCGGCCGAGTGCAAGCCGGCGATACCACCGAATGAAACTCTGTGGACCAGCCTCGGCATCGTGCCTCCTGTTTCCGTCAACCTCGACCGGTTCGTGGATTTACAAGCGATCACTTCGTCCGCATGGTCCACGCCGATGAAGGCGGTCACCCGTCATGATTGGACCCTGGAAGAGATTCGCGAACTGCATGATTCGCCGTTGCTGGAACTCGTCTTCCAGGCGGCGGCCGTTCATCGCCAGTTCCATGACCCGCGCGAGATGCAGGTCTGCAAGCTGATTTCGATCAAGACCGGAGCTTGTCCCGAGGACTGCGCCTATTGCGCCCAATCGTCGCGCTACTCCACGGGCATCACCCCGGAGCGGCTGCTCGACCGGGACACGGTGCTGGAGATTGCCGAACGGGCCAAAGCCGCCGGCGTTTCGCGGGTGTGCCTGGGAGCGGCGTGGCGTGAGGTGAAGGATAACGGGCAGTTCGACCGGGTGGTGGAGATGGTGCAGGCCGTGACCAGCCGGGGTCTCGAGGTGTGTTGCACCTTGGGAATGCTGAGTGAATCCCAGGCCCGCCGGCTCGAGGAAGCGGGCTTGTACGCATACAACCATAACGTCGATTCCAGCGCCGAGTTCTACGAGACCATCATCACCACCCGCACCTATGCCGACCGGCTCAAGACCATCGGCAACGTGCGAAAGACCAAGGTCACGCTTTGTTCCGGTGGCATTATCGGACTGGGAGAACAGGTGATCGACCGACTCAAGATGTTGCAGACCCTGGCCGCCGTTCGTCCGCAGCCGGAGTCCGTACCCATCAATATTCTCAGTCGCGTGCCCGGCACCCCGCTCGCGGAGCAGGACGAGGTGCCGGTCTGGGACGTGATTCGGATGATCGCCACGGCGCGGATTTTGATGCCGGCGTCGGATGTTCGGTTGACCGCCGGCCGGGCACGCTTGTCCCCCACGGAACAGGCCCTGTGTTTCCTGGCCGGAGCGAATTCGATCTTCTCCAGCGAAACCGAATACATGCTGACGTCCGCTGTTCCATCGCCCAGCTACGACGCCGATGCGGAGCTATTGGAGATTCTGGGACTGCTGCCGCGGGCCCCGTTTGACAACCGTAACTCACCGCGGGCGACGGAGTTGGCGGAACGGGCGGCGGCCCGTGCCGCAGTATTGCCAGCGGACAACGTCGCGTTGTCATGAGCCCGATCGTGGAGTTGGTGGCCGACTATCCCCGTCGGCGTTGGGCGCCCGGCGAAATGATTCTGGAACAAGGTGAAACCTCTTCGCTCTTGCTGATCCTGATCGAGGGGGAGGTGGAAGTGTTGCGGGATGAGATCCGGGTGGCCCGCTCGGCGGAGCCGGGGGCGGTGTTTGGAGAAATGTCGGTGCTGTTGGGGGGGCCTTGCACCGCCACGGTGCGCGCGCTTCAGTCGGTGGAGATGGCCGTGGTGGAGCAACCAGAGGCGTTTCTACGTGGATCCCCAGCCGCCAGCCTGCACGTCGCCGTGCTCCTGGCCCGACGCCTGGACGCGCTGAATCGCTATCTTATCGACGTCAAATACCAATACGAAGGCCACGACCACCTCAGCATGGTGGACGACGTCCTGGGCACGCTCATGCATCGTCAGCCTTCGACCTCGAACCGTTGACCTCATCGGTGTTCAGCTCGCGGACCGCCTGTCCTTCCAAAGAAATCCATTCGGCGGTCATCGCCTCGAGATTGAACGAGATGTGGGTAGGACAAGGGCCGATTTGCCGGCCGGGATTGAACACCCAGGTCCGCCCCAAGCGGTCGATCCAGGAGCCATCGGGATAGAACGGAGCATCGTGAATGTGTCCCGAGAAGACCAAATCCGGCTGGTACCGGCGAATCCACTCCACCAGAAACTCGTCGCCGCCAAACTTCCGGCCGGTCCAACTCACCGGCGAACGGTCGGGTGGAGCGTGATGAATCCAGATCCAGCGGGATTTGGAACGCGCGGAATCGCGTGCCAGCAGTTGCTCGACTTCGGCCCGGGTCACGGGCCCATCCCACCACGGGCAGAGGGTGATCACCGTCCCTTCGTGCTCCAGTCGGTCCCCGTCCACTAACACTTGGGTGGAGCGGATCTCCTGCAACCACTGCGCCACGGATTCATTGTCCGCGGTCCGCCGATCACCATCGTGATTTCCTGAGCACACCAGCACCGGCACCACGGCACCGAGGCGTGCCAAGTATTTCTCCACCACTACGATCTGCACGTCGAGTTCAAGGGCGGAGGACAGATCAAGGAGGTCACCGCCGATGATGACGGCGTCATGGGTGCGGGCGTTTGCGGCCACCCAGTCGAACTGTTTGAGCGTGTAATGCAGGTCCGCGACGAAGAGCAACCGCATGAACGGGTGGGAGGATGGTCTGATCAAGCCGTTTGAGGCAACGAGGGGAGGGAAGATTGAAAGTTCCAAGCTCCAAGTTCCAAAGAAGGGTAGAGTTCCAACGACCCAAGCTCCCAACACCCGCATTCCGCTTGAATCATCCCTGGAAGCAAGGTCTTGGGGGCGCTTGGACGTTGGCCCTTGGAGCTACCCATGAACCGTCCCTTCCCACCTTGTAGAGTCGTCTGTCCCCAGACGACA
>CAYYSX010000322.1:0-6440 GCA_964474315.1 uncultured Verrucomicrobiota bacterium | reverse complement strand
AGCGCCACCGGGCTGCGTTCGGTGCTCGCCGACGGCATTCCGAAGTCGCTGGTGCAGGCCGTCCGAGGCGGCATCGGGTTGTTCATCACTTTGCAGCACTTCCATGAACCGAGCGGGTGAGAAAACAGGAATGGTAGCGATTGCAGTCCTCCCTTCTCGCTGACTTGGACCGCGGAATACTGTTGGTGGCTTCGGAAGCCAGCCTTGTCGCGTCAGTTGGGTTCCGCTGGTAACCTTTGTGTCGTGAAGATCGGTTTCAACATCCACGCCATGGCGGGGGTCTGCCTTGCCCGCGGAGTCGCCAATTCGGGGTTTCCCGGACTCATCCCTCTGAGGTCCGAAGAATTGGATTCGCGTAACAATGTCAATCCGTCGCCTCCCGATCATCGTGCCGTGCTGACGGTCTTTTCGGTTCGATCCGCCAGTACCATCGGTGCCGACCTAGGCCAGCAATTGGCAATCAGATTGGCGATCGTCACCCACCGCAAGATTGCGTGAGTTGCCGGGCGGTCATAACGTGCCGGGGTGATTGCGACCAGCTACCGCTACATCGTGCGCCGGGCGGGTGTGCGTTCCGGACATGCCATTGTCGAAGGCACCCGGATCGGGGTGCATGACGTCGTCGCGATGGTGCGGACCGGATGCACTGTAGATGCCGTGGTGGCGTCGTTTCCCCGGCTTTCCAAAGCTCAGGTCTATGAGTGTCTCGCCTACTACGAAGACCACCGGGAGCAACTCGAACCGCTGCTTATCGCTAGCCAAGCCGCTGAACTTGACGCGTGAAGTTCTTGGTCGATGAGGACGTGCCCGTTGAGATCGATCGGGGCTCCGACTGGCTGGTCATGAGACCGTGCGTGTGGCCGAAGCGTTGGGTTTCCGGACGGATGATGTGGATATATGGGAATACGCCTGCCGCCATGATCTCCTCGTCGTCACCTGCAATCGGCAGGATTTCTTGGAACTGGCCGGCGAGGCACCGGCAACTGGTCTGATCGTCCTCAACCGACGACGCAGCCGGCAGTCGGAGTGCGCGCATCTGTTACGCCTCATTGCGGCGGCCGGCGAAGCTGGGCTGCGCGGTAACGTCAACTTCGCTTGACGTCCATGGTTCCCGCCGGTGCCTTCAATTAAGGTGCCAACTTGGAACCTTAAAGCGCAGCCAGCACTTCAAGTATCTGTCACGCGTCTTTATCCAAGAGGGCGACAGAAGTCCCGTCCCTCCGGAGCAGCCACACCACCCAACGAATCGCCAATTGGTAAACACAATTGTCAAAAATATAGATCTGATAACCCCATTGCTTGCTTCTCCACCGATCTATTGTGTCAAAAAAAGGATTGGAAAAGAACTGGTGCCAGAGCTAATTGGCGGACCAACACCTATAATTGGATGAGGGCGACGAAACGTCGGCGGCCAACGCCAGAATTATCCTGGAACCTGATCACCCTTGCGCCGACTCGTCTTCCCGATCAGGTTCGCGCACCGCCAGAGCCGGCCTCCGTTGCAACTGGTCAGCCGCCCTGTCCCTATTCCAGGGTGAGAGTTAGTTTGGTGAAACAACAAGAGGCGCAACGTGGTTGTCCATATAAACAACATTTTTGCCGGATTTGGGCGGGCGAGGATGGAAGGCTTCGTAGTCCAGAAGAAGGGGAGTCGTCGAAGGCGGCAAGGTCAGCGCCTGGGTGGCGCTGGATAGCACTTCGCCGGTGCGGTCGTTCGCGATAAAGCTCATGACGTTGGTCGTCCTGGTTTCGTCGATGCGTTGGCCATTCAGGTCGGTGTTCCATTCGTAGCTGGAGCCCTGAGTGGTAAACAGGCTCTTGTTGTCGGAGGGACATTTAAACACGGTCACGCGATTTGTATCGGCGCCAGAGCCCTTGCCGATGTAAACCGCAAGCACGTCACAGATACGAGGCAGAGGGCTGGCGGGATTGATCGGGTTCGTGGGCAGGGTTTCAGCGCTTGGCAGCCGGTTCTCATTGTCCATGGAATAAAGCCGCGTGGCGATGCCGAGCTGCCGAAGGTTATTCATGCAAACCGAATTGCGGGCCTGGAGTTTCGCGCGGGTGAGCGCCGGCAGGAGCAAGGCGGCCAGAATGCCGATAATCGCAATCACCACGAGCAACTCCGTCAAGGTAAAGCCGGAAAATTTTTTATGATGCATGGGTGGAATGGGACGAGACTTATTTCCGTAAATCCCGACGGGCTTGTTGGACCCGCTCCTGGGGAGTTGACTCGGCGAACCGGCTATTTGGGTTGGGGCTCGAAGTACGACCCGGACCGGCGCCGTCTGGAACCGTGCGAGCTAAACCCGCATCTCGTGGACCGAGGGGAGACTCGACCTTCACAGAGTCCGCGGTGATACGAGTCGGATGTGATCTCTTTTTGACGACGACAGTCACGGTTCCCGCCACGAACAACAAGGCGAGTCCAGCCACGATGGCGGTTTTGGTTTTTGTCCATGCCATAATTTTCAAAACTCCTTTGATGAGGGTTAAGGTTGAAGTGGAAGCTGTCGCGCCTTTGGCCAACGCGACCGTAGCCGCCGTTTTCGCCAGGAACGCGGGGGCGGCTTGAACCGAGTTCGCGGAAATCGCCGCGGTTAAAATCGCGACCGAAACGACGATGCCGCGCCGGGAAAAGAATAGTCGGAGCTTTTCGACCGCGCGATTGACCCGCATCTTGGCGGCATCTTCGCTCGCGCCGAGGGCCGCGCCGACTTGTTTCATGCTTTTTCCATCGAAGAACCGGAGCACCAGCGCGTGATGGTCCACTTTGCTTAGTCCAGCCATCGCCGCGTCTAGCAGCGGCTCGATTTGCCGCCAGACATCGGAATCTGTTTCGTCCAACCGATTTTGCATGTAAGCCTCCTGGTCACGCCGCGCGCGGCGAGTTTCACTGCGGACGAAAGTCACCGCCGTCAGTCGCGCGGTTCGACACAGCCAGCCAGAGAGGATGACCTGACCGCCCAACCGCCGGGCTTTGCTTGCCAGAATGACAAAAACGGCCTGTGTGATTTCCTCGGCTTGATGTGGATTGCGCGCGTGGCGCAAGGCGATGGAATAGACCTTATTGACGTGGCGCGCGACGAGCGCCGCGAAGGCGTCCTCAGATTCGTGATTGACGTATTCACGCAACAACGAAATGTCGTCCAATTCCTGCATCTATAGAGAAATGCCGCTCATGCTGGAATGGTAACAATGTTTTTGGGGCAATCGAGAGGTTCTGCTGCCTTCTTGCGTCACGGCTACCGACAAAGTCGGCAGAGATCTGAGAAGGGTGAGGGATGTGGGTTGGGGAAAGTCGGTGAGGAAGGGGAACCGGGAACATCGGGGAGGCCAAGTGGGAGGAGGCCTGGGGAAAAGGGGTGCTTTCGGGCAGGGGAGAGCGCTCCGCGGAACGTGCGGTCCCAAGCTGGAGAGCCCAACCCAGAGCGGGATCAGGAGCCGCCCTCGCACAAGAAGCGAAGGAGCCGGTTGGGATCGCGGTGATTACGTTTGAGCCAGTCGGGGAGAAAGGGTTGGACCTGGGGACGGTGGCGCTGCTGCTGGTAGAGAAAGATGGCCAGGGTGCGGAACAAGGACAGGGTGCGGGCGGCCTGGGGATGGCGCACCC
The DNA here is from genome assembly GCA_964474315.1 of uncultured Verrucomicrobiota bacterium. Lineage (GTDB taxonomy): Bacteria > Verrucomicrobiota > Verrucomicrobiia > Limisphaerales > UBA9464 > UBA9464. Next base: position 2,827 of record CAYYSX010000322.1, on the reverse strand, counting down.
GGCAGTGGTTCTCCCGCTGGGTGTGATCGCGGCGGAAGTGCTGGCCGTTTTCAATGGCCCAGTAGCCGCGGGCCTCGTCCATCAACGCTTGGGGGCCGGCCTCCGCGGGCAGCAGACGGGTCACCCGGTAGGAGGTTTCGCAGGTCGTCTTGACCACCCGCCCTCGGCGGAGTTGCTCGCTTTTGAGGTCGATGCATTTGGAGTGCGGCGGTTTCCGCCGCTTTGGATGCGGCGCAACGTTCGGAGGCCTTCTTCGCGGGCGATCCAAAGCGCCGCACAGCGGCGCACTCCAAAAATGAAGACTCTTCGTCCCGGAAGTGGGATCGACCCGTCCCAATATCGAGCGAGCCGGAAAGGGCCGGAGCCACGAAAGGCCTTCATTTGCGCCGTTTTCACTGGGTTTTCGTCGATGGCATGTCCCATGCGTCTGGCTGAGAGGTGATGAGGAAGTTGGGAATGGCTCGTGGGGTCGGTGATCGAATCCGAGGCCGTGTCTATTTGCGATTTTTGATTTCTGATTTGCGATTGAGTCCGAGGCCGACCGGCCGGCGAACTGAGGACTGACTACTGAGGACTGATCACGGATCACTGATTACTGATTACCGCCCCATGAACGACCTTAAATTCGCCCTCCGCCAACTCCTGAAAAGCCCCGGCTTCACCGCCGTCGCGGTGCTCACGCTGGCCCTCGGCATCGGGGCCACCACGGCCATCTTCAGCGTCGTCAACACCGTCCTGCTCCGGCCGCTGCCTTACGCGCAGCCGGACCGTCTGGTGCAGCTCTACACGGAGTTTCCCGGCTTTCCGAACGGCGGCCTTCGACGGTTTTCCTTTTCGACACCTGAATACCTCGATCTGCGTCGCGAGACGAAATCCTGGGAATCCATGGACGCCTGGGCCACCGGCGATGTGAACGTCGGTGGCGATATCCATCCGTTCCGGACCCGGGGAGCGGCCGTCACCGGAGGGCTGTTCGGCTCCCTCGGCGCCGTTCCGCAGTTGGGGCGTCCCCTCACGCCGGAGGACGATACGCCTGGCGGACCGCAGGTCGCGGTCATCGCCCACAGCCTTTGGCAGGGCGCGTTCGCGGGTGCCTCCAATATCGTGGGCCGGGAGATCCTGCTCTACGGGAGCCAATTCATCGTCGTGGGCGTGATGCCGCCGGAATTTCAGTTTCCTCCGGGCCAGATCGAACCGGTCGCGCTGTGGGTCCCGCGTCAGATCGACCCGGCGAATCCCGGCGGGAGAACCGACCACGGCTTGAGCCTGGTCGGTCGTCTCCGGTCCGGGGTGACGCTGGGCCAAGCGCGGGCCGAGCTCGAATCGTTGCAGAAGCATTGGAGCGAGGCGCACTCCGACCACGCGCTGGATGGAACGAACCACACGATCGTTTGCTTCGGCCTGCATGATGAAACGGTCCGCGGCGTCCGCCCGGCGCTGCGGATGCTCTTGGGCGCCGTGGGATTCCTGCTCCTGATCGCCTGCGTGAACGTGGCCAACCTGCTGCTGGCCCGGGCTGAGACCCGGCGTCGCGAGATCGCGGTTCGCTGCGCCCTCGGGGCCGGGCTCCGGCGCCTGGGAATCCAGTTCGTGGTCGAAGGCGCCTTGCTGGCGACCGCCGGGGTCGCCGTCGGCCTGTTCTTAGCCTATGGCGGATTGGAGCTCCTGAAGGCCACCAGTCTCACCACCATCCCACGCGCCGCCGAAATCGGCCTCGATACCCCGGTGCTGCTCTTCGCGGTGGCGGTCGGTCTGCTGACCAGCCTGCTGTTTGGCCTCGCACCCTTCGTCCATGTCCTGCGTAGCGATCCGCAGACGGCGTTGAAGTCCACCGCCGCCGCGACCACCGGCACGACCGGGGTCCAACGCTTCCGCCAGGCCCTGGTGGTGGGCCAGTTGGCCCTCTCCCTTACTCTGCTCATCGGCGCCGGGTTGATGCTCCGCGCCTTTTGGAACCTGCTGGAGGTCCGGCTCGGCTTCGATCCGGCTAATATCACCACGATGTCCGTGGCCCTGCCGGCCTCGACGTATCGGGATCACGGGGTCCGCGACTTCTGGACGCGGCTGAAAGCGCGGCTGGACGCGGTGCCCGGCATCGAACAGGCGGCTCTGGCCTCCGGGCTGCCGCCCAGCTATTCGGCCACCCACACCGACACCGCCATCGAAGGCTACGCGCCCACTGACAACGCGCGGCCGCAGAACGTCGAGTTCTACCAGAGCGTCAGCCCGCACTACTTCGAAACGATGCGGATCTCCCTGCTGGAAGGCCGCTTGTTCGACCAGCGGGACGACGCGGATTCACCGGAGGTGGCCGTCGTCAACCAGACCCTGGCCCGCACCTTCTGGGGAGATGCCAGCGCCATCGGACGCCGCCTCCGTCCCAACGGCACCACCAACTGGTGCGTCGTGGTCGGCGTGGTTGCGGACACCAAGAACGGCGGTTTGGACCGGCCCCCTGGCACGGAGCTCTATCTGCCGTTCGCGCAGAGCGCCGGTCTCAGCCGTTCGCAGCGCATGTCCATTGTGGTTCGCGCTGCCGGCGGCGTCCCCGCGATGGCCGAGGCGGTGCGGCGCGAACTCCGCGAACTCGACCCGTCGTTGCCGTTGGCCGAGGTCGAAGCCCTGGAGAATCGGGTTTCCGCGGCCCGGTCCCGTCCCGGGCTCCTGACCCTGCTGCTGACGCTCTTCTCCCACGTCGCCCTCGTGCTGGCGGCGGTCGGGATCTACGGCGTCATCTCCTACTCGGTCGCGCAACGGACGAAGGAATTCGGACTCCGAATGACCCTGGGCGCGCAGCGGCGCGACGTGCTCGGCAACGTCCTCGGGC
>CAYYSX010000321.1:5454-6512 GCA_964474315.1 uncultured Verrucomicrobiota bacterium | reverse complement strand
ATTCCCGCTCTGGCGTCCCTTCAGGACGCTGGACAATAGGGAGGGCCAGAACCCCAGGGCATCGCCGGGAGGCTCAGCCCTGGGCTGGGTCTCCAGGCCCTTCAGGCCATTCGAGTCTCCCTGTCCCGTCGCCGTTGCCGTAAGGACAAATCCGAGAGGCACCCCCCGAGCCGCTCGGTCGGGACAAGAGTCCTTGCCGGAACAAGCCAAGAGTTTCTATTCTATCGAAGTGGATTGGCGACCTTTCATGGATTTCCCCAGTTGGCAGATCGATAGCCTGTTCCCATCCGGAAGAGGTAAGACGCGGGTCGCGAGGCAGGGGCCACGCGACGGCGATTACTGTAGCGTGATCCAGACGTTGAACCGCGATCTGGCTGTCGCGGAGGTGCCAGTTATTGGCTATGCGGAGTCCAAAAACCGTAAACTGCAAGACAACGCGGTCGCCGACCGGGGCAAGCTGATGATGGTCGAGTCGCCATTTTCGAACAAGCTTCCGCAGTTGCGGTAATATGTGCCGGTGGTGGAGCCAACGTCGCTTTTGCTTGACACTCCTGGCCTTCGCAACGCTGGTCGTGAGTGGCTGGCTATGGACCGATTCGGTCGCATATCACGCCAGCATGGCTCGAATGAATGGACGCAAGGCCCTCTTGTGGGGCCCGCTTTACGATCCCTTCTATGACGCCCTGAGGGCGCGATTTGGAGTCGGTTCACTCACAGCCGGCGACCGGATGCTGCGCCTGATCGACAGCTTTCCTTTTGAACCCGATTACACAAGGTATTTTGAGCATTGGGGCCGGCACCTTACCGCCCTGAAACGAGCAGGCTATCTGACCCCGCATTCGTTTCCATGGACCAACCAATTGACGAACCTGCCAGCCATCTACGCGGCTATCCCACCCGCGCCCGTGAGTTCGGATTTTCTGATGATGATGGAAGCGGATCGAACCAACCAGGTTCTGACGATTTTTTGCCGACCGGAGAAGGCCGCTGCTTGGCGTCGATTGATCATGGAGTTGCAGGTGGCGCAATGAGGCTCGGTCATAATTTCTCCTGACGGG
>CAYYSX010000321.1:0-5354 GCA_964474315.1 uncultured Verrucomicrobiota bacterium | reverse complement strand
TCAAAGTTCCAAAGAAGCGCAAAGGAGGTGCATTGCCTCGCGTGGGAGTTCGAGATGGATCTGCGGCTCGTCTGTCACGAGTTGGAGGCGGAGACGCGTGTGCGGATCAAACTCATTCCCATTCCGCGTGAGATCATGGAGAAGAACCGTACCAATCCACCGCCCTTCTTAGAGATGGCCGTGCTGGAGGCCGAGGCGGTCGTCAAGGCGACCAAGGCCGGGAAGACCGTGGATGTGGAGCTAAGGAAGTTCATTCCTTCGCTTGCCGAGGTGCCAAGCAAGGAACTGGAGGCGTTGAAGGATCGCGCGGTGAAGAGCGGCTTCGACTTCATCGATTTTTGGGCGGTGGACTTCGAATGGCACCCGGGCAAGCCCTTCAATCATCACTGGCAGGACTATCGCACGCGCAGGGATCGCTCGCTCAAGACCGTGAGCGAGGCCGGGCATGTCTATGCAAAGTCCGGCAGACACACGATCTGCGTCAAGGTCGTGGATGTCTTTGGTTGCGACACGAGCATTACGGTGGAGGTGAAGGCATGAGCGAACAATTAACGACGGCTGACGAATTCCTCGACCGTGAGTCCAATATCCTTGGCAATCTGTCGCAGGAGCGGCGGGGCGATGTCGCGGCCCTGGTGCAGGGGCACGGTGGTGCCGCGCCCGTCGGCATGGCGGTATTGCACATGCGATCCTCGCTGCCGCACGCGCACGAAGTCCAGGCGCTCGAGCAAACGGCAGACCTCGCCGGGCTTGAGGACCGGGACACCCATCGTCAGCCCACTGCGACGGTTTGGGTGCCGACGAATTCCGCCTCGAGCTTCGGTTCGCCGTCCTCGAGGAGCATCGCGATCACTTCGCGCAGATGGGCGTTCAGTTCCTCGAGTGATTCCCCCTGCGAATGCGCGCCCGGAAACCCCGGAATGTATCCCACGAACAAACCGGTGGTGGGATCGCGCTCCACGACGGCGGTGAAGTTTCTCATGCCCGCCACGCTGCCATGAACGAGCCGACCGTCAATCTCTCCGCCCTTGAACCGCTCTTCGCCCCGCACGAGGAACCGAACCGGCATCGCACCCGCGCGAAGGATGGCCAGCCCGAGGTGCGGACGAGCCGGCGTCCATCGCCCATCGTCATCGCGCAAACGCTCCGGCGGATGGTGAAGGAGTGGCGCGAGACGGATTACCCCGGCGCGTCCGACACCTCGCGCAAGCTGCTGCACCACTGGTTCCTACGCGATCATCTCGTCACCCTCGCCGACAGCACGCAGGTGCCGTTTCGTTACTACTTCTGCCAGCGCGAGGCCATCGAGACACTTGTCTATCTTTATGAGGTGCGCGGCATCCGTTCGCTCTATGGCCTGACGGGAAATTTCGCCGGAGCCGAGGCCGAGACGGCGGCGGCGGGCGTGAATCCCGACGAGGACCGGTGGTCGAAGTATGCGTTCAAGCTGGCGACGGGCGCGGGCAAAACAAAGGTGATGAGCTTGGCCATCGTGTGGAGCTACTTCCACGCCCTGCGGGAGAGCGACTCCCCGCTCGCACGGCATTTCGTGGTCATCGCGCCGAATCTCACGGTGTTCGAGCGGCTGCGGGAGGACTTCAAGCCGGCGGGCGGCGGGCCGGACATTTTTGATAAGGATCCGCTCATCCCTGCCGCGTGGCGCGGTGACTGGAACCTGACGACGGTGTTGCAGGACGAGGCCGGCGGGGCGGCGACCGGCGGCACCCTCTACCTCACCAACATCCATCGTCTCTACGATCTGAGCGAGCGGCGCCAGCGCGAGCCGGAAACCTACGAGTGGATGGGGCCGGCGGTGAGCAAGTCCAAGGCGCTCGACACCGGTGCGGCGTTGCGGGCGCGGGTAACTGGGAACGCGCGCGTGATGGTGCTCAATGACGAGGCTCATCACCTGTGGGATCCGGACTCGGCATGGAATGAGGCCATCGCGTTTCTCCACGACGAAATCGGCCGCCGCTCCGGCGACGGCGTGGTGGCGCAACTCGATTTCTCGGCGACACCGAAGGACAACAAGGGACAGATTTTCCAGCACGTTGTGTGCGACACGCCGCTCGGCGAGGCGGTGGACGGCGGCATCGTGAAGACCCCGGTGATCGGGCGCGGCCGCCAATGGGTGGAGCGCACCAGCCTGGACGCTTCGGAAAAATACGAGGAGCAGTTGCGCGTGGGTTATGCCCGCTGGCTCAAGTCGCGCGAGGAGTGGTTGCCCGGCGGGAAGAAGCCACTGCTCTTCGTGATGTGCGAGGATACCGACGCAGCCAACCAGATCGCCCGCCGGCTCGATGTCGATCCGGTGTTCAAGGAACTGAACGGTCACACGGTGAACCTGCACACGCGGCTCAAAGGAAAGATCAAATGGGTTGGCGGCAGGAAGGCGGGTTACCCGGTCTTTGAAGCCAACGAGAACGAAATCAACGACGAGGACTTGCGCGCGTTGCGCGAGCTGTCACGGCAGATTGACTCCGACCAGAACCCCTACACCTGCATCGTCAGCGTGCTCATGCTGCGCGAGGGCTGGGATGTTCGCAACGTGACGACCATCGTGCCGCTCCGGCCCTATTCGTCGAAGGCGAACATCCTGCCGGAACAGACGCTCGGGCGCGGCTTGAGGCGGATGACGCCGCCGGGCCAGGCGGCGGAGGTGGTCACGGTCGTGGAGCATCCGGCGTTCGTGAGCCTGTATCAGCAGGAACTGGAGCAGCAGAGGCTCTTCATTGAGACGATGGATGTCGAGCGGGTGCCGAAGACCACGATCGCCATCTTCCCCGACCGAGAGAAGAAGGACTGCGCGGCGCTCGACCTCGTGATTCCCGAGGTCAGCACGGGGTTCAGCCGGCGGCCCTCGTTGGAAGGGCTGACGATGGAGGAGGTCCGCAAGCGGTTTGCCCGCCACCAACCGCTGCCTGTCGGCCAGGTCCGCCGTGAGCGCATCGAATATCAGGAGCGTCACCTGATCACGGACGAGATCGTCATGAGGATGGAAATCCGGCTGCCGCTCCTGCAAAGCGGTGTCGGGGCGATTTCCTTTTTCCGGGAGGAACTGGAGATGATTTGCGGGTTGCGCGGCACGCACGCGGTGCTCGCGCCGCTGCTGGAGAGTTTTCTCACCGAACTGCTGTTCGTGGAGAAACTCACGCTCTACGACCCGCGCTTGGCCGGCCGGCTGGGCGAGCCCGACGTGCGCGAATACGTTCGGGCCATCTTCGTGCCGCTCATCCGTGAACGCACCACGACGAGGGAAGAGCGGAGGCCGGAGGGTCCGGGGCGTTCGGTGACCGTCTGGAGACCGTTTCAGGTAACGCACTCGCAGGAGCATCCGGCGATTCCCGCCACCCGCACGGCATTCAATCTCGTGACGTGCCATCGCGGATTCGAGGTGGGCATGAGCCAGTTTCTCGACCGCGCGCCCGATGTGGCCGCCTTCGCGAAAAACGCCGGCCCGCAGGCACTGCGCGTGGACTATTCAACCCGGCAGGGACAAATCGCATTCTACACGCCGGATTTTTTGGTTCGGCTGACGGACGGCTCGCATTTGCTCGTCGAGACGAAGGGCCGTGTGGACCGCGACGTGCCGCTCAAAGCCCGTGCCGCTACCGGTTGGTGCCAGGCGGTGGGCAAAGCCAGGTGGCGTTACCTTTATGTACCGCAGGAAACCTTCGAAACATTCGCCGGCAACAGCGTGGAAATGCTGGCGCGGGCTTGCGAACCCGCGCTTCAGGACCTGCTCAGCGAGGCAGTGGAGCCGCAATTGACCCTTCCGTTTGGCGCGGCGCGGCCCGGTGAGGAGCGGCTGGCGGAGTTCATCAGCGACGCGGATTTTGCCGCGCTGCCGCCCGCGCATCAGAAGATGGTGCGGCAGTCGGTGAGTTTGTTCCGTTTTTTAGAACACAAGCCGGGGCAGTTGCTTTCACCGGTCTTCACTCCGCTGCTGGGCGCTTTGGACGAGGCTTCCAAGGCGGTGCTGCTGAAACGGCTGGGGCCGCATGTACCCGCCGAGCGGGAGGAGCAGCGGCAATTCTTCCACATCGGGGTTAGCGGCCTCTCCGACAAGCAGGTCAAGGATCTCGAGCGAAGGGCGGACAACCTCAAGCGAACGCTGGTGGACCACGGAGGCATGAGTCCCATCGGGTTGCTACGCGAATGTCTGGAGTTCGCCAAGCAATCGAAGGCATCCGTTGGCCCGATCTTCGATTGCGTCCAAGCCTGCTTCCAAGGTGACACGGGGGAGATATTCGAACGGGTCAGCCGCATCAATGCGTTCCGGAACACCTACGTCGCCCATCAGAAGAAGGCATTGGACAACGTGGCGCTGGCCCGGGACGCGCTTACCGAATGGATAAGTGGCCTGCGGCAACTCTGGAAGCTGCACGGGTAGGCAAGCGCTTCCTGGGAGCGCATCTTCGACCACATTCCCCAGGATCGCCTGATGAAGCTGCTGGAATAGCGGATCAGCGATGGCTGGAAGGGAAGGGGACGAGGACGCGACCATAGACGCTATCCCAACGCTTACTTCGCTCAGCACCAGCTGATCTCTCTACGCCTCAGCCGGTGCAGAACGTTCCAGTCCCGCCGCGTGCGGATGACTCACTGACCGGAGAGCCGGATGCGGGAAATCCGCCCGTCCGGTTCGGAGGGGTGGGGTTCTATCTCCCATTCCTACCTCTATTGCCGGTAAGAACAAACTCAAGAGGCGCCCGTTACCGGACCACCGGCAACTCTGGATTGACCGGGCGGTCTAAGCAGGGAGAAATTCGGAACGAAATCTCCCGAATTCTGTCCGAATCGTCCTATGAGCCCGCGCATCTTTCTCCTGGCCGCGCTGTGTTTGGTCACCGGTTTAGCCGGTGGCTGGTGGGTTGGCCGCCACGTTTCTCCGACTCCACTTCCTGCCGCCAGCCCCGCTGCCGGTCCGACGGTTACGACGGCACCCCCCACTGCCGAAGCCCGGCCGACCCAGCGGCTGGCCGCCGAGTCGCCCCTGGCCGACCTGGAGGAGCGATTGCGGGCCATCTCCTCGCACACCGGGAGCCGTCGTTGGCGCTCCCTGAGCGAGTTGGTGATGTCGTTGGATCCCAAACAGACCCCGCAGGCCCTGGAAATTGCGCGCCGAGTGCTGGGGCGGGATCAGTATAACAACTTCCGCTGGCAGCTCGTCCAACGCTGGGCCGAGACCGATCCCCAGATGGTGCTGGCCTGGGGCGAGAAGCTCACCAATCGGGACGATCGGATGAATGCCATGTCCGCCGCCATTACCGAATGGGCACGGCGCGATCCCGACGAAGCCATGGCCTGGATCGACCGGGTTTCGTCCGGAAGCCAGCGGCGCAACTTGAGGC
>CAYYSX010000320.1:0-6521 GCA_964474315.1 uncultured Verrucomicrobiota bacterium | reverse complement strand
ATTTGCGATTGGGGGGAGCGGCTGCGCCGACCGGGAAATCCAATCGCAAATCGGCAATCGCAAATCGCAAATGTTATGACTGACCTTAAGTTCGCCCTCCGCCAACTCCTCAAAACCCCCGGCCTTGCGGCCGTGGCAGAGCCGGCTTTGGCGGGCGCAAACCGGCTATTGCCCTCGGAGGACGCGCCGGATTTGGCCATCGTCAAAGTCCACGTCGATCACCAGATCTCCACCTCGACGCAGAACGTAGTCGCGCGGACCGTAACTGATCCGCCAGCAGCCCTTGCCTCTGTCGGCGTGTTCCACCGCCGAAATCAAGCGTTGCTCGGGTTCGACGCCTTCCTGTCGGGCGCGGTGGTTTGCAGCGGTCAACGCCCGCGCGAGCGACACGGCCTGCGCGTCTTCCAAGACGGCGGAATCGAGAGTTTGAGGCATGTCGTGTTTCAGTCAGGTCTGCGTCAGAATGGCTTCGGTTGTGCCGAGTTCAATGACACTGCCCGACGGCGTGACAAGGTAAAGAAACGCGCTAGAAATGACAAGCTCGCCTTCGTAATGAGGCGCCTTCAGATTCGGATCGTCGCGCACGGCACGACGGTCGGTTTCGCTGGGTTCCTGGATATAATCCGGCCCCGTATTCGGGTGGGTGTGGAAAGAGGCGACAATCTCGAATTCTTCCAGGCGGCACCCGGGATGGGGTGGGACATCGATGGTGTTTTCCGCGCCTTTCGGCCATCGAATCACTCGTGGGATTTCCGAGGTGTCTCGAACGATGAACCCTCCCTCTTCATGGCCTCCCGAAAGCCCCGGTTGCGATTCACGCCATGCCGACCTCAACGCGGTGCGAACCTCCGGGTTTCCAAGAAGATCTGCGATGCCCGCCATGCGCCGGAACATTGTAAGGCCAGGTCAACCTGGCTTCAAGAACGGTCATCCGCGATTTCACGCCGCGCATCGCGGGTTTTCCCATCCATCGCCAATCGCCAATCTAAAATTGCAAATCCATGAACGATCTCAAATTCGCCTTCCGCCAGCTCCTGAAAAGCCCCGGCTTCACCGCCGTGGCCGTGCTCACCCTCGCCCTCGGCATCGGGGCCACGACGGCCATCTTTACCGTGATCAACGCGCTGATGCTGCGTTCGCTACCGGTGCCTGCTCCGCAGGAACTGGTTCAGGCCTCGGTCAGCAGCCCGGCCGGCCGGATGCACACGTTCACGTATCCCGGATACCAACGACTTCAGGAGGCGAGCCAAACCCTGAACGGGCTGCTGGCCGCCGGCACCGTCGCCCCGGGACGCATGGTGGCGTCCGGCCTGGGCGGAAGCGAAACGGAGATGATCCTTCAACAGCCGGTGACGGGAAACTTCTTCCGCGTGCTGAACGCGCAACCGTTCGTCGGGCGGCTGCTGAACGCAGGCGACGATCAACCAGGAAGCCTGGAGCGGGTGGTCGTGATCAGTCACAGCTTCTGGCAGCGGCGTTTCGGGAGCGACCCCGAGGTCGTGGGCCGGGTCATTACCTTCCAAGACCTGCCCGTGACGATCGTGGGTGTGACGCCGCCGGGATTCTTCGGCGTCCAGCCGGGCGCGAACCCCGACCTTTGGTTGCCGCTCCAACTGGCGGCCGTGGTGCGGCCCGAGGCGCTGGGTGAAGGCTATGACTGGCTTTGCCTGATCGGTCGGCTTCGTCCCGGCCGGGACCTGCGCAGCGCCCAGGCCGAGCTGGCCGTGGCGTATCAACAATACCGCGCGGGGAACGCCGCGAGCATGGACGCCAGGGAGCGCGAACGGTTGCAACAGGAGCGACTGGAACTGCGTTCTGGCGGGAGCGGATGGACCCGACTTCGCGAACAGTTCCGCCAGCCGCTGCTGATCCTCACGGCGCTCGCCGGACTGGTGCTGCTGATCGCCTGCGCCAACGTGGCGAGCCTGATGCTCGCTCGGGCCGTGGTCCGTCAGCGGGAGTTTTCCATTCGCGTCGCCTTGGGGGCGCACCGGCTGCGACTGGTCCGCCAACTGGTCACGGAAAGCGTGCTGTTGGCCGTGATCGGCGGGGCGCTGGGCCTGCTCGTGGCGCGCTGGGGTGGACACTTCCTGGTGACCCTGGCCGGCATTCAACCCGACCCCACCTCGTTCAACCTGGCTCCCGATGGACGCGTCCTGGGCTTTGCGCTGGGGCTGTCGGTGGTCACCGGCCTTGCGTTTGGGCTGGTGCCGGCGTTCCGCGGCAGTCGTTCCGGGTTGACAGCGACGATGAATGGATCCGGCACCGCCGCGCTCGCCAATCCCTCACGCCACCGGTTGCAGCAGTCCCTCGTGGTGGTCCAGGTGGCCGTGTCGCTGGTGCTGCTGGTGGGGACCGGACTGTTCCTGCGCACGCTCCAGAACCTCAAGGGAGTGGACCTGGGTTTTTCGCGGGAGAATGTCGTTCTGTTCCAGACCAGCTTCACCGAACGCGTCGAGAAGACGCGCCGCCTCGCCGCCTACCAGGAACTGCTGCGGCGGCTCGAGGAATCGCCCGGCGTGCAGAGCGCCTCCATGTCCCGGGTCATTCCGCTGACCGAGAATACGTGGGGGCAGCAGTTGGAAATCGAAGGCTACACGCCGGGGCCGGAGGAAGTGGTGCGGAGCAGTGCCATGTCCGTGGCCCGGCGCTATTTCGAGACCATGGGCACCCCGTTGCTCCACGGGCGCGACTTTGGTCCGCAGGATGAACGGCCGGTTTCCGCGTCCGCCGCCGATGCACCCGGCGTGGCCATCGTCAACGAAAGCATGGCCCGGAAGTATTTCGGAGACGACCGCGCCCTCGGGCGGCGCTTCAAGTTTACCGGCAGTGGCGGCCGCGAGTTTGAGATCGTCGGCGTCGTGAAGGACGCCAAATACAGTTCCGTGCGCGATCCGGCACCGCCCACCCTTTACGTCTATGCCTTCGACGAGACGCGGGACTGGGACATGGCCTTCGTCGTGCGTGGCGCCCGGCCCGAGGACGTCATGAATGGAGTTCGTCAAGCGGTGCGCGAAACGGGTTCCGCGCTGCAAATCCGAACCGTCCTCACCATGGACGACGTCGTGGACAGGTCGCTGCGCCGCGAACGGATCGTCGCCAGCCTGGGCGGATGCTTCAGCCTGACCGCCCTCGCGCTCGCCTGCCTGGGCATCTATGGCACCGTCTCCTTCATGGTGGCCCAGCGCACCCGCGAGCTGGGCTTGCGGATCGCCCTGGGCGCACAACCCCGCGACCTGCTGTCGCACGTCGTGGGCCTGGGCCTGAAGCTGGCCCTGATCGGGTCGGTGATCGGCCTGGCGGGAGCGCTGGGCGTCGCCCGGATTGTGTCGCGCCTGCTCTACGGTATTCGTCCGGTGGATGCCGCGACGTTCATCGGCATGACCCTGCTGCTGGTCGTGGTCGCCTTGCTGGCAAGCTGGCTGCCCGCGCGCCGCGCGGCGCGAGTCGATCCGATGGTGGCGCTGCGGGCGGAGTAATCGGTAAACAGTAAACAATAATTAGTAATTAGTAAACAGTAGTCAGGAGTCAGTGATGAGATTTTAAATTTGCGATTGGGGGGAGCGGCTGCGCCGACCGGGAAATCCAATCGCAAATCGGCAATCGCAAATCGCAAATGTTATGAGTGACCTCAAATTCGCCTTCCGCCAGCTCCTGAAAAACCCCGGCTTCACCGCCGTGGCCGTGCTGACGCTCGCGCTGGGAATGGGGGCCAACACGACCTTCTTCAGCGTGTTTCATGGGGTGGTCTTGCAGAGTCCGCCTTATCTCGAGGCCAACCGCTTGGTCGAGATCCGTAACCAGTGGGGCGACGAGCGGGATGGACGGCTTTCACTGGCCGAGTTGTTCGACTACCGCGAACGCCAGCGCAGCCTGGTTGGCATCGGCGCGTCCATCAGCGGCCGGGCCACGCTGACTTCGGAACAGGGAGCCGACCGCGTCCAGTTGACCCGCGTCACCGCCAACCTGTTTCCACTCCTGGGCGTGTCGCCCGCGCGCGGACGGGGCATCACCGAGGCAGAGGAACGTGCGGGTGAGGACACTTCAGTGCTGGTCAGTCACGAGTTCTGGCAGGCCAACCTGGGCGGAGCCGAGGACGTGTTAGGCCGGAGTATCCAGCTCAATGGCGTCAAGCATACCGTCATCGGTGTCATGCCGGCCGGGTTCTCCTATCCCTGGCCCGGCATCTCGATCTGGAAGCCGCTGGATCTCACCTCGCGCGGGAGGGCCGACCGGGAGGATCATTCGCTGCTGGCCCTGGCTCGCCTCGCACCGGGTGTCTCCGCGACCCAAGCCCGGAACGATCTCGAGAACCTGAGCCGACAATTGCAGGTTGATCTACCCGAGGCGTATCCCCCTGACGCGCGGTGGCAGATGGGCTTCGAGTCACTTCGCGTGAGCCAGTTCGGCCGCATGAAGGCGCCGCTGGGTCTGCTCGCGACCGCGGCAGCGGCGGTGCTGCTGATCGCCTGCGTCAACGTGACGATCATGTTTCTGCTGCGTTCGGCGATGCGACGCCGCGAAATGATGATCCGGACCGCGCTCGGTGCCAGCCGCAGGCACCTCGTCCGGCAGTTGTTGACCGAAAGTGCCGTGGTATGCGGGCTGGGGGCGCTCGGAGGAATGGTCATCGCCGCGTTTGGATTGGAAGCGTTCAAGGTCTTCGCGCCCGATCAGATTCCCCGGTTGCAGGAAGTGGGGCTGAACGGAGTGGTCACGGCCTTCACCGGCGGGGTGTTGATTCTGGTTACCATGGTCGTGGGATTGGCTCCGGCTGCGTCGGCGATGAAAGCCGGTTCCGACCACGGTGCCACCTTGTCGAACCGCACGACGGATAGTCGTGCCACCGGCCGGTTGCGCGATGCCTTGACGGTGGTGGAGATTGCTCTGGCGGTGGTGTTACTCGTCAGCGCCGGGCTTACGTTCCGTAGCCTCCAGGGACTGCTGCGGGTGGATCTTGGTTTCACGACCAGCCGGCTCCTCGCCTTCAAGACGAATCTGACTCCCCAAGGGTATCCTGACGCGGTTCAAGCCAACCAGTTCTACGACCTCCTGGAGTCCAAGATGGAGAGTCTGCCTGGAGTGACCGCAGTGGGCGCAGTCTCCTATCTGCCACTCAGCGGCGAGGCCCAGTTTATGTCCGCTGCCAAGCTTGAGGAGGTCGGCGCCCAAGGAACCGGAACGCCCGCGGCCCAAGTGGGGTGGCGGGTGGTGCGGGGGCAATACTTCGAGGCCATGAGAATGACCCTTTTGCGCGGGCGCTTGTTTGCCGCGTCCGACCGGGAAGGGGCCACGCCGGTGGTGATCGTGGACGACGTCTTCGCCCGTCGTTTCTGGCAGACCGAGGATGCCGCCCTCGGGCAACGCGTTCAGTTCGGCGATGCTTCCAACCCGGAGATTCGGACGGTTGTCGGAGTGATTCGGCGCGTGAAGCATTTCGGCCCCGGTGAAGACACGCTTCCTGAAGCTTATGTGCCGCAAGCGCAAACCTATCAGCGTGGCATGTACACCGTGGTGCAGGCCAGCGGCTCGCTCAACGAGCTGGCGCCGCTGCTCCGCGCGAAACTCGCGGAAGTGGATCCCTCGGTGCCCATGTATTTCACCGAGACGCTGGAACAGCGCCGCCGGACCGCGCTGACGTTGCCGCGTTTCACCGCCGGGTTGATCGGCGCCTTCTCCGCGCTGGCGCTGGTGCTGGCGGGTGTGGGCATCTTTGGAGTGACGGCCTACTCGGTCGGGCAGCGGTCGCGTGAATTCGGCATCCGCTTCTCGCTCGGCGCCCAGCGGTCGCATGTTGCCGGCCTGGTGCTCAAGCGGGTGGGCGGGCTCGCCCTGCTCGGTGTCGCGCTGGGAGCTTCCGCCGCCTTCGGGGTAGCGAAGCTGATGACGAGCCTGCTGTTTGGCGTGGCCCCCACGGATCTTCCCACTTTGGCCATTACCGCGGTCGGGATAGGGCTAACGGTGCTTGCCGCCAGCGTGGTTCCCCTGATCCGCGCGCTGCGGGTGGACCCGATGGTGGCGCTGAGGGCGGAGTGATCAGTAAACAGTAAACAGTAAACAGTAAACAGTGATCAGTAATCAGTGATCAGTAATCAGTGGTCGGTGGTCGGTGATGAGGTTTCTGACGGGCGATTGAATTCGAGGCCAACCTGTCGCGTGGACTGAGGCCATTTGGAGTGCGGCGGTTTCCGCCGCTTTAGATCTCGGGGGGGCGGGGGGCGGCGGAAGCAGAGGGATATTCGGAGGCTTCTCCGCGGGTGATCCAAAGCGCCGCACAGCGGCGCACTCCAAAAGGGCGCACTCCGAAGGTGAAGACTTCGCGTCCCAGAATTGGGATCGAGCCGTCCCAAAATCGAACCGCTGCGGAGGGTCAGGCTCCACGGATTGCCTGCATTTCCGCCGTTTTTGTTGGGTTTTTGTCGATGGCATGCCGAATGCGTTCGAAGGAAGAGGATGGATCACTCTGAAACGTCAACTGGCGCTACGCGACGGAATCCGAAGCAGTCCGACGGGCCGACCAC
>CAYYSX010000319.1:0-6594 GCA_964474315.1 uncultured Verrucomicrobiota bacterium | reverse complement strand
GGAGCTTGGGATTTGGGGCTTGGAGCTTCCCCAGGAGTGGTCCGGCGGGCGAGCCGCCCGCGCTCCTGCCGGTCAAGCACTGAGGTACGGCTGGAAGCGGCGGGAATCTCGTTACTCTTGGCGTCGGTGAGGACCCGGCCCGGAAAGCGCCCTTGGGAGTCCACCGCGTTGACGATCTGCACCCCGCCGTGGCGGACCGCCTGGCCCTCCAGGATCACCAAGGCGGCCCAAGCACTGGCCGAGCAACTGAGCCTGCCAGCGCAGGGCCAGTGGCTCCATGAGCTGGCTGTCCACAGCGGCCAACACCCACCCAAACGTCGCCTTGCCCGGGAGGGGCCGCACCCACCGTTGCTTGGGCGCTTCGTGTTTTTGGTCAAAATCGCTGGCCTCGCGGTGCCGCACGGCATCCAGAAACGGAGATGCGCCCGAGGGCAACGTCGATCCTCCAGCGGCGTGACCGCCGCGGGTGGTCGGCCCGGTCCCCCACCGCTTCCGGCTGGTTTCCCCCAAACGACTGGGAAATCCTCCCGGCCCTGTGACACGGACTTTTCCTCAGCACCTCTTTCTCGACGGTCGCAACGCCGATGACCTGAACCGCCGCCGGACCCCACTCATCAACCCGGCGACCGAGGAATCCTTCACCGAAGTGGCGGCGGCCGAACCCGCCGATGTCGAGCGCGCCGTCATCGGAGCCCATCACGCCTGGGAATCGGGCTGGCGTGATCTTTCCCCGGGCCAGCGAACGGAAATGCTCTTCAACATCGCCCGGGTGCTCCGCGAACACGTCGAGGAGATTGCGCAATTGGAGATGCTGCAGATCGGCAAACCCATGGCCGACGCGCGGGACGAGGCGGGGCTCGGGGCTCGGGTGTTCGAGTATTACGCCGGCGCCATCAGCCAGTTCGGTGGCCAGACGCTCCCAGTTGGACGCGGCGGCTTCGACTTCACGCTCCGCCAGCCCATGGGGGTCGTAGCCGCCATCGTTCCCTGGAACTTTCCGTTCCCCATTGCCTGCTGGAAGGTCGCTCCGGCCCTGGCCGCCGGGAATTGCGTCGTGCTCAAACCGGCCTCGCTGTCTCCCCTGACCGCTCTCAAACTCGGCCAACTCGCCCACGAAGCCGGACTCCCTCCCGGCGTTCTGCAAGTTCTCCCCGGCTCCGGAGCCACGGTCGGAGATGCGCTTGCCACCCATCCGCTGGTGCGCAAGGTGTCGTTCACCGGATCGACCGAGGTGGGCCGGCGCATCATGGAGCTGGCCTCCCGCGATCTGAAACGCGTGTCGCTGGAACTGGGCGGCAAGTCCCCCAACATCGTGTTCGCCGACGCCGACTGGCAGCGGGCCGCGGATCGTTCGCCGATGAGTGTCTTTGCCAACACCGGACAGGATTGCTGTGCGCGCAGCCGGGTGTTCGTCGAACGTTCCGTGTTCGAACCGTTCGTGGAACGGTTCGTGACAGCGACCCGGGCGTTGAAGGTGGGCGATCCGGCCCAGAACGAAACCCAGCTCGGACCGCTGGTCAGCGCCGGGCAGCGAGCCACGGTCGAGGAGTTCCTGGCCGACGCCCGGAAGCAGGGATCCACCTTGGCCTGCGGCGGCGGGCGGCCCCTGCCCCGAGGATGGTTCCTCGAACCAACGGTCTTGTTGAACGTCGGAACCGGCGACCGCTGCTGGCGGGAGGAGATTTTCGGACCCGTAGTCGCCATCACGCCCTTCGACGACGAAGCGGCCATGCTGCGGGAGGTGAACACGTCCCCCTACGGACTCAGCGGTTCGGTCTGGACCAACAACCTGTCCCGGGCGTTGCGCGTGGCCCGGGCGGTCGAAAGCGGCGTCCTAAGCATCAACAGCCACAGCAGCGTCCACGTCGAAGCGCCGTTCGGCGGCTTCAAGCAGAGCGGTCTGGGACGCGATCTCGGAATGGCGGCCATGGAAGGCTACACGGAATTGAAGAACGTGTATGTGGGGGAATGAGGCGGGCTGGGATCGGCGGAAGGGGTACGTCTTGGGTGAAAGCTCCAAAAGCCAAGCTCCAAGCTCCAAAGAAGTTCCAAGATCGAAGCTCCAAGGTACCGCCACGCCCGGGCCATCCCGGGAGCGCTCGGTGACTCGATCGGTCTTGGGGATTTGGGAGCTTCTTTGGAATTTGGGTTTTGGTCTTGGAGCTTGGGATTCAGCCCGCGGTTTAAGGACCCATTCAAGATGCGCCCGTTACTGGCATTGGTCCGTTGCTTGGTATTGGGAACTTGGAGCTTCTTTGGAGCTTGGAGCTTATCCCTCCCCTTCCCCCTGAATCCGAATGGCGTTCGAGGCGTCGGAGCGACGCGAGTTCAAGTCCATGCGCCCTTTGCTGCTCATTGCCACGCTCCTGCTGCTCCCGCCTTCCCTGCGGGCGACCGATGAGGTGTGGGCCCGCGACGTCCTGCCGACGCTGAAAGAGTACTGCCTGGAATGCCACCGCGGCTCCCGGGCCAAGGCCGGAGTCAACCTGGCCTCCCTTACCAACGTCGCCGGCCTTTATGAGAATCCGAAGCTCTGGGAAACCGTGGTGCGCTTGGTCGAAGAACGCCAGATGCCGCCTTCGGATGGTGACCAACCGCCCGAAGAAGTTCGGCTGAAGCTGCGCGATTCATTGATTCACCTGCTGGATCATCCCGAACCGCGTTATGTGGTCCACGACCCGGGGACCAAGCTCATCCACCGGCTCAACCGGACGGAATACAACCACACGATTCGCGACCTGACCGGCGTGGACACCCGGCCGGCCGATGCGTTTCCCGCGGACGGCGGGGGTGGGGGCGGTTTCGACAACAATGCCAGCACGCTGTTTGTGCCGCCCATTCTGATGGAGCGTTACCTGGTGGCGGCCGATGCCGTGCTGGCGGTCGCCGACCCGGCCCGGCTGATGGTGGTCCGCCCCGCCTGGTATCGTTCCGAGCGGCAGACGGCGCTCCTGAATCTGGGCTGGTTTGCGGGACGAGCGTTTCGGCGGCCGGCGGATCCGCAGGACGTGGAACGGTTGGCGGGTCTGTTCGAACGCGAGCGGCGGAAGGGCGCATCGTTCGAAGCGGCCCTCAAGGCGGCCTACAAGGCGGTGTTGATCTCGCCGCGCTTCTTGTTCCGGATTGAACAGGAATCAGATGGCCCCGAACCGCGGCGCCTCGAGGGTTACGAACTGGCCTCGCGCCTCAGCTACTTTCTGTGGTCTTCCATGCCGGACGACGCCTTGTTGGCGGCGGCGGCGGATGGGAGCCTGCTGCGAGCGGAAGTACTCGAGGCCCAGGTGGAGCGGATGCTGCGGGATCCCAAGTCACGGACCTTCGCGGAACAATTCACCGGTCAGTGGCTGGGCACGAAGACGCTGCATACGACGGTGCAACCGGACCGGAAGCGCTTTCCCCAATTCAATAACGCCTTGCGCGACGCGATGGCGGCGGAGCCGGTGGAGTTTTTCGCTTCGCTGATCGCGGAGGACGCCAGCGCCCTACGCCTGCTGGACGCCGACTACACGTTCGTGAATTCCGACCTGGCCGCGCTCTACGGTCTGACCAACGTGACCGCGACCAACCTGGTCCGCGTCTCCTTGCCCGATCGGACCCGCGGCGGTGTGACGGGCATGGCCGCGGTGCTGACACAGACCAGCTACCCCCTGCGAACCAGCCCGGTGCTGCGCGGAAAGTGGATTCTGGAAGAAATCCTGGGAACACCGCCCCCGCCCCCGCCCCCGTTGGTCGCAACGTTGCCCGCGGACGACCGGGTCAAGGAGGGCCTGACCTTCCGCCAGCGGTTGGAGCAGCACCGCAAAGATCCGAACTGCGCGACCTGTCATGCCCGGCTCGATCCGCTGGGTTTCGCGTTGGAGAACTTCAATCCCATCGGGGTCTGGCGGGACCAGGTTGGGAACCAGGCCGTGGACGCGCGGGGCACGCTGACCAATGGCGACGAAGTGAACGGACCGATGGAACTCAAGGACGCGTTGCTGGAGCGGAAGTCCCTGTTTCTACGCCATCTCGCCGAGAAACTGATGGCGTACGCTCTCGGCCGCGGTTTGGAGCATTATGACATCCCCTCGGTCAAGGAAGTCGCGCAGCGGGCGGCCGCCGACGACTACCGGCTGAACACGCTGATCTTGGAGGTGGTGAAGAGCTATCCGTTCCAGTGGCGTCGCGGTGAGCAGCCCCCGTCCATGGCCCGGGCGGATTGAACCAGCTTGGTCCCCATTGACCCGGCGCTACGCCCTCACCCCGAGCCCGATGGTCTCGCGGAGGTACTTCAGGCTGCGCGCCAGTTCCCCTTCCTGTTGGGCCTTGTCCCCGCCGTCGAACTGGGCAATCGCTTTGCCGCAACGCGCGATCGCCTGGAACCGGACAAACTTCGAGGCGGGCATCCGCGGAAACGCCGCCCAAAAATCCTCCTCCCGATACGGAAGCTCGACGGCAAACCCGCCGATGGTCTCCACATTGACCGCGACCCCGGGACAAAGCGCTGCGAAGCGCTGGAAATACACCTTCCAGTCAATGCACTGGCCTTCGCCGAACGCCGTCCATTGCACCTTGCAGCCCTGGTCCGTCTCCCACACCACGGAATCACGGAGACTGGTGGTCAGCGTGAACGGCCCGAGGATCTCCAGCGAGCTGAGCGGGTCATCCAGCGTCCACAGCGCGTTGCCGGAATCGAGATTCACCCCCACGAACTCGCGGCCGGCCGCCTCCACCAACCAGGCCAGTTCCATGGCGGTCATGTCGCCCGCATGGTTTTCCATCGCCACCTTCACTCCCAGGTCCAGGGCCAGGTTCCTGCGCGCCTTGAGCACGGTTACGGTATCTTCCATTCGCGCTTCGATTCCTCCCGGCGTGCGACGGTCCTCACGTGACCCCAAGACAATGCGGAACACCGGCGAACCAATGGCCTTGGCCAGCTTGAGTCCGATGGTCAGATGTTCTTCGGCCGTCCCCCAGTCCTTGCGGAATGACTTCGAGGTCGGGCAAATGCTCCACGAGCCAAGCAGGATCTCGATTCCCTGGTCCGCGGCGTACCGGCGCAGCTCCTCGGCGTGCGACAGCTCCAACGAACCCAGGGCCGGTAGATCGGTGATAAACAAGGTGTCGAGGTTGAGCTTCGCGGCGTAATCGATCAGCTCCCGTCCTTTGAGTCCGAGCGCGCGAACGGCGAAGTTGTCCATGCCCAACCTGATCTTTCGACCGGTGGCATCGAGAAGCGGCTCCCCGGAGGCACGGAACGGCAGGGAGCCGGTGGTCAGAGCGGCGGCGGCGAGCGCCGAGGAAGTCAGGAAATTACGACGGTTCATGGCCAAGACTCCCTGGGTTGTCGCATTGGCTTCGGCAAGCTCAAAGGGGAAAATGAAGCCCGATGAGCGACCGCCTTGGCCCTGTCGAATCAACAATTGAACCGGCCGGGAACTACCGCCTGGTCGAGCGGATGGTCTCGGGCGGGCAGACCGGTGCCGACCGCGCCGCGCTCGACTGGGCCATCGAGCAGGGCATCTCACACGGCGGCTGGTGCCCTCAGGGGCGCCAAGCCGAGGATGGCCCGTTGCCGGAGCGGCACCACCTGCACGAGACGCCGAAGACGGATTACCTCCAACGGACGGAATGGAACGTGCGCGACTCGGACGGGACCGTCATCATCTCCCTTGCCGCCTCGTTGTCGGGCGGTTCGCTCAGCACGGCTCGGCCAGCTTCACCACCACGTCCGTCCGGATTGAATTAGCTATGAAGCACTGTTCGTGCGCACAGTGATGCAACTGTTCCTCTTCGGCCGGCGTAGGCAGTGGTGCTCCGTGAAGCGGAGCGGCCACCGCTATACCCAATCCGCGGCCGTAACGTGATCAAACTCACCCACGGCACCCCCCGCTCATTCCGGGTCATCATCCCCACGGCTTCATCCTCGTAGCGATCCACCTGAAACCCCTGGCGACCGGCCAGGTACAGGAAGGTCAACATATGACAGCTCGACACCGAAGCCACCAACGCCTCCTCGGGATCGACCCGGGCCGGATTGGAATAAGGCGAGGGAACCACTGAAGGAGAAGCCGATGCCGGCACGATGACCCCCCCGTCAAAGCTCCACGTATGTTCCCGCGAGTACTTCCCGGTTACGAAGTCGGGACTGGTGCGCTGCCAACGAATCGTCGCGTGGTGTTCGGACATGCCGGCATCTAGCCGGCTCGAGCTCCAGCTCGCAAGAAGGGTGCAACCTCGGCAGGAACCCACGGGCGCATCTTGGATTTTCCTTGAAGGGGTCCGGCGCTTGGACGTTGGTCTTTGGAGCTTGGAGCTTACGGAAAGGGATGGGCCGCCTTTTGGCCGCGACCCGCAGCTCTATCAATCGTCGCGTAAGTGCATGCCTGTAGCGTGAGGTGTCCCCACCGCACCACTCGCGTGCCCGCGCCTCAAGCCGTGCGGGCGTGTGAACATACTTTCGCAACGATTGATAAGGACAATTTCAAGATGCGCCCGGAGTCACCTCAGGACAGCCGGCGCCCCTCTTCCCACCAACGCACCCACCCGTCGCCCCGCGTCGGTCGCGGCTGCAGCTCCACGTCCGCTCGGAGGATGGCCTCGGCCTCTTCGCCG
>CAYYSX010000318.1:5348-6626 GCA_964474315.1 uncultured Verrucomicrobiota bacterium | reverse complement strand
CCTCTGGCGTAACCCCACCGGCTCCCCCGCAATTCAACTCTACCACGCCCTCGAAAATAATGGCGGGCGCAATTATCTCAGCAGCCCGTCCGTGGGAGCACAGCAGGCGCCCTCTAAAGCCTCCTCCTATTCCACGGCTATCACGGACAAGTCTCTCACTCAGAAGACCATCAAACCAGGCCAACGCTTTATCCTGCCCAACACCATTTGGTCCACCCCTTCCGTCGCTCCGAAGCGGCTTCACTTCCTCTGGGAAGCGACTTCGGTCGGCAAAGGCGAACTGGTGGCGGTCGTTTTAAGGGGAGGTGTCGTAGTGAGTGAATCAGCTCCTCTGCATCTTCGGCTGCTGGACGTCCGGCAAATGTACCACACCGCCGAGGCGTTGCCTGCCGACGCCTTCCCCGAACCGTATCTTTCCGTGTCGCAACAACCTATCCTTCCCCCGTTAGGCTTGACGGAGACTCCGCCCATTCCTTTTCCTGACGAACAGCCCATTGGCATTGTCTTCGTTCATGGGTGGAACATGTCGCGAAAAGCGTCATTGAGCTATGCCGATACCATGTATAAACGCCTGTGGCATCAGGGATTTCGCGGACGATTCGCCTCTTTTCGCTGGCCGACGGATGTTCTTTCCGTGCCGGAGGTTCTGGATCCGGACCTGCACAATAGCTTCAATTTCAGTGAACATCGGGCCTGGGTGTATGGCGACGTGTTGAAAATGTTCCTGAAACGACTTCCGGCCGACATGAACCGAAACGTGGTCGCGCACAGCATGGGAGGAGTGGTGCTGACCAGCGCTCTCAAAAATGGGGCGGCAGTCCGTAATGCCATTTATATGCAGGCGGCCATCCCAGCCTCGGCATTCGATTCTCGAGCGACGATTAACTACTCTCCCCTAATGGCCGCGGAGCCAGCCAGTTCGCCTTTGTTCGAGACGCCGGATATCTATGCCACTGAGCGCGGCTACCGGGGACTGCTGGGGTCGGTTGGGGCGCGTTTGTTTAACTATTACAACGAAGATGACTTTGCGTTGCAAACGGGAAATTTTGCTTTGGGCACCATCAAGGCGAATTGGATTATGAATCAGGTTCAGCAACGACCTCATCTGCATCGTTATTCCAATAGTGTGATTTATACCTGGCCGGGCGGACGCAAGAACGTCCTGGTGCGCCCCCAGTTTCGGTTGTATCGCCCGGATTATCGGGACTTCAAACGCGAAGTGACCAGCCAGGCGGAGATCTGGTCCTTTAGTGCCCGGTCTCGAAGCAAGGCTCTGGG
>CAYYSX010000318.1:0-5248 GCA_964474315.1 uncultured Verrucomicrobiota bacterium | reverse complement strand
AGGATGAATTCGTCGCGCCGACCGACGGCTACGTGGCTCAGTTGGAGTTTTCCGGAAGACCAGAGGATCCGGACTGGAGAGATAACGTCGTTGAATGGGTGTTCATCCGCAGCCGTTCGAACCAAGTCCATGCGCGAGTTCAGGTGCGCGTCTCGCCCGCGCCCCGATTCGATCCGGCAACAGCAACTTTGTCGGAGTATTTTGCCAACCCAACCGGTTCCCGCGGTCTGGAGTACTCTGATGAACTGGATGTGAGCGAGAAGTACTATATTCCCCGATGACCCTTCCTCCCGGTCAGGTGTACCAGAGCACCGGCGACTTCTTCCCGCCGAGGGCTGAACCTCGCTCCGTTCCTCCCCGTCCTTCGAGGCCAACCCTGGGGATTTGAGATGGCGCCTCACCCCTTCGGCGGCTACGGCCCGAGTCACAGACTTGCCCAATCGCGCATATGACCGGAGAATCGGCCACAGCCTGATCCGCAATGGAATCCGTCGAGTCGATCTACTACGTCGTTTCGTGGCTCTGCCACCGGCAGTGTCCGCATTGCTATGAGGAACGGTTCCGACCCTACCACGGGACGGAGCTGGATCGGGTGGTGTCCGAGGCGCAGTCACGGTTTGAACGAATCATCGACCACTTCCCGCCCAGCATGCAGTACCAGGTACCGGAGGACGCCGCCGCCGATGGCACGGTTCCGGTCAAGACGGGAAGGATCATTCTCTCCGGAGGGGAAGTGCTCCTTCCGCAAGTCCGAGAGTCGATCCTGTATCCGGCGATCGAACGGATCGTGGATCGGTACCGCGAGCGCGGCGGGGTGAAGGTGATCGTGCAAACGACGGGAGACCGCGTGACGGCGCCGATCGTGGACGAACTGCTGGAACGGGGCGTCTGGATGATTTCGGTTTCGGGGATGGATGATTTCCACGAAGGGTTCACTCCGGAACGACGGGCGCGACTGATGGAGCTCCTGACCGGGATGTTCGAACGCGCCGGGATGAAGCGTTCCGGACTGCGCGCGGCCGACCGAAAGTGGCACGACGAGGAGGGCCCGGTGTTCAGCTTCTTTGGCGCCACTCCGGATGCCTGGATCGGGAAGATCTGGCCGCGGGGACGGGCGTGGCAGAACAATCTGTCCACCGCCACGTTGGCCGACAATTTCTGCAACGCCTGGTCCGGTGGGCTCAACTTCCTGAACCTGGGACTGGCCGGCTCGGAGGTCTCGGTGGAGCCTGACGGCAATGTCTATCCGTGTTGCATGAAGACCCGGCGGCCGATGGGAAATCTGGTCGAGGAACCGTTGATGGACATTCTGCACAGCCTGGTGGGGCATCCAGTGTTCGAGGCCATTTCCATGGGGCATCCGGAACGCATGGGGCTGTCGCAAGGATGGTCGGTGGAGCGGTTCATCGAAGCGTCGGAAACCGTGACCCCGGCGGGAACTTCCTACCGGAACTTGTGCATCGGGTGCGACCAGTTCCAGACCGAGATTCTGGGGCCGGTGTTGGAACAACTCCGACGGGATCGGCTCGCGTGTCCTCAGAAATCGCTGGCCGAGGTGGCCGCATGAGAACGTTCGCCCGGAGATGGATGGTGGCGATGCTGCTCACGGCGGTCTGGCTGGTCGGCCAGGCGGCGGCCAGTGATTCTGACTGGTCATCCACGCTCGCCCAGGCGCGCGGACAAACGGTGTATTGGAATGCCTGGGGCGGTGATGACCGGATGAACGCCTACATCGAGTGGACGGCGCGGGAAATGAAACGCCAATTCGGAGTGGACGTCCGGCACGTCAAACTGAGTGACACGGCCGAAGCGGTTACGCGCGTGCTGGCCGAAAAGGCGGCCGGCCAGACCCACCGCGGTTCGGCCGACGTCATTTGGATCAACGGCGAGAACTTTGCCGCCATGAAACGGCATGGACTGCTGTTCGGTCCGTTTACTGATCGCCTGCCGAACTACGCATTGGTGGACACCAACACCTTGCCGACACTCACCGACTTCACGGTCCCGGTGGACGGCCTGGAAGCGCCGTGGAGTATGGCGCAGTTCGTGTTCCTGTACGACCGGGTCCGCGTGCCCAGGCCGCCGCGCACGATGCCCGCGTTGTTGGAATGGGCCCGGGAACATCCCGGCCGGTTCACCTATCCGCAGCCGCCGAATTTCCTGGGAACCACGTTTCTCAAACAGGCGCTCTTGGGGCTGACGGACCGGCCAGAGGCGCTGTCGGCACCGGCCTCCGAAGCGGAATTTGCGGAGCTTTCGGCCCCGTTGTGGGCTTATCTCGAAGCGTTGCATCCGCATCTCTGGCGGCGGGGCCGGGTGTTTCCCGCGAATGGTCCGGCCCAGACCCGCCTTCTGGCGGACGGCGAGATCGACGTGGCCATGGCCTTCAATCCCGGTGCGGCCGAGGCGGGAATTCGGTCGGGAACCCTGCCGGAAACCACCGGGGTATTCGGTCTGGAAGGCGGCACGGTGGCCAATGCGAGTTTTCTGGCGATTCCGTTCAATGCGCGGTCCCGCGAAGGAGCCCTGGTGCTGATCGATTTTCTGCTGTCCCCGGCGGCCCAGGCGCGCAAACAGGATCCCGAACACGTGGCGGGACAGACGGTGCTGAAGCTCGAATCCCTTTCCCCCGAAGACCGCGCCTTGTTCGAGAACCTCCCGCGTGGGAAGGCAGTCCCGAACTCGCAAGAGCTGGGGCGACCGTTGCCGGAGCCGCATCCGTATTGGATGGAACGGCTGGAGCAGGAATGGGAACGCCGGTATGGCGCGAGATAGCATGGCGGAGATGGGGTTCAGCGAGCTGGAGTGGTTGGGAAACGCATTCGGGCCTCCACGGGCGCCGGTCGGCTGATGCGGATGTGCTCCTCCAAGGTGACGGTGGCGGGCGCGGGTTGGCGGCGGGTTCCTGCTCCCTTGGTGGTGGGGTTGTTGGGCGGGCCGGTGCTGGCCGGTTTGGCCGGCACGATCCTGCCGGCGTTTGGTTTCTTCCCAACCTTGGGGGGACGGACGTTCAGCCTGGAACCGTGGCGCCAATTGGTGGAACTGCCCGGCTTGGGAACCTCGCTTCGGCTTTCGCTGGTCATCGGTTTCGGTACGACCCTGATGTCGCTGGGGTTGGTGGTGGCGTTTTGCGCGGGGTGGCAAGGCACGCGGCTGTTCGCTTGGATGCAACGGTGGCTCGCCCCATTGCTCGCCGTGCCCCATGTCGCCCTGGCAGTTGGCCTGATGTTTCTCCTGACGCCGAGCGGATGGCTGCTGCGGTGGGTGTCGCCCTGGGCCACGGGATTCGAGCGGCCACCCGACTGGTTGATCGTCCAGGATCCGGCGGGCCTGAGCCTGGTGTTGGGACTGGTGGTGAAGGAAGTGCCTTTCTTGCTCATGATGACCCTGGCGGCCTTGGGACAAGCCGGTGCCGAACCGGGTTGGCGAGTCGCCCGGACGTTGGGATACCGGCCGATGACGGCTTGGCTGAAGGGGGTGTTTCCGCGGGTGTATCCACAGATTCGCCTGCCGGTTCTGGCCGTGCTCGCTTACGGCCTCTCCGTGGTGGATGTGGCGATCATTCTGGGCCCCACCCGGCCGGCTCCGCTGGCAGTGCGGCTGCTGCATTTGTTCAACGACCCGGATCTGGATCGGCGGTTTGTGGCCTCGGCCGGAGCGCTGCTGCAGCTCGGATTGGTGTTGGCGGGGCTCGGGCTGTGGTGGGGAGGAGAAAAGGTGATCGGCCGAATGGGGCGGCGTTGGTTGACCTCGGGCAACCGCGGTGTTGACGACCGTGTGCCCAGGTACCTGGCAGCCGGAGCGGTGGGGACGATCACCGGCCTGTTCTTGTTGGCATTGGTTTGTCTGGCGTTGTGGTCGGTGGCGGGGACGTGGCGATTTCCCGCGGTGTGGCCGGCCGAACTGTCCCTGGCCAATTGGAGTCGAAATCTACCGGGGATGACCGGCCCGCTTCTCAACACGGTTACCGTGGGCGCCAGTGTCATGGCACTGGCGGTGTTGCTGGCGGTGGGGGTGCTGGAGGTCGAGGCGCGGGAGGGACGCCGCGCTTGGATCGGATCGGGCGGGGCGTTGTATGTCCCCTTGTTGCTGCCGCAAATTGCCTTCCTCTTCGGCGCTCAGATTCTGCTGGTCGCGGC
Source organism: uncultured Verrucomicrobiota bacterium (assembly GCA_964474315.1). Taxonomy (GTDB): domain Bacteria; phylum Verrucomicrobiota; class Verrucomicrobiia; order Limisphaerales; family UBA9464; genus UBA9464. Next base: position 1,109 of record CAYYSX010000318.1, on the reverse strand, counting down.
GGGCTGGGATGGACGCTGGCTGGCGGTGAGCTGGATGCATCTCGTGTTTGTTTTTCCCTATGTCTTTCTGGTGCTGGCGGACTCCTATCGGGCTTGGGATCCCCGCTTCGGACAAACGGCCCGTTGTCTGGGGGCATCGGCGTTCAAAGTGTTTTTCCGGATCAAGCTGCCCATGCTGCTGCGACCGTTGCTAACGGCCGGGGCGGTCGGTTTTGCAGTCAGTGTGGGCCAGTATCTGCCGACCTTGCTGGCGGGCAGCGGACGGATTCCCACCTTGACCACCGAAGCGGTGTCCTTGTCTTCGGGGGGCGATACGCGGGTGATCAGCGTGTGGGCGGGAACGCAGATGTTTCTGCCGTTGGTGGCCTTTTCTGTAGCGTTGGCCGTACCGCGCTGGCGCTTTCGTCGCCGGCGCGGGATGGGGGACGGGGGGTACTAATGGGAAACACAGATCATCCGGCGGCGGGTGTGGAACACCTGGCGGGAGCGGACCGGCTGCAATTGAAGAAGGTCTCGCTACAGTTGCGGGAACGCCGGCTGTTCGAACCGCTCGATCTGAACGTGGCACCCGGGGAAATAGTGACGGTGATGGGCGAGAGCGGATCGGGGAAATCGAGCCTGTTGGCCTGGATGTGCGGGACTTTGGCTCCGGCCTTCATTGCGGAAGGAGAGGTTGGGCTGGGGGGGATCGATTTGACCCGGCTTCCTCCGGAACAACGACGGCTGGGAATTCTGTTCCAGGACGACCTGTTGTTTCCCCATCTGAGCGTCGGCGAGAACCTGTTGTTTGGCCTGACCGCCCGGATACGTGGTCGAGCGGAGCGGCGGCGGCGAATCGCGGAGGCGTTGGCCGAAGCGGGCATGGCGGGGTTCGAAGACCGCGATCCCGCGACGCTGTCGGGTGGCCAGCGGGCGCGGGTGTCGGTGCTGCGGGTGCTGCTATCGGAACCGCGCGCCTTGTTGCTCGACGAACCCTTTTCGAAGCTGGACGCGGCCTTGCGCAGCCGATTCCGGGAGTTCGTGTTCGGTGAAGTCCGGTCCCGGCGGTTGCCGACGTTGCTGGTCACGCATGATCCGGCGGATCAGGAAGGAACGGGCGGGCGGGTGAT
>CAYYSX010000317.1:0-6639 GCA_964474315.1 uncultured Verrucomicrobiota bacterium | reverse complement strand
TTGGCCACGGCCACCCCCCTGTTTGCCGCCACCCCGGTGGACTTCAAGCGGGAGGTCCGGCCCATCCTCGAAGTCTATTGCCTGAAGTGCCACGGGGACGAAAAACCGAAGGGCGACCTGGCGCTGACCACGCGCGTTCAAGCCATCAAGGGCGGAGACAGTGGCCCTTCCCTCATCCCCGGCGAACCCGACCGATCCTCTCTCTATACCCTGACCATTCTGCCCGAAGATCATGACGACGTCATGCCTCCGAAGGGCGAGAAGCTTTCCCCAGCCCAGCAGGAAACGCTCAAGCAGTGGATCACTGAGGGCGCCACCTGGCCCGAGGACCTCAAGCTGGTGCAGCGCGAGAAGGTTGATTTCGTCAAACAGGTGAAGCCCATCTTCGAGGTCAGTTGCGTCTCCTGCCACAAAGAGGGCAACGCCAAGGGCGACCTGCGCATGGACGTGAAGGAAGAGTTCTTCAAGTCGGCCGCCATCGTGGCCGGTGACGCCCAGGCTTCGGCCGTCTTTACCACCACCGTACTCCCGGCCGATCACGACGATCTGATGCCCCCCGCCAAGAAAGGCGGTCCGCTCCCGGTAGCCAAGACCGACTTGATCCGGGACTGGATCGATCAAGGAGCCTATTGGCCCGACGGCCTCAAACTCGAGCAGAAGGAGGCCGAATCGAGCACCACCGACCGCGATTGGCCGGCGGTCATCGCCGCCATCCATGCGCAGCTCCTGAAAAACGCCCAGGCCGGTACCAAGCACCAGAACTACCGTGACCAAGTCGGTCCGGAGGTCGGTTTCGACATGATCGCCATCCCGGGCGGTGAATTCATGATGGGCAGTCCGGATTCCGAGCCCGGTCACCAACCCAACGAGGCGCCTCGCCGCCAAGTGAAGGTCGATCCGTTCTGGATGGGCAAGCGTGAGGTGACCTGGAACGAGTATGAGCTGTTCCAGTTTCCTGGCATGGAAAAGGCCAACAACGTCAGCACCGAACGCGTCAACCGCGAGTTGTTGATCATGATGGCCTTTCCGACCCCGCCCGACGGCGGTAACCCTTACACGGGTAATGAAGCTGACGCGGTGACGCGTCCGACCACTCCTTATGTGGAGATGAGTTTCGGCATGGGCAAGGATGGCTTCCCGGCGATCAGCATGACCCACTATGCCGCGCTGGCCTACACCCGGTGGCTGTCGGCCAAGACGGGACATTTCTATCGGCTCCCGACCGAAGCCGAATGGGAGTACGCGGCCCGGGGAGGCACGGATACCGCGTATTTCTGGGGCGACGATCCGGCCGGCGCCGAGGACTACGCCTGGTATTTCGACAACGCCGATGGCAAATACCAGAAGGTGGGCCTGAAGAAGCCCAATCCTTTTGGCCTGTACGACATCCTCGGCAACGTTTCCGAGTGGGTGTATGATGGTTACAAAGCCGATGCGTATTCTATTTTAGGCAATGACAATCCCGTGGTGCCCGGGTTTGCCGAATACCCGCACGTGGCGCGGGGTGGATCCTGGGATGATCCAGTGGAGGTACTCCGGAGCGCGGCACGCCAAGCCAGCGATTCCTCGTGGAAGATGCGCGACCCACAATTGCCCAAATCGAAGTGGTATCTCACCGACGCCCAGTTCCTTGGCTTCCGCGTGGTGCGTCCCTCCAAAGTGCCGGAGACGCCGGAGGAGCTGGCCAAGTGGTGGACCACTTATCCCGCGTTCAAGTAAGCGCGCCGAGCTGAAGCCGTCTTGATGTCGTTGAATCGGGGAACGCGCCCGCCTCGTCCGCCACATCGCGGCGCGTGTACTTCCCATCTCGCGATTCTTGTCCCGAAAAGGCCTGGCGGCGGACGAGCCGTCCGCGCTCCTGACGCCGAAGGCTTCCCGGTCAGCGATCCGAAGGCTTGGGCGGTCCAGGGGGTGATCCATCGGAGGAAGGACGAGGTGGACGGTTACCTTCCTCCCCCGGCTTGCGGTCCCGGCCATCCCCTCGGCCATCCCCGCGTCGGCCTCGATCCCGGAGCATGTGCTCGAACTTCTCCCGTTGGGCCGGGGTCAGTTCGGCGCGAATCCGCTCCCGCATGGCTTCGAATTCCATCCGGGCTTGGGGGGCGACCGGCTCCCAGAGTTTGCGGAAGCGGTCCTGGCTTTCCCGAACATAGTCTTCAATGCGGTCCTGCTGCTCAGAACTCAAATCGAGGTCCCGCTGGATGCGTCGGAGAGATTCGAGCCGGAACCACATCGGGGACGACGCGAACTCCCGCCGTTCCACTTCCTTCTTGGCCCGGGCCTTCCAGCGAAGTCCCGCCGCCGAAGAACCCGCGGCCATTCCGGCCAGGAAAATGACCAGTACGGCGAAGATGAGCTTGAAGGCCTTCACGGCTCACCAGGATTCCGCCACTGGATCCGCCGAGGCGACGACCGCAGCCTCCAACTGGTCGGCCGCCGAGAAGTCCGGCCCGGTATCGGGCGCGAGGGCGTTGGCTCCCACCAACACCGCCGCCACCGCCACGCTCGACAAGGCCGCACGCCAGAGTCCCGCCGTCCATAAGGCGAGACGGTCCGCCGGACGGAACGCCCGCACTTGGGCCATCACTCGTTGCTCAAAGGCATACGGAACCTGATCCGACGGGGCATGGCTCCGCGCGGATAACAGCATTCGGGTGATGAGCGAATCGAGGTTCATGAAATTCCCAAGGGACTCGACGACCCGGAGAATGACCGGGTTACAGGTACTTTTCCACTTCCATTCGCGTCAGAATCTTCCGCATTTCCGCGCGAGCTCGGAAGGCCCGGACCTTCACCAGCGGGATGGACCAACCAGTCAGTCCGGCGATCTCGCGCACCGACCGGTCTTCCAGCTCCAACAGCGTGATAATGAGCCGATGGGCCGGCGACATCCGCTCCATGACCTTTTGCACCAGGGAACGCGCCGCGTCCGCATCGGCCGACGTGTCGGCGGGCGCCGCGGCCTGACGTTCCAGCCAGTTTTCCTCTTCCTCGTTCAGGTCGGCTTCGGCGTGCTCTCGGTTTCGTTGATGGCTGCGGAGGAAGTCGTAGCAGGTGCGAACCGCGAGCCTCATCAACCAATGCTCGAACGGAGCGTCACCACGCCAACTGTCGAGCTTGGCAAAGGCCTTGAGAAGGATCTCCTGCACGATGTCCTCCACTTCGCGTTCCTGGCGGGCATACCGGCGGGCCGTAGCGAAGAGCCGGGGTTGGTACCGCCGCACGAGGATCTCAAACTGACCGGTGTCGCCCGCGCGAACGGCGGCAATCACTTCGCTATCAGGGGCCTCGGGCAACACGTGGAGTGAACGGTGCCACGGCGGACTCCGGGGCGAAAGTCTGCGTCCCGCCGAAGCTCCAACGGGGATGCCTTTTATCAATCGTTGCGTAAGTGCATGCGTGTAGCGTGGGGTGTCCCCACCGCACCCGCAGCGCGCTCAACGCTCAGGGCCTGACCGGGGCGGACTCGAGCAGTTGACGGGCATGAGCGTTGCCGGGCTCCAACCGAAGCGTCTCCCGCAGGTGGACGACGGCCTGACTCCAGCGGTTTTCCTCGATGAACGCCACGGCCAGATTCAGATGGGCCGGAGCGAGGTCAGGCCGCAGACGCACGGCTTCCTGCAGTTGCGCGCGTGCCTCGGCGGTCTTTCCCCGGCTCGCCAAAATGATGCCGTAGTTGAGACGGCATTCGGCGGAATTTGGCCGGAGCCGAAGCGCCTCGACCAGATGTTCCGTCGCTTCGGCGAGGCGGTTCAGGCGGATCAGACTGTTGGCCAAGATTTGCCGCGCTTCGAAATCGCGGGGCCGCAACCGCACGGCCTCGGCCTGTTCCCATGCCGCTTCCGCCATCTGGCCTTGCTTGGCCAGCGCCCGGCCGAGAGCCAGTCGGGCGCTGGCGTCCGCCGGTTGGTCTTGGACCACAGCGCGCAAATGCGCGAGGGCGTCGTCGGGGCGGCCCAGAGACAGGAGCGTGCTGCCCAGGTTCAGGCGGGCCGGCATGAAGTCCGGCGCGATCGCTTGCGTCTCGCGGAAGACTGCCTCCGCCTCGGTCGTTCGGCCCAGTTGCAGGAACGTCAGGCCGAGATGATTGCGCGCCCGGCCGGCTGACGGTTCCAAGGTCACCGCCCGTTGGAAATGGTGGATTGCCTCCTCGCCCCGTCGCTGCGAGAGACGGACCCGGCCCAGTCCGATGTGGCCTTCGACGGAGGAGGGGTGGAGGCGGAGAAGCTCTTGATAACAAGCGTCGGCTTCGTCCCACCGGCCCAACTCAAACAGCACGCTGCCCAGCAGATCGTAGCTGGTCAGACGGTGGGGCAGAAGGCGGGTCGCGTGCCGCCAATGCTCCGCCGCCCCCTCCAAATCGCCGTGATCGAGCAACGCGCCGGCGAAATGATCATGCAACATCCAGTCCTCCGGTGAGCGCGCCAGGGCCTCCCGGAAGATCGCCGTGGTCGTCGCAAAATTGGTTCGGTCGCGTTCGCGCAGTTCGGTGAGGTCACGCTGTCGCCGAAGCGTGTCGGCCGCATGGTCCAATTGCCCGGTGAACGGCGGGCGGCTCGTCCGGGGCATCATGTGTTCCGCCATCTGCCACCGGTCGAAATCAGTCAGTCCCAAACGCCAGGCGCAGTCGTTCTCGGAGAGAAAGGCCGTTTCATTCCCGCCGCCGAGCGGTTCCGCCGACACCGACCGGACGACCTGTTCTGCCACGGTTCGGGCCACGAGATAGTTCCCCGAAAACGTCAGATGGACGTGCTCGAGGAACCATTGCTTCCCGGTCAAACCGTCCTGGCTGGCCCGGGCCAGTGCGTCCTCGACATCGGCCAGCCGAACACCTCGATCCTCCCCGGCAGTGGCCAGACGCCGGATGGCTTCATTGAGGCGGCTGTCAGTCCGAAACCGCAGCGTGTCGCAGTCACGGGCGAGGGAAAAATGGCGACCGGCCTCTTCCATCCGACCCAACGCCGCGAGGCAACGGGCCAGGCGGAAGTGCAGTTCGGCGTGGGTGTCGTCCACTCGGAGCGCCGCTTGATAACGGGCGACGGCCTCGGCGGACCGGTGCGAATCTTCCAGCGTGATACCTTCCTGAACGATCGTCTCCCACTCGGCCTGGGCGTCCGCTGTCAGGTCCGCCCGATGCAGGGAGCCGAACGGGGGGCAGTCGCGCAAGTTCACCCCCACGGTGCTGACCACGATTTTCGCGCCGCTCCGAACACCGGCCTGGATCATGTCCTCCAGGTTCCGTCCGAAATGCCTCCGCACGGCCTCCATGCGCGGATCGTCCCGGTGAACGTGTTGTCCGAGGAACAGCTCCATCCCGGTCCAGGAACGCGGGGAGTCCTGCTGGCCGACGCGGCCCAAAACCTCCTCGAGAAGCTGGCCGGTCCGGGTGCTTTTCAACGCCAGGTTGGCCCGAATCAACGGCCGGGGAGGCGCTTGGCGGCCAAACACCGTGCCGGAACCGAACGGGCCGATCACTTCGTTGTTGCCCATATAGATCACCCATACGTCGCCGGAATAGGCGGCACATTCCCGGGCTATGGGCCGGATGACATGCGAGTTGATGGCGGTGACCGAGGTATTGATGAGTTCGACGTTCCGGCCGGGAAACCGGTCCCGCAGCAGAACCTCCAGGATGCGGGCGAAGCCGAAAGCCGGTACCGGATCACCTTCCGCCGCCGATTCGCCGAAGACGAACACACGCAGCGTATCGGGTGGCTTCACCGGAGAAAAAGCGACGGGCCTCGGGAGACGTTTCAATTCGATCGGAAAGTACCGGCGGCTGAACTCGGGATTCTCCACCAGTTCGTCCCGCCCACTGACCGGACTCGGGATCAAAAACCGCGTGACATAGCCGAACCCCGCCCACCGTAACCCGGCCTCCAACAGCACGAAAAAAAGGAGCGTGACTCCGAACATCGCCACCAGGCGGAAACACCATTGCCGGCCCTTGCTCAAACCCGGGACACCTCGAACTGGCGGAGTGGCATTCGGCGGAGCGGCGGCCGCGGTCCGCAGCGACGCCTTCTTTTTCCGAGGTTTCATGTGGAGTGACGGGAATGCAGTTTCGTCGGGGGTGGTCGTTCACCGAGGATTTCCGAACGACGATACCGGGCACGGAAATCGGCGGGGAACCAAAAGGGCCGGACGACACGCCTCCATTTATGACGGTTGCGAAATCGGCTGATTGGCTCAAGCCGGAGAAGAAAAATGATGGGCAAATTCTCGATGGGAATATGAGTTATCGACGCCGCACTGCGACGTCCTTGGCTAAAGGGGCAAGGGGGTCACAACCGCTCCGCCCACTCGGTTTCTTTGAACCCCACCCACGCCTGGTCCGGGGCCAGCACGAACGGTCGCTTCACCAGGTTTCCGTTGTCGGCAAGCAGGGCCAGTGCGTCGTCGGTGGACAAGCCAGGAAGCTTCTGCGCCAGCCCAAGGGCTCGGTAATCCAGGCCGGAAGTGTTGAAGAGCCGGCGCACATCGCCGTCGTAGGCGGCCAGCATCCGGCGCAACTCCGCCTGGGTGGGCGGCTGTTCGCGGATGGGAATCACTTCGTGGGCTACATTCCGTTCCCGCAGAATCCGGAGCGCCCGACGGCAGGTGTCGCATCCGGCGTAAGCGTAAACCTTGAGCATGCGA
>CAYYSX010000316.1:0-6694 GCA_964474315.1 uncultured Verrucomicrobiota bacterium | reverse complement strand
CTGTCGTCTGGGGACAGACGACTCTACAAGGTGGGAAGGGACGGTTCATGGGAAGTTCCAGGAGCGAAGCTCCCGAGTACCGCCCCCCCCAGCTCAGTCAGCCCCTTTGGTTCCCACTTCCGCATTCCGCATTCCGACGTCGTATGGAGTTCCGCCTGGAGGTGTGCTCTTTGGTGGTTATTTCACCTCCTCTTTCCAGGTTAATCCTTCCTAGACGCGGCCACCTCAGACTGGTTGCCGGAAACCGCCCAGTTCAACGCTTCGAGAACGATGCCTTCCGTCAGGAACGTAGGTAGTACCTTGGGGGGAAGGGCAGGATTGGCGGAATAGACCAGGACCATCGGCACGCCCGCTCGTCCAAACCGCCGTAGTTCTTCAGCAATCGCCGCATCCGCGCGGGTGTTGTCCGCCTTGAGCGTGACCACCTGATGTGCCGCCAGCACTTCCTTCACGGCGGGCACTTCGATCGCCAGCGCCTTGTTCACCAGGCAGTTGGCACACCACGTCGCGGTAAAATCAACCAGCACCGGATGACCGGTTGCTCGAGCCTGTGCAACGACGTCGGGGGACCAAGGCTGCCAGGAAATGGCACCCGGCTGAACCGGACCGTCGGCAACCCAGGCCACGGCCGGAGGCGACCGCCAATGGAGTTGCGACTCCAAGATGACCACATATCCCCCCACCAGCGCGGCGCCCATCCAGCCCCACGACCAACCACGATGGCCTCGCCCTGTCTGCACATACCGCCCGAAAATCCAGGCGGCAAAGCTGACGCAGACTAGAAACAAGCCGAGCCAGAACACGCTCGCCTCACCAAAATGGGCTGGAGCAAGCGACAAGAGCCAGATGGCCGTTGCCAGCATGGGAAAGCCCATCAAGGTCTTGAATGTGACCATCCAGTTGCCCGGCTTGGGCAAAAACTTCAGCCACCCCGGCTGGAGGGACAGCAGCAGGTAAGGGCTGGCCAGACCGAGTCCGGCGGTGAGGAAGAGCAGGAGAAGGATGAGCGGAGGCTGTCCGAAGGCGAAGCCGAGCGCAGCGGCCAGCAGCGGTGCCACGCAAGGGGTGGCGAGGATGGTGGTGAAAACGCCGTTGAAGAATGCGCCGCCGGGGCCTTCGCGGGAAGCCAGGGTACTGGCGGTATTCATGACGTTGCCTTGGAGGGTGACCTCAAACACTCCGAAGAGGTTCAAGGCAACCAGGGTGACCAAGATCGTCATGGCGACCAGAAACACCGGATTCTGGAACTGCATCCCCCAAGTGGCCGTCTTGCCACTGGCCTGAACGGCAATGATGAAGCCCGCCAGCAAGGCGAACGACGTCAGAACGCCACCGGTATAGACGAAGCCCAGAAAGCGAACGTGTCCTGGATTTTCACCGCTTTGCTTCACAAAACCGAGGATCTTCAGGGCGATGACCGGAAGAACGCAGGGCATGATATTCAGGATCAAGCCGCCCAGAAAGGCGAGGAGCAGCATGAACCCCAGGCTCGCCGGGCCTTCCGGGTTGGCGGCCGGCTCCGAACCAGCCACAGCCAGAGTGTTACCCACGGCGGTTCCGCCGACTTCCGCAATCGGCAAGCGGACGGAGACCGCCGGTGGCGAAATTCCGGCCGCGAAAACCAGAAGCCCACCTATCTCCTGAGGCCAGGTATCTCCCACCAGGGTGGCGGTGAACTGAACCTCGGGACCGGGAACATCAACCTGGCGGACCAGTTCCAGGTCGGAGGTTTCGAAGGGGAAAAAGTCCGAGAACCCGGACGCCCGCGAAGTCACGGTCAGGGTCCGGGTATCGCTGGTGTCGCCGGCCGCCCATTGGGCCGTGGAAAGATCGGATGTTCCCTCGGCCGGAACGTCAGCCAACGCGGCCCGGATGACCGCCTCATCCGGGGAAAGTCGGGCTTCGGTACCGACGGAAAGCGAGGCGCTCGCCGTCGCCCGGCCCGGGATACACTCGGTTTTGCACTCGAGCCACGACACCCGGGCTTCCAGCGGAAGCGGTCCCGGCGGGTAGTCCGGCGCCACGGTCAGTTGGACCGGAAGAATGACGCGACCGTCGTAAACGTAGGTGGTCAGCCCGGCTTCGGTCAGGCGCCGCGGGGTGGGCCAATGGATATCGGAGGCCGTGACTCCGTTGGGAAGATTCCAGTCAATCTTGGTCCGCTGCCCGGAGTCTCCGGAGTTTCTCCAGTAGGTGTGCCATTCTGGAGGGGCGGTGAGTTCCACCGCGACGAAGAAGGAATCTCCGGGGCGAACCGAGACCGAATCGACCAACAGCCGGGCTTCACTGCGACTCTGGCCGAGGAGTTGCAGGCTGCTGGCCAGCAGGACGGCCATCCAAGCGAAACTGCGGAGCCACATGAGCCAGATCATCGCCGGGGAGTCCCCGGCGGCAAGCGGCAGAAATCAATTTTGCGAAGCGATGGAACCCGAAACGGGCTCGGAGGGGAACCTGAGTCCCGGGGTAAAATGAAACGGCGCGGTTACCCGCGCCGTTCCATTTTTGCGTCGTTTCGAACTGCAGAAGTTATTTCTTCTGTGAACGCCGATAAGCAGCGAGAACGCCGAGTCCGGCCAGTGCCATGGTGGCGGCCACGCCCGGATTGGCTTCCGGCACGGCAGTCACCCGGGCTTCGAAGTTGGAGGTGTAACCACCCGCCAACTGACGGAGTTCCCAGCTTCCTGCATTCCATTCCCAGAAGTCGTTGCCGCTGGCACCAATCGTCGGATCATCCGCGATGAGCAGGCCGGCAATTCCGGTTCCAAGGAACTCCACCACAAAGGTCAGCCGGTCCGGTAGCGGATCGCTTGGATCTGGGGTGAAGGGAATGTCGATATCCACGCCGCTGGTTCCCAGGACGACGTCGTAAGTGTCCGAAAAGAGGACAGAACCCGGGCTGGCGAAGCCATTGACCAGGGGACCATCGTTTGCGTACAGGGTGAAATTCAGACCATCCGCCTGGGAGTAGTCTGAGTAATAGGCGAAATGAAATTCGGTCAGCACACGTTGAGTGCCGGCCAGAACAATTTCATCGCCGTAGGCATTTCCCGAATAGTAGTACGGGAGGCTGTCTTGGCCGTTATACGAGGCTTCGTACACGACCGCCGCTGCACAGGTGCTGGCTGCCATAAGGCTGGCAACACCGGTGAATGCGAGGCATAGCTGGTTGTTTAACTTCATGCCACAACGGTTTCGGAGTGTGTTTAGTTCACGACGGCTAGCGTCGCGAAGGCTCCTCACCTCGAGAAGCCTGGAGGGGGGTATATCGAAACCATGGTCAGGGTCAAGCAGATAGAACGGAGAGATTACGGCAACGAACAACGCGCGGACCCCGATAGTCGCCTTGGGCCCGGCACAGAACCAGCCAGAGGAGACGCACGGGTGACGGGAACGGATGAGAACGAGGCCCGGAAGCCATCGGTTCGTACGGTTAAGCCGCTGAAAGCCGGTCTAGGATGCGAACGACCCCAAAAAAACCGGGTCAATGGGAGCCACGAACGCCAGCTCGAATGGGAAAGATTCCTCCAATTTAAGATGTTGAAACTGTTGAAGATAAGTCGCGACGACATCCTCGGTATTTGGCGACGGCTCCGTTTCGATCGGCGGTGCCACTGGCTGCCAACCGGCGATGTGTCGCGGGCCAACCAGGGTGGATTCTTTCCATCCGCGAGGGCCAAGCCGCGCCCGGCCGGCGGCCTTCCGGCGATACAGCAGATTGAAGCTCCACGGTACAGCGGGCAGTGGCTGAATGCCCGCTCCGGCCGTGATTCAGGATTTGGAACTGACTCCCAGGAAGCCGGTGGGGCAGAATCATCGCCTGCCATCTTCGTCGGGTCCGAATCATGTTTCGCCTGCTCCTGATCCCCGTGGTCCACCTGTCCTGGTGGGTGTCGCTGGCGTGGCTGACGCCTGGGGCGCAGGCGGAGGAATGGGCGACCCGGTTTTCCCCCTCGGAGCGGATGTCGCGGGAACGGCTGGCGGACGCCCACGCGTCCGTAACCGCCCTCCAAAAGGCACGGCGGAACCTCTCTCCCGTGCCGGGCCTTCAGGACTTCCGCTGCATCCTCCACGCTCACGCTGAGGATTCGGTTCACACCGGTGGCACCCGCCCGGAACTGTTGGCGGACGCCAAGCGGGCCGGCGTCCAGGCGATCTTGCTGACCGACCATTATCGGCCACCGCGGGATTTCATGGATGCCTGGCGGTTCCACACCAACGGCGTCTTGTTCATTCCCGGTTCCGAGGTGCGTGGCTTTCTGATTTATCCGACCGCGTCCCTGATGGCGTCCATGCAGATACCCGTGGCGGAATTCATCCCGAAGGTCACCAAGGACCAGGGGCTGATCTTTCTTTCCCACATCGAAGAGCGGCCCGACCATCCGCTGGAGGGATTGACGGGCTTGGAGATTTACAACCGCCACTACGACGCGAAGCAGGATTTCCGCGGCCTCCTCGCGTTGGTAATGCGCATGACCGATCCCGACCAGGTGGCCGAATTGGCCGACTTGTTGAAGCAGTACCCCGATGAACTGCTCGCCTCCCAGGTCCAGTATCCCCGGCCTTACCTCGAGAAATGGGACGCAGGAACGCGGACCTTGCGGCTAACGGGCATTGCGGCCAACGACTGTCATCACAACCAGATTCTCCTCGTGAAGATGGTCGATGCGGACACGGTGCGGGTCGGCACGATCGTGGACCAGGACGAGAACATGCGGACGATCAGTGCCACCCTGCGGCCCGGTATCCGCCGGCTCACGGCGGGACGCCAACCGGGCGAGGTATTGGTGCGACTCGATTTCGATCCGTATTACCGGTCCTTCCGTAACGTCTGCACCCATGTGCTCGCTCCCGCACTCACCGAGGCGGACCTGCGCTCGGCATTGAAGGCGGGGCGGGCGTATGTGAGCCACGATTGGATGTGCGACGCCACGGGCTTTGACTTCGAGACCGACGGGGGCCGGATGGGAGACGAGGTTCCCTGGCGACCCGGACTCGAGTTGCGCGCGCGATTTCCGGTGCCGGCGCAAGTCCGGTTGCTGTGTGCCGGTGAAGTAATCGCCACCGGACACGGAACCCGGTTTACCGGCCGGGTGAAAGGTCCCGGGGCTTACCGGATCGAGGCCTGGCTCGAAGTCGGTGGTGAACCCCGTCCGTGGATTTATTCCAACCCCATTTACGTTCGCTGACCTGTTCTATCCCATGCTCAATCTCTACCTCCTGCGCCACTCCAATGCCGAAGAACATCCACCCCAAGGTGAATCGGGTGATGCTGCCCGGCGACTGACCTCCGAAGGAATCGAGAAGGCGCGACTGATTGGTCGGGCCATGCACCGGCTCGGACTGAAGTTCGATCTGGTGTTGGCTTCACCAGCCGCCCGGGCGCGTCACACCGCGGAATTGGTGGCGGCGGAGCTTCAACCGTCTCCGAAGGTGGAGTTGCATCCCGACCTGCTGATCGGTGGACGCCTGCGGGCGGTGGGGGCACGGGTGTTGCACGAGGCGAAACCGGCGAAGGAAGTGTTGCTGGTGGGACATGAACCGGACCTCGGGCGAATCGTGTCGCTGCTGCTGGTGGGCAACCAGGATCTCCATCTGGTCTTCAAGAAAGGAGGCTTGTGCAAGCTGGCGGTTCCGCGGTTGAAGTACGGCCGATGCGCGGCACTGGAGTGGCATTTGACGCCGCGTCAATTGCGGCTCCTCGCGGAAGGCCGCTGAGGGCGCATCTGGAAGGGGTCCTTACCAGGACGGCGAAGGCTCCAAATGCCAAGTTCCACAGAAGCTCCCAGAGCAGCGCTCCCAGACACCGCCCTCTTCCGGTATTCCCACGTCCGCATTCCGACTTCGTTCGGAGTTTCGCCTGGAAGCGGTGGAGCGGTGGCTTCTCACGGCGGGTGGTTTAGGCTGCGATGGTTCACCCAGGAGAGGAGGAGTCATTTCGGTCCAACTCGCTTTCCATCCGCGTGGTTCGAGAGGCGCGATACCGACGGCTCTTTCCCGGCTCCACCCTTCGCCAGGCCCCGCAGGCGGGCGGCATCGGGATGCTGCTTGTAGAAGTCGTCGAGCGGGAAACAGCCACTGACCAAGCCGTTGCGCGGACCGGTGGTGCAGTCGCTGAAGGTGCGGCAAATCTTCCGACGCTGAAGGGCCTGGTTCCCCAGGACGTCATGGGGCATTTCGGGATAGCTCAACACGCCGCGTCCTAGTCCTACGAAATCGACCTGGCCCGCGGCGACTTGGGCCGCCCCCACCGCCGGCAGCCACTCCTGCAGGTAACTGTAGGCCGAACCCACCATGACCAACTCGGGAACCTCCCGCTTCGCCCGGGCCACGGCATTCACCTGACGGGCCACTCCCACCAAGGGATCCTCCGGGGGCAAATATCCGTCGCTGGGCGGCGTGGCCGCCGGACGTTGCAGGTGTGGATTGTAATACGGGGACGCGGCGGTCAGACACACCAGCCGAATCCCCAATTCCAATAATGAGCGCAGCAGCGCCAGGGGTTCCGCCCAGGCGATCCGCGTGGGATCCTCCGGGTCGCCGCCAAACGCATAAGGGTAAGAACCGGTCCACGGCATCGGCAGACCGGTGCCGTCGGGTCCCTTCTGAAAGGGCAATTGGTCAAATAAGCTTAGCCTGACTCCGATCCCCAAGCCGGGCGCGTCACGTCGGATTCCCTCGACAACTTCCCGCAGCA
>CAYYSX010000315.1:0-6730 GCA_964474315.1 uncultured Verrucomicrobiota bacterium | reverse complement strand
GTATTTCAACGGAGGCTCGCTGCCGGAGGTAGTCCCAGCGAATCCGGATGTTCCAGCCGTTCGATGATGGTTCCTAAGAACTGAGCGGCGGGAACGCCATCGATCAGGCGGTGATCCACCGACAAACAAAGCCGGACGGTCGTGCGCACGGTTAATTCTCCCTTCACCACCCAAGGCCGGGGAGCCGCGCGTCCCACCGCCAGGATTCCGCTTTGGCCGGTGGGAATGATGGCGGCAAACTCATCCACGCGTCCGGCTCCCAGGTTGCTTAAGCTAATGGTTCCACCCAGCAGGGCCGCCGGCGACAGCCGGCGGGCGCGAGCCGCCGTCGCCCATTCCGACCGGAGAGCGGCTAGTTCCAGCAGTCCAAGCTGGTCGGCATGGCGAAAGATGGGAATCACGATTCCCTCGGCTGTGGCCACCACCAAGCCGATCTCCACCGACGAACGGTCCACGATGGTGTCGTTCACCCAGATCCGGTTGATCACGGGCCACTCACGCAAGGCCAACGCCAGGGCGCGTAAAAAGAAGTCGGTCAAGGTCACTTTGACTTCGCTCCCGTGGGCGGAGGAGACCCAACCCGCGCGCGCGGCCAGAAGCGAGGTGAGATCGGCCTCTCCCCGGACATAGAAATGCGGAATGGTCGCGAAGCTCTCGGTGGTACGGCGGGCGATCGCACGTCGCATTTCGGACAGCGGCGCGGGCGTGGCGCCCGAATGAGCCATCCTCACCACATCGGCTTCGACCACGCGTCCGTGGGGGCCGCTGCCCGGAATGACCGCATGCTCCAATCCCAGGCGCTTCCGGGCAGCTCGCGCGCGGGGCGAGATGGCGGGCCGCGGATCCCGGTGAGCAGGCGATGAAGTGGCGGGTGGGTGGACCATGTCAGGAACGAATGGAGGCGAGGCGTTGACCGAATTGCACCACGATTCCTTCACCCGCCTCGATTGGACCCAGTCTTCCCGTGGCCGGTGATTCCACGGGAAACACGGACTTGGCGGTCTCGACTTCCACCAGCGAATCCCCTTGAGCCACCGGTTCTCCTTCTCGTTTCAGCCAGCGCACCACCGTGGCTTCCGTGACGGTTAAATCCTGGTTGGGCATCACCACGGGGACTCCCTCCGCGACGGGCGTAGGGGCGTCGATGGGCGGCCGGCCCCCTTTGGAAGACGAGCCCGGGACGCGGTTCATTCCGAAGGAGGAGGATCGATGCGCGAGAGCCGGCGCGCGCCGCGGAATCGGCGCGTGACCGGCCAGCACGGATTGAGCCGCGGCGACGATCTTTTCCACCGAGATCGTGATGGCGTTCTCCAGCGAAGGGCTGAATGGATGGGCCACCGGTTCGGTATGCAGGCGACCCACGGGCGCATCCAACGCGTCGAACGCGTGCTCCATCAGCACGGCGGCGATCTCTCCGCCCAGACCACACATCGCGAACGCTTCGTCCACCACCAGGGCCCGGCCGGTTTTCGTGACACTGGTGACGATGGCCTCCACATCCAACGGAACGACGGTACGCAGGTCAATGACTTCACAGGAGATTCCCTGGGGGGCCAGGCGTTCGGCCGCCTCCAGCGAACGGCCCACCATGAGCCCGCACGTGATGACCGTAAGCTGAGTTCCTTCGCGCCGGACGGTGGCCTGTCCAAAGGGCACGAGATGTTCTCCGACTGGCACCGGGCCTTTGCTCGCGAACAGCGCCTTGTGTTCCAACATCAGTACTGGATCGCCCGAACGTAATGCCGTTTTGAACAATCCCTTGGCATCCGCCGGATGGGAAGGAACCACCACGATCAAGCCGGGGCAGTGCGCCCAGATCGGATAGTAGGTTCCGCTGTGATGCGGCCCGGCGTTTTTGATGGCCCCCATGCCCGAGCGCAACACGACGGGTGCGGCGAGCTGGCCATTGCTCATGTAGCGCAGTTTGCCGGCCTGCTCGATGATTTGCGAAGCCGCTTCGAACAGAAAGTCAGTAAACATCAGATCGGCCACCGCGCGGCAGCCCGTGGCCGCCGCACCCATCGCCGCACCCGTGAACCCGAGTTCCGAGATGGGGGTATCGATCACACGGCCGGGCCCGAATTCCTGCCACAGTCCCCTCGTGTGGGCGAAACTCCCGCCTCGTTCGCCGATCCCTTCCCCCAAATAAAGAAGGCCCGGGTCGCGGCGCATTTCTTCGGCAATGCCATCCCTGACGGCTTCGAGCCAGGTCTGCTCACGGGTGTCACTGGACCCCGCGTTGCGGGAGCCGGATGCCCCCACCGGCTCCGACCAAGCATGGTCCCCGGCCGTGCTGGCCAGAGGAAGCTCGGACGCCTCGGCAAACTCGAGGGCTTCCCGGACTTCCTGCTCCACCGCGGCTTCCAGGGAGGTCAATTCCGCTTCGGTGGTTGCTTCCCGGTCGAGCAACGACTGCCGCAACCGCCGGATCGGGCAGCGCGCCTTCCAGACTTCGAGTTCCTCCTGCGTCCGGTACGTGCCGACCAGCGGGTCGCCTTCATGATGTCCGACCATTCGGTAGGTACGCGCCTCGATCAACGTTGGCCCCTCTCCCCGCCGGGCGCGCTCGACCGCGGTCCGCATCGCTTGCCACATCGCCACGACATCGTTGCCATCCGCCGCGACGCCGGGCAGTCCGTAAGCGGCGGCGCGGGCCGCCACATCGGTGCTCCGCGTGGCGACGCTGAGAGGCGTGGCGGTCGCGTAAAGATTGTTCTCGCAAACAAAGACGACCGGGGCCGCCTGAACGGCGGCAAAATTCAGCGATTCATGGAACGCGCCGTGGTTGATCGCGCCATCCCCGAAAAAAGCCACGGCCACCCCGTCGCGGCCCTGGGCCCGGACGCTCAACGCGGCGCCGACGGCCGCCGGGATGCCGCCGCCCACGAACCCGTTGGTGCCCAGCAGGCCGTTCGCCGCATCATACAAATGCATACTGCCGCCGCGCCCGCCACAGCAACCGGTGCGTTTACCATAGAGTTCGGCCAGCACAGCGCGGGCGGGAACCCCTTTGGCCAGGGCGTGACCGTGACCGCGATGGGTGCTGGTCATCCAATCCGTCGGCCGCAAATGAGCACCGATGCCGGCGGCCACCGCTTCCTGCCCGATATACAGGTGAATGAAGCCCGGCATCCGTCCACGCTTATAGGCCTCCTGCACGGTCAGTTCGAATCGTCGCAGCAACACCATTTGGCGGTAAAGCGCCAACAATTCGGTCGGCCCGGGTGGGGGAATGGGAAGGGGAAGATGACTCATGAGGAGACTTAGTTAAGCGGGTTGGGCGATTAAAAATCCCGCATATAACCGGCGGACCATCCCCCATCAACGGTGAGAATATGCCCATTGATGTAGCTGCTTTCCGGCGCGGCCAGAAACAAGGCGACGTCGGCGATTTCTTTGG
This sequence comes from uncultured Verrucomicrobiota bacterium, assembly GCA_964474315.1. GTDB lineage: Bacteria > Verrucomicrobiota > Verrucomicrobiia > Limisphaerales > UBA9464 > UBA9464. The sequence goes on along the minus strand of CAYYSX010000315.1, from coordinate 3,330 downwards.
GCGTTCCTGGGCGTCCCAAAGGGATATGGGCGATCAATTCCGCGGCGGATTGGCGAAACGAGCCGTTCTCGCCGTAGAACAACTGCCGGGTGGAGTCCGTGAGAATGGAACCCGGGGCAATGGCATTGACGAGAATTCCATGAGGACCGAGCTCCAGCGCCATCGAGCGGGTCAGGTTCGAGGCGCCGGCTTTGGCCGCGACGAACGCACTTTGCAAGCGCAGGGGGACCAGCCCGGCGACCGAAACGATATTGATGATCCGGCCTGATTTCTGCCGAATCATCGAACGCGAGGCCAGCCGGCTGGCCAGGAAGGCACCGGTCAGATTGACCCCGATGATGCGGTCCCATTCCGCTAAGGAAACTTGATCGATGTTGACCCGATCCAGGGTGTTGACTCCGGCATTGTTGACCAGAATGTCCACCCGTCCCCAGTCGGACAGAATCCGTTCGAAACCCTCCTCGACTTGCACCGAGTTCACCACGTCCATTTGCAGGGCTTGCGTCCGGTCTCGTTTCGCTGTGGCGATCCGGGCCGCTTCCAGATCGATATCGCCGTAGATGACCGAGGCGCCGTTCTCGAGCATCGCGTTGGCAATGGCCTGGCCAATTCCCCTGGCGGCGCCGGTGACCAAAGCAACCTGCCCCATGAGGTTGACTCGCATTCTATGTTTCATTTCACCTTCAAAAGGAAAAGCTGGACTACCGTTTTTCGGCACAATGACCTCGTTTTTTTTAGGGTTACCTTACCTTGCCTCCGACCCGGCAAACTCCGGGCGATCGCGCGATTTTGGCAAAACTTCCGCCCAAAACCAGTCGCGCGAAGCGGGCTTCGTTTCGTAAAAGGAACCGTCACCATAGATGCACCTATTTCGAGTCGTCATCACCGATCACGGCTTTGCCGATGTTGCCGGCGAATCCCGCATCCTTTCCGCGGCCGGTTGCGAACTGACCGTGGCTCAGGCCCAATCCGAGCCGGAGGTCATGGGCGCGGCCCAGGACGCCGATGCGCTGCTGGTGCAATGGGCGCCAGTCACCGCGGCGGTGATCCGTTCCCTGACGCGATGCAAAGTGATCGTTCGTTACGGCATCGGCGTGGACAATGTGGACCTGGCCGCCGCCCGGGCCGCGGGAATTCCAGTCTGTAACGTCCCGGACTATGGCATCGACGAGGTGGCGGACCATGCGCTCGCGCTGGCCTTGGCCTGGGCGCGACAGTTGCCTCCGATCGACCGGCGGCTCCGGAGCGGTATCTGGAAGCTCACGCCGGTGCATCCGCTGCCGGCGTTCGCGGAAATGACCTTCGCCACCGCCGGCTTCGGGCGCATCGCCCGCGCCGTGTTGGAGCGGGCGCGCGCGTTCAAATTCAAGCTCGCTGGGTGCGATCCCTATGTCGATGACCGTGTCTTTGCCGCGGCCGGGGTGACCCGTCTCACGGCGGACGAACTGATCCAGGAGGCGGATATACTTTCTCTGCATCTGCCGCTGACGGCCGAGACCCACCATTGGATGGATGCGGCCCGCCTGGCCCGCATGAAGCGCGGCGCCATTTTGATCAACACCGCCCGCGGCGTGTTGGTGGACACGGCCGCGCTGGCCCGCCACCTGGCGGCGAACCCGGAATTCTCCGCCGGGCTGGATGTGTATGAGACCGAGCCGTTGCCGGTCGGACATGAGTTGTTTGCCTGTTCCAACGCGCTGCTGACGTCTCATGTAGCGTGGTATAGCGAATCGAGTATGCCGCGTCTCCAGAGGCTCGCGGCGGAGGAGGTGGTGCGTGGCTTGCGCGGCGAACCGCTTCGCAATCAAGTCAATCGCTGACCGGAGGTTTACCAAGCTCCGCGATGCCCGGCATCCCCGGTGTAAGTCCAATAGATCTGCTTCATTTTGATCATGGGCTTCCAGGTGACCGCGCCGTCCAACGTGCCGATATTGCCGCCGGTGGCCCCCATCCTTTTGGCCGTCTGCCCTTCGGACGGATAAATGAACGCCGAGCCTCCGCGTTTGACCGAGCCACTCTTGGCATGCGGCGCCATGACCCACCGATAACCGCCGGAGATGGCCCAACTGTTGGGGTCGGAGAACAAAACGAGTTGGTCCACCGGCTCGATCAACGGGTCCGTCGATGGGAGGTCGGTGGTCTTGATCGGTGACTTCCAAGCCGCCTGCGGCGGCATGGTTCGCCCACCATGATAATGGTAACCGATGTAGAAACCGGTGCCGGATTGAAAGCGTCCTTTGGGCGTATCGGTGATTCCGGGCAGGCTGAACGGATGGACATTAGGGCAATCGAAGACTTTATCGCCAAACTGATTGCTGATCACCTGATACATCGTCGTGGCGATGCTCAATAGAAACGAATCGCCCGCGTCGCGGGTGCCAGTGAAGAGGCGATCTTGATGGTCCAAGGCGTACACCTGGCTGGCGATGCCCAACTGGCGCAAGTTGCTCACGCAGTGCGTCCGCTTTGCTCGTTCCTTGGCGCTGGCCAGCGAGGGAAGCAGCATGCTGGCCAGAATGGCGATGATGGCGATGACTACCAGCAACTCGATCAGAGTAAAGCCAAGGCTAGAGGTAGGCGGTCTGGCCTGAGGGGGCGCAGGGAATGTTTTCATAGCTTACGTTCATGGGCGGGTGCCTCCGTTGGGTCAGGGTGAGGGTCAATCCAGCAACACCACCGAGTAACCCAACGGATGCAGTTGAATGCCGAATCGTTTGCCCGGTGGGGCGTCGGGAAGGCGTGAGATATATCCGGCCCTCACTAATTCGCTCAGGTCGGAGGGGATCACGTTGTGTGCTTTTACGTACTCGCGGAGCTTGACCGACAGAGCGTTGATTTCGGCCTCGACGGTTGAGTCCACCGCGGAAGTCGGCGTGGAATGGCTGCCCGGCGCCGCCGCGACTTCCTCGACCACGGTCTCGGGGGTGGTGGCCTGAGGGGTTTCTTCCGCGACTGGCCGTTGGCTGCAACTGCTCAACAGCACGCCGAGCAAGGCCCAGCCAACAAAACAGAATCGAGGCGCGTTCATCATGATCGGCTTGGAAAAGGATGCTTAGCTGGTGGTGCTGAAAAGGTCCTATGGTTGCTGATCAACCGTCCTGCAGCTTCTGTTATGGGTACAACCGATAGAAAACCGCATCGGCGGTTAGCGGCACGCTGAAGGGACTGGTCGCGTCCGGGATCTCCGTCCACGGCCCCGCGATCTGTTCGGCGCGTTGCAACACACCACTGCCTGTCCAGGAGATGCTCACCGTCGTACCTCCGGTAATCACCAGCGGACCCGGCGGGACGGCCGCGGCCGGGTTGGCATCGATGCTCATGCCGTAAATT
>CAYYSX010000314.1:0-6785 GCA_964474315.1 uncultured Verrucomicrobiota bacterium | reverse complement strand
CTTCCAGCAGCAAGGACAGAGCGGCCCGGTTGATCCGGCGAACCCGTCCGTTGGCAATGTCCTCATTCACCAAGATCACCGCGCCCAGCTTTTCTTCGGGCAGCAGGACCAGCGAGGAACTGTGGCCATAGACCGCGCCACTGTGTCCAATGGTCCGGCGGTCCTGGAATTTGCCGACGGAAAATCCCAAGCCGAAGCCCGTGGCATTGGTCGTCAATTGGGGACGCCACATCTCCGCCAGGGTCTCCGTCCGTACCAAACCCCGCCCGCCGTCGCTCAGTGCGGAAACGAAGCGAGCCAGGTCGCCCGCCGTGGTGAACAAGTTTCCGGCGGGAATCGTGCCCAAATCGAACAAGGGCGCCTCCCGCCAAGTCCAGCCCCCATTCGTGGTGGCCACCCGCATGTGCGAAACGATGATCCGGCTTCGCGGCGCCCGGGCGAGGGTCCAGGCTGAATTAGTCATGCCCAGCGGACCCAGGAGCCGGGCCTGCTGGTAATCTTCGAAGGACTGACCGGTGATTCGTTCCACGATGAATCCCGCCAGACTGGGACCCAGATTCGAGTAACGGGTCTTTTCCCCAGGTACCGTCACCAAAACCGACGCGGGAACACTGGCTATGGTGGCGGCCAACGACGGTTGGGACGGGTCGAGATAGCCGCCCACCGCGGGTTCCCGTGGAAGGCCGCTCCGATGACAGAGCAACTGCCGCAACGTGACCGCCGGCTGGCCAGGGAACGGGTTGATAGGCAGCAGTTGATCCCCGTACTGTTGAAGCGGGGCATCCAAATCCAAACGACCCGCCTCCACCTGCTGCAGGACGGCCAACGCGTTGAAGAGCTTGGAGATGCTGCCGCACCGGAACACCGAATCCGCCTGGGCCTCGCCGAAACCGGCCGAATAGACGACTTCCCCCTCCGCCACCAGCGCCACCGCGACCCCCCGCAGACCCCACTCCTGCATTTCCTCTCGGATGACGGGATCAAGGCGAGTGCCCACCGCCGAGTAGTCAGCGCCCAACAAAGGGTGGCCCAGCAATAGTGCAGTGCCCACAGAGAGGAGGATTCGATGCATGGGAAGGAGGGCGCCAGTGGTGTCGCTGGCGCGCGGATCAGAGTTGGCTAAAGCGGCGGACCTGGCAATCGCTCTTCCTCCAGGAGCGCGGGTGGCTCACCCGCCGCCGGCCTTTCGGATCAGCAGGTAGAGTAGCTCCGAGGCGTTCCTGCGATGGATCAATCGCGAGGCGCTAGGCCTGCTTCACCCTCCTCTTCTCAATCCATTTAACTCTCCGCGCAGTTCCGTGCTGAGGGTCACACCCCGTTCGAGAAACGTGACGCCCTCGATTAGGCGCAGCGCCTGAAAAGCCCGCGTGAGCTCACGGGAATCGTACACCATCCCCAGTTCCTCGTACGTCAGCATCCGGGGTTGGTCCAGAAGCGTCCACAACACTCTGGCCCCGGCCATCGTATCGGCGGCACGGCCCTGTCCGCTCTGACGCAAGAGATCCATCCCACCCGCCATCAATCGCGGTCCCAGATTCAAGATGTCCACGATGAGGCGCGCCGACATTTCCGGATGAGCCAACAGCAAACCGGCGCGTCCGGCGCCAGTTCCGAAGCGGGCCAGGGCGCTGCCCAACGCCGATGGATCCGCCTCCCAGGCGTTCCAATCCACTCCCGAACGGTCGGACCGGAAGTAGGAAACCAAGAGAAGCACCAGGAACGCGCCGGCGAGCCATAGACGGCCCGTATGCCCCAGGTTCCAATCGACATTCAAGAGCAGCTTCGCCCCGGCCGACCCAACCCGCCCCACCAGGTGAATCACCGCGTAACTGAACCAGAAGGTAAGAAATAAAACGAGCAGCCCACCCAGTAAGGCGAGCGGACTGATTCCGAGTGCAAGATTGGCATCCCGTCGAAGGCGCCTCCTGAGCCACTGCTCCAGCACCGCCAGATCCATGCTTCAATCCCGTCAGCCGGCCCCGGCTCTGGCGAGCCAAAAAAGCGAGGGAGGTTTCCAAGGGATGCATCTCAATTTCTGACAAGGTGGTGAAACACGGTCCCAGGAGGAAAAGACCACCGCTGGCGTTCCACGCGCAGCGCGGGAACGCCGCCGTTCGCAGTGCAGGGTCGATCCTCCGGTGGCACGACCGAGGCGGGTGGGGTGTGAATTCTTCGACGTGGCCCGGCCAAAGGCCGCCTTGCGGCGGGGACGGCGCAGCGCGCCATCCCCGGTAGGGTCGCCGCGCGGGGGCCAAGAACTGAAACGCGCCTCAGGCCCAAATCCCGTGCGGGCGAGCTTGGACCGGCCTGCTTTCCGCGGTAGCCTTCGCCCTCGCCATGACCCCTCTTCCTGCTTCTCCAGAACGCCTCGCTCCGCGGTCGCGACCAAACCTTCTGTTGCCGGCCCTGATTCTGTTGCTGTCATCCCTGTCGGCTGGCCTGGCCCAAGTCGCGCCCGCCAACGCAGAACTCGCCCGGGCGCTTACGTTTCATGCTTCGTTCGACCGTGGGCTAGAGGCCGATTTCGCCATCGGCGAACGCGGCCTTCAGCATGCGCCGGCCATGGACCAACGCGCCGAGGCCAAACCCGGTCTGCCGCCCACCGGCGAAGTCCAGCTCGCCGAAGGCGCCGGCCGCTTCGGAAATGCGCTGCGGTTCACCCGCAAGCAGTCGCCCCTCCTGTTCTTTCCCGCCGCCCGCAATCTCGGCTACCAGACCAACCGCTGGAACGGGACCGTATCCCTGTGGTTGAGCGTCGATCCCCAGGCCGACTTGGAAATGGGGTTTTGCGATCCCATCCAGATCACCCCCCGCGCCTGGAACGATGCGGCGTTCTTTGTCGAGTTCGAGAAACGCACCAACGACATCCCCTTCCGCCTGGGCGCGTATCCCGACTTCCCCGTGTGGAATCCTCAAAACCGGAAATGGGAGGAAATCCCGGCCGCGGACAAGCCGCTGGTCGCGGCGCCCCTTCCGACGCCCTTTGGACGCGACCGCTGGACCCATATCGTGTTCACCTTCGAGAACTTCAATACCGGACGCCCCGATGGCGTGGCCCGGCTCTATCTGGACGGTCGGCCGGTCGCCACACTGGCGCCGCGGCAGCAGACCTTTACCTGGGACGAAAGCCAGGCGGCCATCATGCTGGGGTTGGGATACCTCGGCTTGATGGATGAAGTGGCGGTGTTCAACCGGACCCTGACGCCTGAGGAGGTGGTCCGGCTCAACGCCCTGACCAAAGGTGTAGCGGAGCTGCATCGGTGAGCCGACCACCGATCAGGGCGTCTCCGTCGATACTTCCGTCGCGACTTCGCCGAGATTGATTGCGCCAACGGCCGGTTCGCCAGGAACCGTCACCTCGCGCTTCGCTCTGAACAGCGGATCGAGTCGCGGGGGAACACCCGAGGAGGGATTGAAAGCGGACAGCAGCATCACCGTTAAATGATAGTTTCCGCCGGTGACCGACTCCGCGATGAACGAACCATCCGGCTGCAGGGCCAGCGGGATCAGCTTGGAGTGGCGGGCTAGTTCCTGCCTCTCCGGCGTCTGAAGCACACTCGGGTCGTGGCCGAAGTCCGGCGGTGGATCGGGAAGCGAAGAACGCAACTGGGCCAACAATCGAGCTCCCGGCGGCAGTGTGAAACCGGCCGGCAGACGCAGGCGTCCCGTAACCCGGTAGCCGCCACCCAGGGTTACCCAGGCGGTTTCGCCGGGTACCACGGTGGCTTCAAGGGCGTGGGCGGCGGTTTCACGGGCCAGGCGACGGGATTCGGATCGGTGGTGGTGGGCTGCCGCGCGTCGAGTGGTACTGTAAAGCCAGCCCGTAAGCGTGGGATGCTGGCTCACTTGCCGAGCTTTGCGCGCCAGCTCGGTGAACACGGTTTGGGTGACATCCTCGGCGCTCTGGGCATTGAAACCGACCTGCCGTAGCGCGGCGGAGAAGACCAGGTCCACATGCCGGTGAAGGAGTTCGGTGAAGGCGTCTTCGGAGCCGTCCTGGACGAACTGCTGAAGGAGTTCGGGATCGGAGGCGTTCATCACTTATTAACTGCCGCTGACCGCGGAAATCGCACAAATGGATGCGGCACACCCGCCTTTTTGTTGGGACTCGCCCCAGGGAAGGTGTACCTCCGTTTCGGATGAGGTAGTGGAGACGGAGGTGCCTGCGTCGCTGGCGCTCTGACGGGGTGGCGTGAGTAGAGCGGCCGAGAGGGAGCTAGGATGAAAAGGGAGCGCGGCGCGGCGACCCGCAGCCATAGGGCCACTTCGAAGGCGGTGGATGATCCTCGATAGAGGCTCTAAGGACAGATACTCCCAAAATCAAGGAGCCGTCCCGCGCTTCCGGCGGTCTTCACGGCTGGACCGGGGCCGCGGCCGGTTCCGGTCGAGCCGGCGATTCAACGACGCTTTTCTGCCTGAGCAATTGGCCGAACAAAGGGGCCCGCCGGACATCGTAAAACGTCACATAAACCATGAACGAGATCAGCACGATGGCGAAGCCCGTGGTCACCACCTCCTGAAAGCGGATTCCGACGCGGCGACGGGTGATGATTTCGTACAGCGCCATCAAAATGTGCCCGCCGTCCAATACGGGCAACGGCAGCAAATTCAGGATGGCCAAGTTGATGTTCAACATCACCAAGAAGCTCAGGGCCAGGCGGAAATCGGTCTTCACGTCCACCGCCAGCTTTCCGAGGATGCCGACCGGGCCGCTCATGGCCTTGGCGGTCACACCGGTTTCCTTGGGGTGAATCAAGGCGCTGAAGGTCTTCCCCATCAGCCGGAGCACCTCACCGAATTGTTGATCCGGCGTTGGACCGGGGCGTTGAACTTCGTAATGGCCGCCGGCAAAGACCACGCCGATGCGTCCGCGGTTGACCTCCGGATCGAAGATGGGGGTCACCATAAAGGACAGCTTTTGTCCGTCGCGTTCGACCACCAGCTCGCAGGACCGGCCCTGGCCCTGGTTGATCACTTCGCTGAGGTGTTCCTGATTGAGCACGTAAACACCGTCGAATGAGAGGAACTTGTCCCCCTCGCGCAAGCCGATTTGTGCGGCGGGCATATCCGGCTGCACCACGCCAATGACCGGACGTTCTTGCGGTTCCAGGTCGAGCCATTTGATGCCCAGGGCTTCGGAACGCTGGGTCGGGAGGTGGAAGGTGAACGTCGCTCCGGCTCGTTCCACGGTGACGGGCACGACATTGGTCAGCGCGGTGATCACCTCGAGATTGATGTCTTGCCAGGATCGGACGGGGTGGCCACCGACGTGAGTGATGCGGTCGCCGCTCTGCACCCCGAGACGTCCTTCCGGCGAATCCGGATTCACGGGTCCGACGATGGGGGGATTGACCAGGACCGGGAGGCCGATGGCCCAAATCAAGGCGGCAATGGCCAGAGCAAAAAAGATGTTCATGGTCGGTCCCGCCACGGCGACCAGAATGCGCGACCAAGGGGAGGCGGGGGGGATTTCGGCCGAGGCTTTTCCTTCGATGGCCTCGGAAGTGATCATTTGCGGCAGCTTGACGAAGCCGCCGGCTGGGATCCAGCGGACCGACCACTCCACGCCGTCCACCATCCAGGAGAAGATTTTCGGGCCGAATCCGATGGAGAATCCCTCGATGCGCATGCCGCGCCGGCGGGCCATCCAATAATGGCCATACTCATGCACGAAAATGCTGGCGCCAAACAGCACCAGCACCGCGACGGCGACGTAGAGCCACCCCAGGAGGGATTCCATAAACGTGCGGGGAAACTACGGAACCGTGAAGCTGATGGCAACGAAGAGAAACGAGGGGGAAAGGAAGCAGCACGGATTCACAACGCGTTCGACCAGGGCGAGGGGAGGCTGCCAGCCGCTGGAGCATTGCTCCAACATCTGGCCCAGAAAGCGGCGGCGTACTCCATGAAGCGGAGAAGGGCTGCCGGGTCGCACCCACCGACGAGCGTTTGTTGGCTCATGGGTCCTCGGTGCTGGTGGCATGGTTCAGTGGGTCCAGCCGGTGAACGGGTCGCGGCCGTTGAGGTGGAAGGCCCCGGCCGACCAACTTGGCTACTGAGCGCCAACGACCCATGCCTAGCGCAGGTGGATAACCCCTATGCAGGTGGCAATGCTGGCAGATCGGCTCCTCACACCGCCGGACCTCCCGCCTTCCGCCAACTCTTCAAGAATCCCGGCGTCGCCGCCGTGACCGTGCTCACGTTGGCTCTCGGCTTCTGATTGAACAGTTCCCCGTAGGGTTGTCCCGACCCGGAAGTCGTTCGTGACCGTCCGGGCAACGTCGTGGCAGCCTGATCGGAATGAAGCTCAACCACCTCAACCTCACCGTCACGGACCCCGTGGAAACCCAGACCTTTCTGGCCCGGTATTTTGACCTCAAACCGATGGGAAAAGCCAACCGGCACATCTCGTTTCTATCGGATGACAACGGGATGGTGCTCTCGTTGACCAACAAGGAATTGGGCGGTGAATCGGAGGTGACGTATCCCTCCACCTTTCATATCGGCTTCATCCAGGAAACCGAGGAGCGCGTGAACGAGATCAACCAGCGGCTGAAGGCGGACGGTTTCGCGGTGCCGCCGCCGTCCCGGCAGCATGGGTCATGGACCTTCTATTTCACCGCCCCCGGCGGGTTCACCATTGAGGTGCTTTGCTAACCGAGGAACCGCCTGGGTGCGATACCCGGTGCCGGCACCCGGTTGGTAGGTGATCGTGGTGAGTTGATTCTCGTCGTCGTAGGCGAAGGCGGTGGTGCCCGATTGGGTCACCCGATTGCCATTCCAAT
>CAYYSX010000313.1:0-6786 GCA_964474315.1 uncultured Verrucomicrobiota bacterium | reverse complement strand
TACACTGATGCAGTGATGCTGGGAATCAAGTCCGACCGACGCCGCGAGGCGGGTCGGGCGCATCTCAATTTTTGGCAAGGTGGTGGAGCCGGGGAGAGAGGACAGAGAACGGAGGACCGAAGCGGAAGGCCTGTAGCGTCGGCTGTCCTCAGCCGACCCTCCTGGCTGTCGAGCGTATCAGGCGACTCCATCCGCCCGGTCGGCTGAGGACAGGCGACGCTACACGGTCCCTCGCCACTTCCCAAAGACTGAGAGGCGCCCGGCGGGTGCCCCAGTTGCCCCTACCGGGACAGCGGGGCGTAAGCTCCAAAGGCCAAGTTCCAAGTTCCAAGCTCCAAAGAAATTCCAAATTCCAAGCGCTTGGCTCCCGCCTGAACCGCCCTGGGGGTAGGACGTTGGGGCACCTCGGTCGGGCCTCCCCCCCTCGTTCCACTCGGGGCGGCACCAAGAACCAGGGAACTTGGAAACCAGGCGGCTTGGGAGGGTCCTTTGGGATTTGGGTTTTGTCTTTTGGAGCTTGGGCGCCCTCCCCGATGGCTGATCTGTCCCTTGGTTATCAACCACCGAAACGAAGAATGACCATCAACGACACCCGCGCCCGGCCGCCGAATCCTGATTGTCAATCGAGGACCACCGCTCGGTAGAAGCGTTGGGCGGACGCCAGCGCAGCCGGGTAATATGCAATCATATCAACAACGGCATTGGTGCTGACAAAGTTGGTCGTGAACATCCAGTTTGAAAGATCGCCCGACATTTCAATCCCATACCTCTTCCCAACTTCATTATGGAGTCGCAGCCGAATTTGCAGGCCCTGGTGGAGATTGAAAGAGGAAGAGACAAAGGACAGGTTGGGAGATCGGCAGCGAGCCAGGCAACGTCCTCTTCATATTGTCATTCAGCATAGCAGATCCGCTGCCAACTTACCTAAATAACCGCTCCCTTAGCCTGCGGGACCGGCGGCTGCCGGTCTCTATTTGAATCCACCCCGTGGTGGAACGTCGGGTGGGGAAACGAAGGGAAGGCGAGGACCTCAGCCTCCCCAACGAGGCGCCGTCTGGTTTGCCCCGGCGTGGCGGTCCTACTGGTGCCGCGCGATAGAAGAACAAGTTCAAGAGGCGCCCTCCCGAGTCCGATCCCGACGCTGCGACTGGACGCCGTGGCGTCGGAACGAATAGGCTCGCGGGGTGTTGGGTTTGCGCTGTCGGCTCGGGTGGATTGGTTCGTTGGTACTGGTTGGATTCATGACCGTCCCAGGGGCGGAACGGATCCAGGCGGAGGGAATCATCCTACCCGCTCCGCGCGCCGATGGGGTGGACGAGGGGGAAATCCTGCTCGGCGAACTGAACTGTCAGGTGTGTCATCCGGCCCCCGAAGCCCTGGCCCGCCGACTGAATTCCCGGGGGGCGCCCCGCCTCGGAGCTGAAGGCTTGCGCCTGACTCCGCAATGGCTGCGCGCCTGGCTGGCCAACCCGGCCGCCCTCACCCCCGGTACGACCATGCCGCAGGTCCTGCACGGAATTCCTGCCGCGCAATCCGCCGAAGTGGCCGAGGGGCTGACCCATTACCTGGTGTCGCTGCAACCGACCGGACCGGCTTCGCCAGTGGGCGCCGAGGGCAGCCGGGCGGAACGGGGCCGAGCCCTGTATCATTCCGTGGGCTGCGTGGCGTGTCATGCGCCGCTCGACCGGGGCGACACGTCGGAAGAGGTCTTCTCGCAGGCCCGTGCCAACGCCGTGCCCTTGGGCGATCTGGAGCGGAAGTATCCGGCCGGCGAACTGGTCCGGTTTCTCCGCGATCCCGTGGCCCATCGGCCGGGCGGACGCATGCCCTCCCTCGGATTGTCGGAAGCGGAGGCGGTGGACCTGGCGACTTATCTCTTGCCCGAACAACTGGTGGCCGCCGCCAACGCTCCAGTGACGCCCGTGCCGGGGATCAAGTGGGACTATTTCGAAGGGAGTTTCAACCGATGCGCCCAACTGGCCGAGGCAACTCCCGTGGCCTCCGGAGTCGCTGACGACCTCGGCACTTCGATGGCCCGGCGCGAATCCAACTTCGGGCTGCGTTTCACCGGATTGATCGAGGCGCCGGCCGAGGGGGAATACACCTTCTGGACCACCTCGGACGATGGTTCGCAGATTCGGGTCGGCGGCCAAACGGTGGTGGACAACGACGGTGACCACGGACCAGTGACCCGGCGGGGACGCATCCAACTCACGCGGGGTTTGCATCCGTTCGAGGTGCTATTTTTCCAGAGTGGGGGTGGTTTTGAGTTTAAGGCGGAATGGGCCGGACCGGGCTTCGAACGGGGGCCGATCCCGCCCAGCGCCCTTCAGCAACAAGCCCGGCGGCTGGCTCCGTTGGGGGCGGTGGAATTTACGGTGGATCCGGTTCAAGTAGCGCGGGGCCGGGAGTGGTATGACCGGTTGAATTGCGGTGCGTGTCACACCGGAGCGGAATCGTCGGAACCACGCGCACGCCCCCTGCTGGAGTTGGCGGGAAGCAGCACCTCCGGGTGTCTGGCCGACACGGTGCCTGCGGGTGCGGTGCGGTATGACTTGAGTGACGCCCAACGGAGGGCATTGCGGGAGACGGTGGCGAAGGTGGCGGAACTGAACCAGCCCTTGCCGGCGGATCGTCAGGTGGAGGTCACGTTGACCCGGTTGAACTGCTACGCCTGCCATGCGCGCGACGGCGTGGGGGGGCCGGAGGCCTCAGGGCACGCCGCCTGGTTCCAACTCGTGGGCGAGGCCGACCTGGGCGATGAAGGCCGCCTCCCTCCATTGTTGAATGGCGTGGGCGCCAAACTCAAACCGGAGTGGCTGGCCGAGGTGTTGCTCCAGGGAACCAAGGTGCGTCCGTACATGGCCACGCGCATGCCGCGCTATGGGGATTCGCTGGCGACGATGCTGCCGCCGGTTCTCCTGGCGGCCGACCGACAGGTGGACGGCCTCGCCGACCCGGCGCTGACGGAACGCGACGCCAAGTTCGGATGGAAGTTGGTGGGCCGCGACGGGCTGAGTTGCACGGCCTGCCATACGTTCACCACGCTCGGTTCCATGGGCATACCGGCGCTGGGCCTGGACTCGATGCACCGGCGGCTGGAATGGGATTGGTTCCGCCGGTATCTACCCGATCCCGCGGCACTGCGTCCGGGCACCCGAATGCCGACCTTTTGGCCCGACGATCACGCGGTGAACCAGAATATCCTGGCCGGGAATACGGGGGCGCAAATCCAGGCCCTCTGGGCCTACCTGGCGGGTGGCCCGGATGCGGAGGTTCCGGCGGGCTTGATTCGCGGCCGCAAGGAACTGGTCGCGGAGACCGAGCCGCTGATTTACCGCAACTTCATCGAAGGCGCGGGAACCCGGGCGATCGGGGTGGGCTATCCGGAACGGGCGAACCTGGCCTTTGACGCGGAGCAACTGCGTCTGGCGTTGATCTGGCAGGGGAGCTTCATCGATGCGTCGCGACACAGCACCGACCGCGGCGTGGGTTTCGAACCGCCGTTGGGGGATCATCGGATTTCCTTCCCGGCCGGACCGGCGCTGGCCGTGTTGTCGTCGCCGGACGCCCCGTGGCCCGCGACGGTAAACCAACGGTTCCGCGGTTACCGGCTGAATTCCGTCCGGCAACCGGTCCTGGAGTATTCGGTCGAAGGAGTGAAGGTCACCGATTCGTTCCAACCGCGTCCGGGCGAGGTGGACATGGGGCTCGAACGGACCTTGAAGCTGGAGGGAGATCCGGGTTCGACGCTATGGCTCCGCGCCGCTTCCGGCCAAATCCGGCCGGGACCGAAGGGGGTGTTCGTGGTGGACGACAAACTGAAGCTGACCTTCCGCGGCGGTGGCGGAGAGCCCCGGTTGGTCGGGACGGAGTTGCGGGTGCCGGTAGCGGTTCCGGGAGAATTGCTCGTGGAGATGGTGTGGTAAGAAAAATTCCAAACTCCAAACCCCAAGTTCCAAAGAAGCTCCAAATAAACTCTAAGTTCCCAAGCGAATGGCAAACAAAGCATCGATCTGGACTAGGTCATCAAGCGAGCTGCCCTGCTCCACTAAACCGGGAGACAACGACCCCAGATCCGGCTTGGAGACGCTTCACGCCCCACGCCTCACGCCGCCCGCTTTTCACCACCGTGCTAGCCTGATCCAAGCCATTGGCCTCGCCCTCCTTCTCCTGGGAAGCTTCGCCTTCGCTTCGCCTCAGTCCGATCGCGAGGCGGCTTTCTATCCCTTGGTCACCCTTCCTATTCCTGAGGACATCACACTGGAAGCCAGCGCGATTCAGATGTTACCGGGGAACCGGCTCGCCGTGTCCACCCGGTTGGGAGACATCTACTTGGTGGACGGCGCCTTTGCCGATCCGTTGGGACCGGTGAAGTTCACCCGGTTTGCCTCTGGATTGCATGAGGTGTTGGGACTGTGGAGCAACGGGGACGGATGGATCTATGCCACCCAACGCGGGGAACTGACCCGGCTGAAAGACACCGACGGCGACGACCGGGCCGATCTCATCGAAACCGTGGCCGACGGTTGGGGCATCAATGGTGACTATCATGAATACGCGTTTGGTTCGAAGCCGGATCGGGACGGCAATTTTTGGATCGTGCTGTGCCTGACGGGCTCGTTTAACAGCGACAGCTTATACCGGGGCTGGGCTCTGCGAGTGACGCCTGACGGCCAGGTCATTCCCACCACCAGCGGCCTGCGGTCGCCGGGAGGCGTCGCGACCAATGCCCTGGGCGACATGTTTTATACCGACAACCAAGGGCCATGGAATGGCACGTGCTGGCTCAAGCCGCTGCGGCCCGGTGGCTTTGTCGGGCATCCGGGCGGCTTCCGGTGGTACGCCCAGGCCACGAATCTGGGGCCGGCGCCCAAGGAACCGTTGAGCGGCAGCCGCATCGCGGTCGAGCGGACGAAGATTCCCGAATTGATCCCGCCGGCGATCGCCTTTCCTTACAATAAGCTTGGTCAAAGTGCCTCGGGCATTGCTAACGATTACACCGCCGGAAA
This sequence comes from uncultured Verrucomicrobiota bacterium, assembly GCA_964474315.1. Lineage (GTDB taxonomy): Bacteria > Verrucomicrobiota > Verrucomicrobiia > Limisphaerales > UBA9464 > UBA9464. The sequence goes on along the minus strand of CAYYSX010000313.1, from coordinate 1,774 downwards.
GTTCGGCCCGTTCGCCGGGCAACTTTTCGTCGGCGACCAAACCTGGAGCATTGTCATGCGCGTTTTCCTGGAGCAGGTGAACGGCGTTTACCAGGGCGCCTGTTTTCCGTTTCGCGAAGGCCAAGCCTCGGGAAGCCTCAGCCTGGAGATGACGCCGGACGGATCGCTCTTCGTGGGCGGCACGGACCGCGGCTGGGGCGCGCGCGGCGGCAAACCGTTCTCGCTCGAACGCCTGCGCTGGAGTGGCAAGACCCCATTCGAGGTGCTCGAGATGCGGGCGAAACCCGACGGCTTCGAGCTCGTGTTCACCGAGCCAGTCGATCCGGCCACCGCGGGGAATCGCGAATCCTATCAATTCGAGAACTACACTTACATTTACCAATCCAACTACGGCTCCCCGGAAGTGGATGGAGCCAAACCGCCCATCGAATCCGCGACCGTGTTCCCCGACGGGCACCAGGTTCGTCTGAAGGTCAAGCTGACGCCGGGGCACGTGCATGAGCTAAAGCTCCCCGGCGTCCGCTCGGCCTCGGGAGAGCCGTTATTGCATGCGGTGGGGTATTATTGGCTGAACGAAGTGCCGCAGGAATGAGGGAGCGCGTTCGGAACGCGTTCGGAGCGCGGGTCTGCGACCCGCAGCAACGTGGCAACACGACCGGCGGGAGAAGGAGCAGAGTCCCAGAATCGGAACGGAGCGCCCGCAGCGCCCGGAGCGCGGTCTGCGACCCGCAGCAACGTGGCAGCACAAGAAACCAGGGAATAACCCGGAGCCTTGGAACTCGGAACGCAGCACCCGCCCGCACTGGTACGAAGAGGGCGAGGGGAGTCGTTGCCGTTTGATTCGCGATAAGACCAGACGACTGCGTCGTCTCGACTGAGCCGGGACTCAGCGGAGGGGAGAATAAACTGGAGCCCTTCGAGCCGGGACGTTGCTGCGGGTCACAGACCCGCGCTCCGGACGCGCTCCGGCGCATTCGGAGCGCTTCCGTCATCGCCGAAGAATCCCGAACTCATCGCGAAACCGCGCACTGCTCCACGGCCATTCCTTTGGATCCAGCACCAGCTTCGCCTTCGTCGGATTGTTCTCGATGTACTGAACCGTCTTCTGCTCCTGCTCGGCATCGCGCATGAAGGTGTCGAAATAGTCCTCCGCCCAAAACGGGCCCTGTCGTTTGAGCAATCGGTTTGCCTGCCGGGCCGTGTGCCGCTTCCAAGCCCCGACGATCTCCGCCAGGGACGCTGTTCCCACTTTGAACAGGACATGAACGTGATTTGGCATCAGTACCCATGCCCGCAGCTCGTAGCGCGCCGGCCGCGTCGGAGTGCTGGAAAACTGCCGGAAGTTGTCTTCGACTAATTGGGCGATGTCAGGCTGACCCAGATAGCGTTCGCCGTGTCCTCGGTCGAGATACGCTTCGAGTTGCTTCCGTCGCTCGCGGTCGTCGTCCAGCTTGGCAAAATGCTCCCACTCGGATCGAAGTGCTTGGGGAAAGCTGTCGGCCAGATGGAAGGTGACAAACTGAATCAGCCCCGGCTCATCGCGGTGCGGCAGGTAGCCGCGTTCATGCCAGCCCCGAAAGCCCTGCTTTAGATCTTGGGTCCTTGGAGGTGATGACCAGCGCCGCTTTCCTTGGATGAGATCCCGCACGCCGGGATTGTGTGGAGGCCCGGGACCACGCGGTTGGGACGGCTGATTCACGAGAAGATGGAGTCCTCTCGCGTTTTCGGACACAAGCTTAAGGAGCGGCCGAAGCGCGTCCGGAGCGCGGGTCTG
>CAYYSX010000312.1:0-6800 GCA_964474315.1 uncultured Verrucomicrobiota bacterium | reverse complement strand
GATCGGCAGACCGAACCCCACGGCGAAGCCAAAGGCCAGCAAGCCCAACGTCAGCGAGACCGGAAGCCCCTGACGGATGATGTCGGTGACCGTGTGGTTCCGGTATTTGAGGGAGAGTCCGAGATCCCCGGCGATCAAGCCGCCCGGTGCCCGCTGGAGAGTCCCATCGGGTTGGTGTTCCCATTTCAACCCGAGAAATCGCAGGTACTGCGACCACAACGACTCGTCGAGGTGATATTTCTGAGCCAAAGCCCGTTCGACGGCGGGCGAGGCAGGCTTCCGTTCGCGGTCGAAGGGACCGCCGGGCGCCACCCGCACCAGGAAGAACGCCAGCGTCACGATCACCCAGATCAAAGGCACCATGAACAGCAGGCGGCGCAGAAAGTAATTCATCGGGGAATCAGGGCTTCCGATACATGGCCCAGATGGGATGTTCGTCGGTGAGATTCGCGTGGATTCCTCCCACGCGTTCCGGATCGAAGGCGTACAGGCCGACGTAGATGTAGATGGGAATGATCGGCACTTCATCCCGGACCAGGAGCGTCTCCGCGCGGTGGAGCAGGGCGAACCGGTGGGCGGGGTCAGGGGCGCCGGCGGCCTGCTCCAGGAGATCGTCAAAGGTGGCATTGCGCCAGCCCGTCCGGTTGTTTCCGCTGTCGGCGAGAAAGCAATCCAGGAAGGTGGTGGGATCCTGATAATCACCGATCCAAGACCCGCGAATCATGTCGTAGTTGAGCTGGGACATCTCGGACAAGTACGTCTTCCACTCGACCGGCCGGAGTTCGACCTGCAGTCCGAGGTGCTCGCGCAGCATGGCCTGGAACTCGACGCCGATCTGTTCATGCATGCGGGAGCCACCGCCCCCACCGGCGTTGAACAAGTACGTGAAGGGCGGGAATCCCTTGCCACCGGGAAAGCCCGCCTCGGCCAACAGCCGTTGCGCTTCGGCGATGTTGGCCGCGCGGGCGGCGGCGTATTCGACGGCATTCGTGGCGGAACTCGCGTTATCCCCCAGACCGGGAGGCGGCTGGTAGCCTCCCGTTCCGGGCGGAGTCAGCGCACTGGCTGGCCGTTCGCCCATCCGGGTAATGCGCTCGACGATCCGGTGCTTGTCCACCACCAGGCTGATGGCCTTCCGAACACGGACATCATCGAACGGCTTGCGTGTCACATTGAACCGCATGAAGTACGTGCCCAGATAACTGAACGTGTGAAAATCCGGCCGCTGGAGCAGCACGTCGTTCAGATCGAGTGGAATCAGGCTGCGGTCGATCAGCACGTCGATGGCACCGGTCAGCAACAGGTTCAGCGCCGTGGTAGGCGAATCACCCGGAAGGAAGTCCACACGGTCGAGGCGGACATTAGCCGCATCCCAATAGTGCGGATTCTTGCGGACGCGGATGCGATCGTTAGGCCGCCAGGAGACCAGTTGAAACGCGCCGCTGCAGGGGAGCGGGTCGGCCCGCACCCATTGGTCTCCGTAGCTCTCGATGGTCCAACGCGGCACCACGGCCATGATCCGCATGGCACAGAGGTCGGGGAAAAACGGTGTGGGGTTGACCAGTTCAACCTCCACGGTGTGTTGATCTCTGGCCCGGATGCCCAGCGTCGAAAGGTTGGTTGAAGTGCCGGTAACCAATTCGCGGCCTCCCTTCACGTAGAAGAAAAAACCGCTGTAGTCGGCACCCGTGAGCGGATTGACCGCCTGCCGCCAGGACCACACGAAATCGTCCGCGGTGATGGGTTCGCCGGTGGAAAAGGCGGCGTTCGTGCGAAGGTGGAAGGTATAAAGACGTCCGTCCGGCGAGAGGTCCCAGCGTTCGGCCAGCCCCGGCTCCGCCCGGCCATCCACCGCACCGAACCGGGTCAATCCTTCGAACAGAGCCCCCGACACGCGGCCGTCGGCCTGACCGGTCAACAAGTGCGGATCCAGCGTCTCAATTTCCGGGCCGTTCAGGATGATGAGGTCGGCGCGAGGCGACGGACGACATCCCGTCCAAACCAGGAATCCGAAGACCAGCAGGGTCAGGTTCCAGGCTCGCGCGCGCACGCCGGAGGGTGGCGGGGCTGGGCTCCGGTTTCAAGGAAGGGAAGGGGAATCGATCCCGAGCGGGCGCATCTTGAATTCGTCCTTGCCGGAACCGCGATGGAGGCCAAGGGGTGAAAGCTCCAAAGGCCAAGGTCCAAGCTCCAAAGAAGTTCCAAATTCCAAGCTCCCGTCTGGACCACCTTGGAAGGCGGGAGCATCGGTCGTGCCTCGCCCCCTCGTCCCCTCGTCCCGACGCCGCGGATTGGGGGATTTGGGAGCTTATTTGGGATTTGGATTTTGGCCTTTGGAGCTTAGGCGCAGCCCCCGTTTAAGGACAAAATCAAGATACGCCCATCCCCAACAAGGTCCCGATTCTCAGCCTTGCGGATTCTAGTTGTTGGGAGCCGGCGTCGGAGTCGGAGTCGGGATATCGGGAGAAACCGGGGCGTCGGACGCCTCGGGGGCCACGGGGAGCGTCACGTTCGTGGGAAGCGGGGTCGATGGTACCGGGGTCTCGGTGGGAAGCAGTCCGGGAAGGGCCGGGGCCGTCACGCCTGAGGGCTCCGCTACATTCAACTCCTTGAGCACCCCCTCATTCTTCATCCGGGCATTGTACGCGCTCATCCAGGCCAGGAAGACGCACAGAATGATGAACGTGGCGGCGCAATACTTCGTGAGCTTGCTCAGGGTGCTTCCGGAACCGGCCCCAAACAGGGCTTCCGTCGCGGCACCGCCAAAGGCCTGCCCCAGTCCGGCATCCTTCTTCGGCAACTGGATCAGGATCAACAGCCCGAGCAGCAGGCAGCAAAGAACGAGAACGAAGGAGAAGAGGGTGAAGAGAAGTTGCATGGCAGCGGGGGAGCGTGGACTTCAAATCGAGTTCTTCACGATGTCCGCAAAGCTGCGGACCTCGAGGCTGGCTCCCCCCACGAGCGCGCCGTCCACGTCGGGCTGGCTCATGAGTTCCCGGGCGTTGGCCGGCTTGACGCTGCCGCCGTACTGAATGCGGACGCGCCGGGCCACGGCCTCACCCAGTTGTCCGGCGAGCGTCTTACGGATGAAGGCATGCACCTCCTGGGCTTGGGCGGTGGTCGCGGTTTTGCCGGTGCCGATGGCCCAAACCGGCTCATAGGCGATCACCGTACGTTCCACCTGTTCGGCGGCGAGTCCGGAGAGGGAACCTTTGATCTGAGTTTCCACGACCTGATTGGTAATACCCGCCTCGCGTTCGGCCAGGGTTTCTCCGACGCAGACGATGGGAATGAGGTTGGCGGTGTGGGCGGCAGCGGCCTTGCGCGCTACCAAGGCATCCGATTCTTTTTGGTACTGGCGCCGCTCGCTATGCCCGAGAATCACGTAGCCGACCGAGAATTCCTTGAGCATTCCAGCGGCGATTTCGCCGGTGAACGCCCCGAAACTGTGATCCCCCATGTCTTGGGCGCCCAGGCGGATGTTGGAATCGAGGATGGCCTTGGACACGGCATCGAGCGCGGTGAAAGGAGGGCAGCAGACGATGTCCACCTCCTTGACCGCCACCAACTCCCGGCGCAAGTCGCTCACCAAGTTGAGGGACTCGGCGACCGTCTTGTTGCACTTCCAATTGCCGGCGATGATTAACTTGCGCTCTTTCTCCATGCAGGATTCCCGTGTGAAAACGGAGCGCGGACGTTACCGATGTGCATCAGAGCGTCAAAGGCGTTTTTCAAACCTTGGCGTTAAGAGATTGCGGCAAGTGACGAGGATTTGCTTGGGGTGAGACTGGCTTTGCCAGCATGCTCGTGACGAGACGTGTCCGTATGGCGCACCTCGACCTCATCTTAACCTTGACGGGCGGCTTCATCGCTGCCCTGGCACTCGGACTGTTAACCCAGCGACTGGGACTCTCTCCGATAGTAGGGTATCTGCTGGCGGGTATCATGGTGAGCCCGCATACCCCGGGGTTCGTCGCCAACAAGGATCTGGCCGACCAACTGGCCGAGATCGGAGTTATCCTGCTGATGTTCGGGGTGGGGTTGCAGTTTCATTTCAAGGAACTGCTGGCGGTCAAGCGCATCGCCATTCCTGGAGCGGTCGTCCAGAGCCTGGTGGCGACGGTGCTGGGAGCTGTCACGGTGCATTTCCTGGGTTGGAGTTGGCCGGCGGGCGTGGTGTTCGGCCTGGCTCTGTCGGTGGCCAGCACGGTCGTCTTGACCCGGGTGCTGGTGGATAATCACGACCTCCATACGCCGACGGGCCACATCGCCATCGGCTGGCTGGTGATGGAGGACTTGTTCACGGTGTTCGTGCTGGTTCTTTTGCCGGCGGTGTTTAGTGGTGCCGGCGGCCAAAACGTGATTTCGGGCCCGGATCTCGCGCTGGCCGTGGCGATTGCCAGCCTCAAGATTGGCGCGCTGGTGGCGTTCACGTTCGTCGTGGGCGGCTGGGCCATTCCGCGGCTGTTGGGGTACGTTGCGGCCACGGGGTCCCGGGAGCTTTTTACTCTGGGGGTCCTCGCGCTGGCCCTGGGGATCGCCGTGGGATCGGCCAAGCTGTTCGGTGTCTCCATGGCCCTGGGAGCCTTCCTGGCCGGGTTGGTCGTGGCGCGGTCCGAGTTCAGCTTGCGAGCCGCCACCGAGGCACTCCCCATGCGGGACGCCTTTGCCGTCCTTTTCTTCGTTTCCGTCGGCATGTTGTTCAACGTCCGCACCCTGGCCGAGTCGCCCGTTTTGGTCCTGGTCACGCTCGGTATCGTCATGATCGGGAAGCCGTTGGCCGCGCTGGTCATCGTGCTCCTGCTCCGGTATCCGCTCCGGGTCGCCCTGGCCGTGGCGGTGGTCCTGGCTCAAATTGGGGAATTCTCCTTCATCCTCGCCACCATGGGATTCCAATTGAAGATCCTGCCGCCGGAAGCGGCGAATGTCCTGGTGGCCGCCGCAATCGTGTCGATCACCCTGAACCCGATGCTGTACCGCGCCGTGGGCGCAATGGAGGACTGGATTTCGCGCTGGTCCACTTTCTCGGGTTGGCTTCGCAAATGGGCGGCCTCCTCCATCGACCCCAACGTCCCGGAATCCGCCGAAGTCCGCCGACGGGCGGTCGTCATCGGCCATGGCCCCGTCGGACAGACCGTGGCCCGCCTGCTCCGCGATAGCGGCATCGAACCTACCATCGTGGAAATGAACCTGGAAACGGTGCAGCGTCTGCGCTCGGGCGGCGTGGCCGCCGTCTATGGTGATGCCAGCCGGGCCGAAACGCTCCTCGAGGCGGGTACCCCGCGGGCGGATGTCCTGATCTTGAGTGCGTCCAACCTCAACGCCGGCGCGGAAATCATCCGGCTCGCCCGCTCCCTCAATCCCTCCATCCGTATCCTGGTCCGGACCGCTTACCTGCGGGAGGCGGTCAAGCTCCGAACCGCCGGGGCCGACGGGGTCTTCAGCGGCGAGGGCGAGGTGGCCTTGGCCATGACCGAGTTCATTCTGGACCAGTTCAATGCCACACCCGAACAGATCGAACGGGAACGGGAACGGGTGCGGGAAGAATTGTTCGGAGAATCATCGGCCACTCGCTCTCCGGCTTGAGTGGCAGGTGATCATCCACGCACTGTTCCTGGTGTCCGCCCTTGCTCTCGCCTCCGTGGACCGGCTGGCGTACCAGGCGGCGGAGCGGGCCTGACCTCGTTCATGTACCGCAGACCTCTGAGTCCTGCTGTTCCGCAGGTTTTTAACCTGCCCATCCCGGTCCAGGGGCAGACTCAGAGGTCTGCGGTACGGCGTTCAGTCCACCGGCTTCACCTTATAGCCGCCGGATTTCTCGTGGGCCTCCAACTGAACGAGGCCCTTTTGCTTCGCCGCCTCCAGCAGCGCGTTGAAGGACTTGAAGCCGTGCGCCCGTTCGTTGAAGCCCGGATGCCGCCGCTTGATGGCCTCCTTGATCATCGAACCCCAGATCGCCTCGCCGTCGTCCCGCACTCCAACCAAGTCCTCCAGTGTTTCCACCACCAGATCCAAGGCCTTGGCCGGATCCACTGCGGCGGGGGCAACGGGTGCCGCTTTGACCGCCGGTCCTTGACGGTCGGTCGGCCGCGTGCGAACCGGCGTGGCCCGCACCAAGTCATCGTAATAGATGAATTGGTCGCAGTTGTTCAGAAACAGGTCCGAGGTGGACAGCTTCACCCCGACCCCGATGACCGTCTTGTCGTTTTCCCTGAGCTTGCTCACCAGCGGGGAAAAGTCCGAATCACCCGACACGATGGCGAAGGTGTCCATGTGGCTCTTCGTATAACAGAGGTCCAGCGCATCCACGACCATACGAATGTCGGCGGAATTCTTACCGGACTGCCGGAGGTGCGGGATCTCGATCAATTCAAACGCCGCCTCGTGCAGGTCACGTTTGAATTCCTTGTACCGGTCAAAATCGCAGTAGGCCTTCTTGACCACGATGTGGCCCTTGAGCAGCAGTCGTTCGAGGACTTTCTGGATGTTGAACCGGGGGAATTTGGCGTCGCGGACTCCGATGGCGAGGTTCTCCAGATCCAGGAACACCGCAATGATGGCGTCGTCGGTCTTGGGGGATGTACTCACGGCGAAACCCTACTGAAGCCGGACAGATGGGGCAGAGAAATAATGGGCGCGGAATTCATTTTGGGCGCCTCTTGACACGGTCCTCACCGGCAGGAGCGCGGGCGGCTCGCCCGCCGGACAACCCCCGGGGGAAGCTCCAAGTTCCAAAACCCAAGCGCCAAAGAAATCCCAAGCTCCAAGCTCCCGGATCCCGTGCGGACCGCGGCGAAGCA
>CAYYSX010000311.1:0-6876 GCA_964474315.1 uncultured Verrucomicrobiota bacterium | reverse complement strand
CCGAATTCAACGCCGAACACCAGCGGATGCGCGGGGACGACCCACAACTCGAGGCCCGCATCCAGTCGTTCGAACTCGCCTACCGAATGCAGTTGGAGGCGACCGATGCCTTCGATGTTAGCCAGGAGCCAGCCTCGATTCGGGATCTGTATGGGGATAGCGTTCAGTGTCGGCAATTATTGATTGCCCGGCGTCTGATCGAGCGCGGAGTGCGGGTGGTGCAATGTTATCATGGCGATGTACAACCGTGGGACAGCCACGACCTGATCGCCGACGAGCACCGCAAGCTGGCGGGCCAAGTGGATCAAGGCATTGCCGCCTTGCTCACCGACCTGAAGGCACGCGGACTCTTCGAAGACACACTGGTGATCTGCGGCGGAGAGTTCGGACGCACCCCGGCGGTGGAAATGCCGGCCCCCGGCACGCCGGGCAAGGGCAAGGGCCGCGACCACAACCACTGGGGATTTACAGTCTGGCTGGCCGGCGGCGGCGTGAAAGGGGGCCATGTTCATGGCGCCACCGATGAATTCGGCTTCCGCGCGGTCGAGAAGCCGGTGCATGTCCACGACCTGCACGCCACCATGCTGCATCTCCTAGGATTCGACCACGAGCGCCTCACCTACCGCTACGCCGGACGCGACTTCCGGCTGACAGACGTGAGTGGGGAAGTGGTGCGGGAAATCTTGGCGTGAAGGCGCCGGGAAAGGCTCCCACTCCGCCGCTCCCGACCCCAAGGTGAAGCTCTCCTCACTTCCGCCGCTTCGTGTCCTTGGGGGTCCCTTCGTGGATCCTCTCCGTCTGGTGACGGCTAATAAGCCTTAGGTCGATTGGGCCTCGACGATGACCCGATGAATGAAATGCAGTTTCTTCACCGCGGGCTTGGAAAGGACGAAGGGATACAGGTCGGGTTGCCCCATACTGCGGGACAACTCGTTCAACACGGCCGTCAATTCGACCCAGGAATTGAGGAGAGAAAGAAAGCGCGGCGCATCCGGATCGGTTGGATCATATAGATCCGTGTTCTGAAAGGGTTCGGCCTCGATCTCGAGTCCTTCGACATCCACGCCAAATCCCAACGCGATGGAGAGCGCATCGACGATGTGCAGATAGTGAGCCCAGGTCTCGGCCCAGTCCTCCCAGGGATGAATCGAAGCATAGGCGCTGACGTGCCGCTGGGACCAATCGGCCGGCGGACCGAATTCATAGTTCTGTTTCAGGGCCGCCGCATAGTCGGCACATTCGTTGCCAAACAGAGCGCGAAACGGTTCCAACCACTCGGTATCTGAGATCAGCCGATCCCAGTAATAATGGCCCACCTCATGGCGGAGATGCCCCAGCAGGGTCCGGTAGGGTTCGCGCAGCTCGGCCCGCATCTGCTCCCGGACCGCGTCGTTGGCCTCTTCGACATTCAGCGTGATCAGCCCGTTGGCGTGGCTGGTCAAGACGCGGGGCGCGTCCGGCAACGGCCGGAGAAAATCAAACATGAGCCCTTGGTCAGGGTCCTCGCCAATGCGGGACCGCACGGGCAATCCCAGCCGAAGCAGTTGGGAAACCAATTGCCGTTTGGCCTGTTCGATCCGGCCCCATAGTTCTCCATTCTCCACCAGGGTGAGGTCCGGGATGGTCCGGTTCAGGCGACAGGCGCGGCACAGTGGTTCCGGATCGTCCGTGGGCACCATCCAGTTGCAGTTGGCGGGAGAATCGAAGTTCCCACAGCGGCGGTACTTCGCGTCGTCCTCCGTCCCGGTTTGCATGAACTCCGCCGTGCCCTCCACCGCGGTCAAGGGCACGACGACCGCCGGGCCGGGGAGGTAACCGAGCGGAGACTGGCACCCCAAGCATTGGCTGTTGCGAAAAAAGATCGGCCGGCCGCACTGACACCGGTAGGTGCGGCCGGGGCGAGGCTTCTTCTCCGGCTTCTCCGCCGAGTGGTGCCACTCATCGGCCAACTGCCGGGAAAGCGAATCGAGGAGCAAGTTCATGAACAACCCCGGAATGATTGCCGGATTGGAGCGCGTCGCCAAGTGGTCTGACAAAAGCTGAGAGCCTGTTCAGATTGCGCGGGTTGGTTCCGATCACTCATGGACCCGGTGGAAGGTAGCAGGAGAGGCCGCGCAGTCTCGCCATCACTTCACCCCTTCCACCTCAAAACACACCAACTGGCGGGAATCGCGGGCGACCAACACCCCTTCCCCCAACGCAAAGGGCGCGCGAGTGGTCCGGCCGAGAACCTGGGCACGCGCCAGGGCCTCAAAGCGCTCGGACTGTGCCGGCACCACCACCAGCTCGCCCGATTCCAACAGCAGCACCAAGCGGTCACCGGCCAGGGTGACCGTTCCCGCCGGCATTCCTTCCTCCGACCAGCGGACCTGACCGGTGCTCCATTCCACACAACGAAACGCGGTTCCGCGCTCCTGGCGCCCGTGAAAACCGTAGAGGAATCCGCGGTGCAGGACCGGCGTGGCATAGTGCGCGGACAATGCATCATCGCCGGACCACACCACGGAAAGACGGGAACCCGCCGAGCGAAGGAGGATCGCGCCGGTGTCATAACTCGAAGTGAGAAATATCTCGTTGGAACGTACCAATGGACTGGCGGCGTTCACCGAGGCGTGCTGACGCGACCGCCACGGATGAGTGAACCGGATCGCTCCGTCGAGGGAGGCCCCCACCAGACCTTCCCGGGTGAAAAACCACAGCGTGGGCGCCGCTCCGGCGGTCGCGAATTCGGCGACCGGCGAGGCGTATCCCGCCTCGTGATCGGTTGCTTTCCAAAGCAGGCGCCCATCCTCTAGCGCGAACGCGGCGATGCCTCCGCCTTTCCGGCTTCCTAAGTTCAGCAGCACCCGATCCTGAACAACGAGCGGCGAACAGGCCGGCCCAAAAAAGCCGCGATCCGCCGCCAGGTCACGTCCGGCTTCCACGGTCCACCGGTGTTGTCCGTCGGCCAGGTCGAGGCAGGTCAGCCGGCCCTCCGCACCAAAGGTGACCACCCGGTTGGTCGTGGCGACCGGGGTGGCCCGAGGACCGTTGTCGAAGCCGAAGTCGTCCACATACGCGGTGGGGGCACGATGTTCCCAGAGCAGGTTTCCGCTTCGGATATCCAAGGCCCGCACGCGTTCCTCGTCCTGTTCCCGGTCGAAGAGGAGAACTTTCCCGGAAAGAATGAGAGGACCGCTGAAGCCGCTCCCGGCGGCGACCTTCCAGCGACGCGCCGGACCGTCGGTCGACCAAGGAACCGAGACGGTCTGGGGCGTGGATCCGTCACGCGCGGGTCCGAGGAACTGCGGCCAGTCAGCCGCCCGGACCTCCAGAAAAAGGGACACCGACAGAAACACTCCCGCCGGAATCGGGATGAATCGGAGCCAGCGAAAGAAGCGAATCCCGTTCATATTCCGTCGTGCGCCGAATCGATGTCCCGAGCCGCCGGGGATTTCGGGAGACCGATCACGTTCATCCAAGCCACCGTGCGGTCCCGATCCCGCTCGGACGACACAATTTTGACGGCGCTGGCCCAGGCAAAAGTCTCCCTGAATCCACGGAGGAACAGACCCTCGATGACGCTTCTCCCAGCCGCTCACCTCGGGCCCTGCCACTTCGCCAAAAACGGAACGACAGCCCGCTCCTCTTCACAGAACATGATCCGGGGTGGTTGGGAAAATCGATAGAGGTTCGCCGGAGTGGGTTGTTCACTGGCTCCGGTGAATGTCACCTTTCCCGAGGACAAACCACCCTGCGTGGTTTTTGAGGACGAGGACCTCCTGGTGGTTAATAAACCGCCCGGCTGGAACACCCATTCCCCTGCCCTCTTCGCCGGCGAGGGCCTCTATGAATGGTTGAAACACCGGGAACCCCGCTGGGCTCGTCTGGCCATCGTCCATCGCCTCGATAAGGACACCAGCGGGCTGATGGTTTTCGGCCTGTCCCCCGAAGCGAACCGTTCGCTCACCGGTCAGTTCGCCCGGCGCGAGGTCCGTAAACGTTATGTCATGATCACCGACCGGCCGGTCCGCCGGGAGGCCTTCTCGGTCATCTCCACCCTGGTACGGGAAGGGGATCGCTACCTGTCCCGCCCTTCGAACGAGAAAGGAAACCGCGCTGAAACCCGGTTCCGGATCTTACGCCGCGAGGGACTCCACACCTGGCTGGAAGTCGAACCCGTGACCGGGCGGACTCACCAGATTCGCGTCCATGCAGCGGCCGAAGGATTCCCCATTCTGGGCGATCCGCTCTACGGCGGCACTCCGGCCAGACGCCTGCATCTGCACGCTCAGTCCCTGGAACTGAACCATCCCCGTCGCGGCGAGGCCATCCGATGGGAAGTGCCCGCCGACTTCACCACGCCGGTTTCAGCTCAATTGCGGGCGGCCGTGGTGGAGCCGGGTCTGACCAATGCGTTTCGTCGATGCCATGGCGCGGCCGATGGGCAGCCCGGTTGGTATGAGGATCAATTGGACGGTTGGATCCTGCAGCAGGGTGAGGCGTGCCACGTCGCAGGGGCAGCGACCGAGAAGGAGGGGCGGGGCGTGTACTTCAAGCGCCTGCTCCGTCACGTTCGCCAAGCCGATCTCGCCGAGGCCTCCCCGCGGTTGATCGCCGGCGAACCGGCGCCGGAGCGGTTCTCCATTCGTGAGAATGGGGTCAACTTCGAGCTGAGCTTTTCCGAGGGTTACTCCGTGGGTTTGTTCCTGGACCAACGCGACAACCGGCGCCGTCTGTTACGACGACAGGTGGCGGCCGGGTTCAGCCTGCCCCCCTCGGCCGGCGCCCTTCCCGAGGTGCTCAATTGCTTTGCCTATACCTGTGCCTTCAGCGTGTGTGCCGCGCTAAGCGGGGCGCGAACCACCAGCCTCGATTTGTCGCGCAAATATCTGGACTGGGGCCGGAGGAACTTCGTCCTGAACGGACTGGATCCCACCGCGCACGAGTTCATTTACGGCGATGTGTTCGACTGGCTGAAGCGGCTGGCGCGAAAACCCCGGCGATTCGAGGTGATCCTCCTCGATCCGCCCACCTTCTCACGGTCGCGCGAGCATGGGGATTTCCGGGCCGAGACCGATTATGGCAGACTGGTGTCACTGGCACTGCCCCTTCTGCGCGAAGACGGAGTGCTCTTCAGCTCGACCAATGCGGCCCGTCTCTCCCCGGACCGGTTCCTCGGCTCCATCCACGAAGCAGTGAGAGGCGGTGGGCGTCGGGTAATCCAGGAACATTATGTTCCCCAACCCCCAGACTTCCCCGTCACCCGGGACGAACCGGCCTACTTGAAGACGCTCTGGCTGCGGTTGAGTGGCGCGGGCGGCTGACCGTGCGCCTCACGTTCCGACTGAGGCTCGAAGAAACGCCCGAATTCGAAGAAGCATCCGCTTGACGATTGCCGCCTTAACAACGGCTCGGGCAACCTGACTCCCGCATGAACTGGCGCTTTTGGAAATGGCCTCTGGCCAACCAGATCCTCCTGGGGTTGGTCGTGGGGGGCATTCTCGGGTTGGTGGTGGAGCGCACGGTGACCTCGCCCGAGGGACTCGACACGCTGGCCTGGTGGCTCGCGAATGTCATCCAACCGATCGGGCGGCTGTTCATTCGGATCATCTTCATGATCGTCATCCCCTTGATCTTCGCGGCCATCGTCCTGGGCGTCGCGGAGATGGGCGATGTCCGCAAGCTCGGACGCATCGGCCTGCGTTCCTTGTTTTTTACGATCCTGTTATCGGGCTCGAGCGTGGTCATCGGACTGGCCATGGTGAACGTCCTGGCTCCGGGCAAGCATCTCGCCCCGGAGACCCGGGAAGAACTCAGCTCCCGCTATGGCGGCCAGGTCGGAACCCGGGTGGAACAGGGCACGGCCGAGCGGCCACTCGCGGATACCTTGCTGAATTTGATCCCCCAGAACCCGCTGTTCGAGGCGGTCAACGCCTTTACGCCCAACTACACCGGCGGCGGCTTGATCTCGGTGATGGTGTTCAGCCTGTTCTTTGGAGTCGCCCTGGCGATGAGTCCCGAGGACAAGGCGGAACCCCTCCTGCAGGTCCTGCGCGGCATCTTCGAGGTCTGCATGCGCATCATCGGTTTTGCGATGCGGATCGCTCCGCTGGGAGTGGCGTGTCTCGGCTTCGCCCTAACGGCCCAGCTCGGCTTCGATGTGGTCCGGAGCCTTGGCTTCTACACTCTGGTCGTCGTGCTCGGACTCGCCCTGCATATGTTCGGGACGTACGCACTATTTCTCAAGTTCATCGCCCGAACGTCGCCCTGGGCTTTTTATAAGCAGGTGCAAGAAGTTATCCTAACGGCGTTCAGCACGTCCTCCAGCAACGCGACCCTGCCCGTTTCCCTACGCGTCGCCGAGGAGAAATTAGGTCTCCCCTCTAATATCAGCCGGTTTGTACTGACCGTCGGCGCCAGTGCCAACCAGAATGGAACAGCGCTCTACGAGGGGATCACGGTGTTGTTTCTCGCCCAGGTCTTTGGAGTGGATTTGTCGCTGGGCCAACAGGTCATCGTCGCTCTGATGTGCATCATCGCCGGGTTGGGCACGGCGGGAGTTCCCGGAGGTTCGCTGCCGTTGGTGGTCGGGGTGTTAGTCACCATCGGGGTTCCGGGCGAGAGTATCGCCATCATCCTGGGGATCGATCGCCTCCTGGATATGTGCCGCACGACCGTCAACGTGGTCGGCGATCTGGTTTGCGCCGTCTTGGTGTCACGTGGCGAGGCAGCGGAGATCGGTAGTCCGGCCTAATCCCGCCTTGGACGCGTGCCGAACAAACCACTCTCAAAGGACCACCGTCCCTCGACGGCTATCCATCGGTTGCGCCGCCATAACTCGCCAGGAGTTCCAACATTTCGCGCGGTTCGACGTCGCGGAAGTGATCCTGGAAA
>CAYYSX010000310.1:0-6892 GCA_964474315.1 uncultured Verrucomicrobiota bacterium | reverse complement strand
GTTTGTCGGCTCTCTTCCATGATCTGAATGGCGATGGGGTTCCGGACTTGTATGTCTGCAACGACTTCCAGTCGCCCGACCGGATCTGGCTCAACGACGGACGGGGAAAATTCCAGGCGCTCCCCCGTGCTGCGCTCGGACAGACCAGCCTGTTTTCCATGGGAGTCGATGTGGCGGACGTGGATCGTGACGGATGGGACGACTTGTTCGTCGCCGACATGCTCAGCCGCCGGCATACGTTCCGGCAGGTGCAGGTATTGGACCTCGCCCCGGTCGCGGCCGCCGATCCCGGCGCGGCCGACCGGCCCCAGGTCTCGCGGAACACGCTGCTGCGGAATCGCGGCGATGGCACCTATGCGGAGATCGCGCACTATGCGGGGGTCGAGGCTTCCGAATGGTCGTGGTGTCCGATCTTCCTCGACGTGGATCTGGACGGCTTGGCCGACTTGCTGATCACCACCGGGCATGGTCGGGATCTGCAAAATGCGGATGTGGCGGCCGCGTTGGACGAAGCCAAACGCCGACAACAACTCTCCTTGGCCGACCAACTTCGCCAACGGATTCAATTCCCACCGCTACTGGTACCGAACGTCGCCTTCCGCAACCGCGGCGATTTCACTTTCGAAGAATCCGGCAGTGCCTGGGGCTTTGATTCGTCACGGATTTCACACGGGATGGCCCTCGCTGACCTCGATCAGGACGGTGATCTGGACGTGGTGATCAACTGTCTGAATGACGGTCCGTTGGTGTATCGCAACGAGACCTCGCGGGCGCGGATCGCCGTTCGGTTGCGGGGAAATCCACCCAACACCCAGGGAGTCGGCGCCCGGGTTTGCGTGATCGCTCCGGGGATGCTCCGGCAGTGCCAGGAATTCATTTCCGGCGGGCGCTATTTGTCTTCCGATGAGGCGATCCGGACCTTTGCCGCCGGTGAGTCCGGCGGGCCGCTGACGGTCGAGGTGACCTGGCGGAACGGTCGGCGAAGCGTGGTCACCGACGTGCCCGCCCATTCCCTGGTGGAAGTGGATGAATCGACGGCCCGCCCCCGCCCACCCGCATCGACCCCCACCGACGAACCTTGGTTTGCCGACCAGTCCGCCCAACTCCAGCATGTCCATGAGGACGAGCCGTTCGACGACTTTGTCCGGCAGAAACTGTTGCCCCGAAAACTTTCGGAACCGGGACCGGGGGTCGCCTGGTTCGATTTCAACGGCGATGGCTGGGACGACCTCATCATCGGAACCGGACGCGGAGGACGGCCGGCCGTGTTTCGCAACGATACTCGCGGAGGATTCGTGCCGCAGCGGGCCGGAACTTTGCTCGGTCCGAGCGAGCGTGATTTCACCATGGTGCTCGGCTGGCGGCCCGATCCGACCCAGGTGATTCTCCTGTTCGGCCAGTCGAACTACGAGGACGGGAGAACCAATGTGGGAGCGGTCCGGCAGATCCATCTGACCAGCGGCGTGGTGGACGAATCGGTGCGGGCCGAACGGACTGGTGCGGGCGCCCTGGCCTTAGGAGACGTGGATGGAGATGGGGAACCTGACTTGTTCGTCGGCGCTCACGCGCGGGCCGGGGGGTATCCCAACGCCGGCCCTTCCCGTGTCTATCGTGCCCGCCAAGGTCGCCTGGAGCTCGATGTCACTGCCACCCGCGCTCTGTCCGGATGCGGGTTGGTCAGCGGGGCGATCTTCAGTGATCTCGACGGCGATGGGCGGTCGGAGTTGATCGTGGTCGGCGAGTGGGGAGCGATCCGGATGTACCGAAACCGACCCGACGGCCTACATGCGTGGAATCCTCCGGTACCAGTGGCGGGTGCCGAGCCTTCGACGGCCCAACTCCTCAGTCAGTTGACCGGTGGCTGGAATAGTGTGGTGGCGGGTGACTTCGACAATGACGGACGCATGGACCTGGTGGTGGGGAACTGGGGACGCAACACGCGGAACCAACGATTCCTGGCACATCCGCTGGAGCTTCACTTCACCGACGTGGACGGCGACGGAGTTACGGACTTGGTCGAGGGATACTTCGACCGGGAAGCAGGCAAGGTGGTGCCGGCCCGTGACTGGAACGCGGTGGCGTCGGTGTTTCCCATGATTCGCGACCGCTTTCCCAATTTCACCGCGTTCAGCACCGCGGGCATCGCTGACGTTGCGTCGGCCGGCGTGCCGGAGCTGGATCGAGTGACGCAAACGACGTTGGAGAGCATCTTGTTTCTCAACCGGGGCGATCACTTCGAGCAGCGACCGCTCCCCTTCGAAGCTCAGGTGTCGCCGGTGTTCGGACTGGCCGTGGCCGACTTCGATGGCGACGGGAACGAGGACGTGTTTGCGGCCCAGAATTTCTTTGGATTGCGGCCGGGCGACGGTCGGATCGATGCGGGGCGGGGAGTCTGGCTGCGAGGCGACGGCCGGGGTGGATTCACCACGGTGTCGGCGTCCGAAAGCGGGTTGCTGGTTCCCGGTGAAGGACGTGGGGCCGCGGTGAGCGACTATGACCGCGATGGCCGGCCCGATCTGGTGGTGGGCCAAAACCGCGGTCCCACCCGCCTCTTTCGTAATGTTCGGGGCCAACCTGGTCTCCGAATCCAGCTCAAGGGACCGGCGCAGAATCCGGTCGCGTTGGGCGCGCAGGTCCGGCTGGTGTACCGGGATGGAACGAAGGGACCGGTCCGCGAGATCCAGGCTGGCAACGGATACGCGTCGCAGGATTCGGCGGTTCCGGTGCTGGGTATGGCGCACGCGGTGGAAGCGGTGGAGGTGCGTTGGCCGGGCGGGTGGTCGAAGCGCTATCCGGTTCCCGAAGGTGCCCGCGAGATCGTGGTGGAATAGGAAGCGGGCAGGTTGAAAACCTGCGGAACAGCAGGCCTGGAGGCCTGCGCTACGTTGTAGCGCAGACATTTCTTGTCTGCTGTTCCGCAGGTTTTCAACCTGCCCGCGGACCCGGCGCTCAACCGGAAATGATCCGTCAAGGCTGGCCACCCCGAGGACGACCTTCTCCCCCCGAACGTCGATTGCGCGGTGCTTCATCGGCCGGCACCTCATAGCCCAACTGCCGGGAGAGACTGGCATTGACCCGCCGATAGGCCTCGACGTCCAACTGGGGCTTCAAGTTTTGGAGGAGATCGTAGCGTTGCTGTACCAGGGCGAGATCCATCTTGTCATCGCCCTCGCCGGTGCGGGCCAGAGACTGAAGCACCATGCCGCGAACCTGGGCCGGGAGATCGGGATTGGTCACCACGCTGGCGAACATGGAGTTGGCATGCGGATCCGCCCCCAGATACGGCATCGCTTGCTGCAAGAGGCTGGCGCGATCCGCGAGGTTGGTGACGCCGGGGTGGTTGAACACCGCCTCAAAGGTGGGCAGCGCATTTTGTTGCAGCGTTCGCACCAGGTAGTTGAACGAACCACGGTCCAGCGTTCCATCGGCGCGGATCAAGCGCTGGCCGGCGACGTCCGCAAATCCGGTGTCGGCGAACAGCTCCAGGACCGCATACAAGAAATCCTCGGCCCGGCGGTCCACCCGGGCCGTGCTGCCGGTATCGGGCGGATGGAGCAACAGTTCGTGGGCGGCGGCGAGAGCCGGTTCCCGCCAGCGGTCGCCGCTCATCGCCTTGAGCGTCTTGGCCGCATAGGCGACCTCCAAGGCGCGACCCGATTGCTGCATTACTTCTGCGACGGCGGCCTCCGCGGGTTCACCGCCGATGTCCTTCAGCGTATCGAGAAGACCGATCCGCAGCGTCGGCGGAAACTCGTAGTTCATCCGCGGCAGGGAACGGCCGGACGCCCGCCGGGTAAGAGCGCGGCCGAGTTGTTCCATCTGCTCCCGCTGCGCGCGCGCCGCATCCTGGTTGCCACCGCCTCGCGGAGGTTGCGGGGAAGGCCGCGGCTCGGCCGGCTCCTCGGCTGGAGCGGTGTCTGGATCATAGGCGACATCCTCGAAGCGCAGCAGAAAGGAGCGAATAGGCGGCACCGCGGACTCTCCTAGCCGTTCCAGCGCCTCCAAATGATAAATGATGTCCCGCAACGTCGGGATGCGTTCGGGACCGCGTCCGGGCCGAAGTTGGGCCAGGCGTTGCAACAACTCCTCGGCGGAAGGCCGGGCGACGACGGGTTCAGTCCGGGGCGAAACCGGAGCAACTGTTGGGGGATGACGGGCGTCGGCCAGAGCGGTTTCCAGTTCGCGTACCTGCCGGGCTTGTTCCGCCCATTGCGCGGACCAAGCAGCCTTGGCCAATTCGGAAGCTTTGCGTGACTTGAACCACCCGGTTCCCAAGGCCGCCACCGCCGCCACCAGGAGCAACATTCCGATCATGCCCAACCGACTCATCTCCCTGCTAAAGACGCGGGGAATCAGGCGCTGGTTTCAGTGAGGACACGTGGTATCACTCGTTGCGAACGGACGTGCGTGTAGCGTGCGGTGTCCGCACCGCACCACCGGCGTGCCAGCATCAAGTAGTGCGAAGGTACTTTCGCAACGAGTGATAAGGCGGGAGGAACGGGAATCCCCCAAGGACAGCCTCCCGTCTCAAGGCAGGCGCGGCGGCACGGCTAAAGAGGCCAGTTGGCGCTGACGGGCGCGGTACTCACTGGCCGTCACGCCCATCTGCCGCTTGAACGCCACGCTCAGGTATTCGACGTGCCGGAAGCCGGTCCGGTCAGCAATGGCGGCCAGCGAGAGATCGGTGTCGGCTAGCAATTGTTTCACCCGTTCGATTTTGACCGCCAGAATCTGGGTGTGCGGCGAGCGTCCCAGCAGCTTCTGGAAACGGGCCTCCAGAACCCGGCGGGACATGGGGACCTGCTTGATGACATCGGCCACCGTGATGCCCTCACACGCGTGCCCGCGGATGTACCGAACCGCCGCCGAAATATGCCGGTCGGCCACCGCAACCACGTCCGTGCTCTGTCGGGTGGCCACGCCCAGCGGCGCAAACAGCCGTCCCTCGCCCCGCACTTTCTCGCCGCGCATCATCCGGCCCAACAGAGCGGCGGCCTCATAACCTGTCCGTCGCACGTCCGGAATCACGCTCGACAAAGGAGGGTCGGCCAGATCGCAGAGCAGCTCGTCGTTGTCCACGCCGAGGACGGCGACTTCGTCGGGAACGGCCAGTTCCAGTCGGCGGCAAGCCTCGAGCACCTGGAGTCCCCGGATGTCGTAGCCAGCAAAAATCCCCACGGGCTTGGGCAGGGATCTCAACCAACGGGCGAGACTGGCCAGTTCGGATTCCCAATCCGGCAGGGTAGAGGCGCCGCGGCTGGGGGCGGTGCTGGCCAGGAGGGCACAGGAAAGACCATGCGTGGCGAGATGCGCGACGAAAGCGTCCCGCCTCCAGCGGGACCAATTGAAGCGTTCGTCGCCGCAGTAACCAAAGTTCCGGAACCCGCGTTCGCGAAAATGCTCCGCCGCCATTTGGGAAATGGCGCAGTCGTCTGTCTCCAGCCAAGGCAGGGAAGGCAACAGCCGGGCGGCACTGACATCCACGGCCGGAAGCTGGGTGGCGGCGACGGCGCGCGCGATGGTCGGCGTTTCAATTCGGGCGATGATGCCGTCGCCTTTCCAGTTGCGCAGCCAGGGCGGGGGGGCGGCCCCCCGTCCTGCTTCGGCCAGCCAAAGCGTCCACGGCCCGTGTTCGCGCAGCCAGGCCCGCACGCCATGCAGCAGCTCCCGTGCATAGGCATTCGACGTTTCCACCAACAGGGCAACCTTGGGGCGGCGGTTCACGGACAGATAACGGTCGCGACGCTTGGCAAATCCGCAGGCAGAACAACGGCTCAATGACCCAGCGCACGCCTTGCTTCGGTGGTGGCATCGTCCGTGCCCCGACGGGACAGGTGGTAGGTATTGGTGGCGCTCACACGGTCGCCCACCGCCAGCCGGCGCAGCGGACCCAAGGTTTCAAGTTCGACGTACGGCACAGGATCAGGATTTGTGTACACTTCGACACTGCAGCCGCCGTCGGGATAGGTCGCTCCTGACTCCCGGGGCAGAACAATCCGCACAACTTCCTGTGGTCCCACCCAGACCATCTGCCCGGCGTCATTTCCGATCTTATGCGCGGTTTGAAGATCGCGGGTGAATCGGACCAACCCATCGGCGAGCTGGAAGTGCGCTGCGGGAATGCCCCAGTTGGTCGTGGAGCCTTCGGGAAAGCGGGTCTCCTTGGGCACCGGGATGAACACGGCTTCGGGCGACTTCATCTGGGTGATCACCCAGACGCTGATCTCCGTGGGGTCCCCCTTCACCTTCTCGTAGGTGGTCTCGATGTGCATCACCGGCGCCGCCCGCTCCAGGACCACCCGCCGGACCGTTCGGATGCCGAAGCGCGGACTGACCTCCGAAGTCAGGATCACCGACTGGTCCTCGGCGACGCGGGCGGTCAACGGGGTGGCATCGAAAACATCCGGTGGGGGCCAATTCCAGGCGCTTTGCGGGGCCGGCCACGTCTTGTCGCCACCGAAGCTGCCATGGGCCGCCTCCCACGGACGTTCCGGCATTGGTTTTCCCAACAGCGTTTCATTTTCCCAAAACGGGCCAGCGGTCGAGCCCGCGAAGCGGAACTGCATGACCCGCCCCGTCTCCGGTACGATCACTGCCTCGACCTGGCCATTGCCGACCGTGAAGGCATTGGTCCAGCCACGATAGGTCCCGCGGGTAACCGATACCTCGGCCGCCCAGGCGAAGCTGACCGGGAGCAGGCTGATCAACAGCAGGAGCCAAGGGACGAAGGGACGCATCAGGGGAAACCTCCGATGACGCCGGGCGCGGCTCAAGTCCGGAGACTGCCGTCGGGCGCCGCTCGACCCGGTCCTTACCGGCAGGAGCGCGGGCGGCTCGCCCGCGGGACAACCCCAAGGGAAGCTCCAAAAGCCAAATCCCAAGCTCCAAAGAA
>CAYYSX010000309.1:0-6905 GCA_964474315.1 uncultured Verrucomicrobiota bacterium | reverse complement strand
CCGACGATCCATCCGTGGTTGTTGATGGCCGTGGCCCATCCCGTGGAGCCGACCAGCGGCATTAGTTCATTCACCGTGCCCTCGTCCCAGACGAATCCGCGCTGGAGTGGTGCCTCGAGAGCCACTTGTCCCACCACCTGTCCGGAGTCGTTCAAGCCAAAAGCATGGCTTTGTTCGCTGCCGAGCGCCTCGGCGACCCCCAAGTCTCGCTCCTGGCCGTTCTCCCAGAGCACCGCGCGGGCGGGTTCGAACCGGCCGGCGGAAACGGATCCTGCGATCAGCCCGGCGTCGTTGATGGCCTTCGCCTGGCCGTTTTGGCTGGGGGACAGCAGAGTAATTTCAGGCGGCTGCCCGGAATGGCTTCCCCAATTCCAAACCACCGGTTTCGCATCCCAGGAGTCGCCGGACCATCCGACGGCTTGCCCCTGGTTATTCAACCCGAGCGCCTCACCGTAAGGGCCAATCAAGGGCAGGACTTCCACGCCCGTGGCGGGCGTCCAGAAAAACGGACCGGCCGGACTTCCGCCGCGGACCAAGCTTCCGAGCACCTGTCCGGAATCGTTCATCGCAGTGGCGTAGGTCAGTCCGTTGGTATCGGGAATGTCCCGAAAGATTCCGGCCTGCCAGACGTAGGCGCGCTGCTCGCTGGAATCGAGTGATATCCCTGAGGTCCCGACGACGTCGCCGCGCTGATTGAGTCCGGCCGCGTCGCTGTTGTCCCCTCCCAGGGTGCCCAAATCCGTAAAGCGGAACTGCGGAACCCCCGTGGTCGGCGGGAGGACGCTTACCGTGATCTCCGACGAAGTGGCCTCCCGTCCCAGACTATCATAGGCCACCACGGAAAAGACATAATTGCCCACGGCGAGATTGCTGAGAGTCAAGGTGGAGGGATTCAACCTTCCCTCTCCCACCACAATCGGGGTTGGACCCAGCGGCTGGTAAACCGCCTGGAAGTCAAAGCGCCCGAGCCGGTCCCGATAAACGGTGGCCGAGGCGGTCAGTGAAAATGTGGCGGGGGCCGTCAACACGACGTTGGTCGGAGCCGAGACCAGGGAAACCGAGGGTGGAAAATAAGGAGGCAGCGGTTCCTCGACAAAGACTGTGACCGGTTCCGAAGTCGCCGTGGCTCCGCTGTTATCGGTGGCCACCGCCGTATAGATATTGGTGCCGACGGTCAGGTTCACCAGGTTGAAGAGGTAAGGACTGGCCAAAGCCTGGGCCAGAAAGACGCCGTCGCGGTAGAGGGCCACTTTGGTGACTGTTCCGTCCGGATCTTCCGCTTCAACCGTGATGACCAAGTCGTTGGGGGTGACGACCACTGCGCCGTCAATGGGCGAAACGATGTGGACGCTAGGCGGTTCCGTTGCTGTTTGGGCCTGAGTCTGAACCAGAAGCCCGGCGATGCCTAGGGCGGCCAGCCAGATGGCGCCCTGGACCAGACGGTTCCACACTTCTCCAAAACGATGGGTGATCGAAATCTCCTTTTTCACTAGAAACTCTGACGATAGCGATACGGAGGCTTGCCACAAGTGGAAGCTTCTCCCCTGAAGTGTGGAAGGAGAGGTCGTAACTCCAGGAGCGCGGACGGCTCGTCCGCTCGACCACCCGGAGAAAGGGACCGCGGGCTTGAGCCCGCTTCAGCGGATGGAGTCGAGGCGGGAAGAAAGCTCCCAGTTCAACGCTCAAAAAAAAACAGAATTCCGTCCCTCTTCCGAACTGCAACGTTACAACGGCCAGAACCCAAGCTCCACCGCGTGGTCCGACTTGGAAGAGAGGATCCAGCCGCTCCCTGGAACTTGGAGCTTTTTTGGAGTTTGGAACTTGGCATTTGGAGCTTCGACAGCGGAACTAAGAAGCATCCTCCGTGCAGCAGATTCATTTTGAGCTTTGAACTTTGAACTTGGAGTTTCCCGTTCGCCGCTCCAAAAGGGCCGCGGCGGGCGAGCCGCCCGTCCTCCTGCTCTCGCTGCCATTGGGGGATTGCGGTTGCTCTGGTCAGGTTGGGCCGACATCCTCGACCCCAACCAGACTTATCGACAAAAAGAGCATCACCACTTCACGAATGATTCGGCTTGTTCATTCGGCTGATTGGCAACTGGGGGCCAGGTTTTCCCAGTTTGGCCTGAAAGCTTCGCACCTAAGGCAGGCTCGGCTGCTGACCCTCCAACGGGCGTTGGAATTAGCAGAGGAACAGTCGGCCGACGCGTTTCTGGTCGCCGGCGATCTCTTTGAAGACAACCAAGTGGATGACGCCCTCGTCTCGGCGGCCCTCGCTTGCTTTGCCGCTCATCCGCGGCTGCCGATCTACCTCCTGCCCGGCAATCACGATCCCCATACCGGCCCTGACTCGGTGTGGCAGCGGAAGGCGTTCCTCAACGCTCCGGCCCACGTTCGCGTCTTGCGCGAGTCCGGCGTGGTGGATCTGGGCGGCAACGCCTTCCTCCTCGCTTCGCCGCTCCACCAAAAGCTCTCCGTCACGGATCCGAGTCTGAAACTGGTTGAACTCGCCGCCGGCCTGCCCGCCGATGCCCTGAAAATAGGCATGACCCACGGCACCCTGGCCATCGAAGCGAAGCATCAGCCCAACGATTTCCCCATCGCGCTGAATGCCGCCAGCCGCGCCGGACTCGATTACCTCGCCGCCGGCCACTGGCACAATTGGTTGTCCGACCTCGACGGGGGCCGGTTGGTCATGCCGGGCACGCCTGAACCCGACCGTTTCACCCCTGAGTCCAGCGGGTGCATCGCCGTCGTGGAGATCGATGGCCCCGGTCAAACGCCACAAGTGCGGGCGCTTCCCATCGCCACGCTTACCTGGCGGGTACTTAGCTTCGATTTCCTTTCCGCCGAGGCGTCCCGCGCCAGTCTGACCGCGACGTTGGCCGAACTTAGCCCAACTGCCGCGAGCACTGTGTTGCGTGTCACGCTGAACGGCACCGCCTCGCCCGCGGCGTTGACCGAGCTTCGCGCCTGGCTCGAGCCAGCTCTGATCCCTTTTCTGGTCGGTCAACTGGTGGATCGTACTCAAGTTGCCCTCACCGCGGCGGAATTGGCCGACTTGCAAAGCCGGCATCCTCTCCTCGCGCAGGTGCTTGCCGACCTCGACCGTCTGGAAACGTTTGCCGGCGGCACAGTCGCCCCGACTTCGTCCGCCGCGGCCACGGGACAAGATCCGACGCAAGCCGCGGCGCCACTGACTCTGACCGAAGCCCAAGCGCTGCTCGCCCCCTCCCGAATCGATCTGTCCCAGCTTACGCCCGAACTCTTCGCCCAGCTTCGCCAAACCCTCTTTCAGACGCTGCAGGAGGTGACACGATGATTCTGCACGCCATCGAACTTACCCACGTGGGACGTTTCCGCGAAAGCGTGCGTCTCGGTCCCTTCACCTCCGGCCTGAACGTCCTCGCCGCCTCCAACGAATTCGGCAAATCCACCGCACTCCAGGCCACGGCGCGGGCTCTCTTCGACCGCCACGGCACCAAAGGCGAAGAGATGAAGGGGCTTCAACCGGCCGGCACCGCCCTGGCCCCGCGCATTGCAGTCGAGTTTGAGACTCGCGCCGGCCGCTTTCGCATCGAGAAAACCTTTCTCGTGTCTCCGCGCAGCCTTCTTAGCCAATGGCAATCTAATACCTGGCAACTGATTGCCGAGGCCGATGCCGCTGACCAGCGGGTGCAATCCTTGCTGCAATCCTCGCTTCCCGGTCGCGGCCCCACCAAGCCCGAGCATTGGGGTTTCCTGGGTTTTCTCTGGGCTCGCCAGGGCGAACCGGCCACCTGGCCCGGTCTCGACGATCCCACCGTCGGCCCACGCATCCGGGCCCGTCTGGCCCGCGTCGAGTTGGATCCGGTCATTGAGCAGCTCCGCACCCGTCTTGCCACCGACGCCGACGCGATTTTCACCAGCCGCGGCCAACCCAAGGCCAACGGCCCCCTCGATTCCGCCGAACAGGAGCTGGCGGTCCTCGAGGCGGAACTTGCAGCGCTCCGCCAGACCCGGGCCACGCTCGACGCCGCCCTCACGCGCTATCAGCAAGCCGAAGCCGCGGTCGCACAATTAGAGAAAGAGTTGACCGAGCGCGAACGCACCGCCGCTCTCCTACGCGAGCAAACCCTCACCGGCGAACGCTTGCGCGGAGACCTTGGCGCGCGTCAACAAGCCCTCGATGCTGCTCAGGAAAAGCTCAACACCGTGGCTGCCGATGCCGCCACCTTTGCCAACTTAGGTAACGAAGCCGCCACGACCCAAGCCGGCCTGGCCCGGGCGGAATCGGTAGCCGCCTCCGCCGATCAACGCCTCACCCAATTCCGGAGCCGTCTCGCCGAACTCCAGGCGCAACGCCCCCCACACGAAGCCAAGCTGAATACCCTGCGGACCGAAGCTCAGCGGATCCAATCGCTTCTCCGCCTTCGTCAGTTCACTGAGACGGCCTCCACACTGGCCCGGCAGGTCGCCAAAGCCGAAACCGTCGCCGCCGAACTCAACGAACTGGAAACCCGAAAATCCAAGCTCGCCGCGCTCACGCCGGCCAAATTGCGCAAACTCGAAGAACTGTTCGAGCAAACCCGCACTCGGCGCGCACAACTTCAGGCTCTGGGTCTCGCCCTGGAGTTGACCCCGGAGCGCGACACCACCGTGGGCATTCACGATGGGGTTGCCGCGCGGCAGCAAAGCTTGGTCGCCGGCCAGACCACTCGTCTGCACAGCCCGCAGACCCTCGACTTGCAACTCCAAGGCTGGGGCCGGCTCGTGGTGCGATCTGGCGCCCAGGAAACACAGAATGCGGCCCAACAGCTTCAGGAAGCTGAGACGGCCCTGCGCGAAGCGCTGGAGAACGCCGAAGTCTCCTCCATCGAAGCCGCCCGCGAGACTCTCGCCGAACGCAAACACCTTGACTCTCAGATCAAGGCCATCACCGCGACGCTGGGCTCTCACTTGGGAGATTACGTCAGCTTAGAGGCCCTGCGCGAGGCAGCCACCGAGGCCACTCGTCGTGTTGAGACGCTCGCCGCCACGCTCCAACCCACTCCTGCCGAACAAGCCCGCAGCCAAACCGACCTGGAAACAGCCGAAGCCCAGTTCGCGGAATCAGTTCCGGCCGAAGAGAAAGCTTTAGCCAGCTTCGACCAACAACTCGACCAACTCCGCGCCGACGAACGCGCGGCGACCCAAGCCGCTCAAGAAGCAGTCCAAACCGTCAACGACCACCGCACCCGCCTGCGCACTCTCGAAGCGCAATTGGCCGGCCTCACGACGCGTTATCCCGAAGGACTCGAGGCCGCCAAGACCGCCGCCCAAGTCACGTTCACGCAGGCCGAGGCCCGGGTCGTTGCCCTGAAGACCGAGCTGCCCCCCGACTTCGAAAAACTCCCGGAGCGCAACAAGCGCGCCGTCGCCGCGCTCCAGCAGCTCACCTACGAACTCCAATCCCGCCGCACCGAGCGGGACCAAGCCCAAGGCACCTTGGAAACCCTCGGCGGCCAAGGCCTCTACTCCCGCGAGACCGAGCTCGAAGAAAAGAAAGCCGAAGTGATCCTGCGACGCGATGCCGCCCGCGCCAAGGGTTGGTGCGCCCGTCTTGCGCACGACCTCATCGAGCACCGCAAGCAAGCCGCCACCAAAGCGGTACTAACGCCTTTGGAACAACGCCTCACCGCCGCCTTTGCCGAGCTGACCGGCGACGCCGCGCGCCAAGTCTTCCTCGACGAACAGCTTCAGATTGCCGGCATCGGTCCCACGCGGGAGGCCGTCCACGCCTTCGACCAACTCTCGCAAGGCGCGAAGGAACAACTCCTGCTCTGTCTTCGCCTCGCCGTCGCCCAAGAACTCGCCACCGAAGAGCCGCAGGTCCTGATCCTCGACGACGTTCTGGTGAACACGGATACCGTTCGCCAGGAACGGGTGCTCGACACGCTCAGCGCGGAGGCGGCCCATCTGCAAATCCTTATTTTCACCTGTCATCCGGATCGATATCGCGGTGTGGGTGTGGTGGTGGAGTTGAGTCCGATTCGCGAGTGACATCGAGGGACGGATGGGAACGCTTCGTTCTTTGGGAGAGACAAGGTCAGGAAAGCTCCAAGGGCCAAAACCCAAGCTCCAAAGAAGCCCCAAATTCCAAGGCGCGCTGAACGGCTGATGTACCGCAGGCCTTTGGGTCTGCTGTTCCGCAGGTTTTTAACCGGCCCGGGGGTTCGCGGGCAGGCTGAAAGACCTGCGGAACAGCAGACAGAAATGTCTGCGCTACGTCTGTAGCGCAGGCCTCCCGGCCTGCTGTACCGCAGGTTTTTAACCTGCCGGCGGCCAACTCTCCCCGGCCGTTCCGCATTCTGTATTCTTTGGACGTGTCAGCCCACCGTTGAAATGGTGGGCTATTATCGCGTGTCTCTGCGGGACAACCCCCAATCCTTCCGCCGGTAGTCTATCCTACGGCTTCCTCACGTATCAATCGTTGCGAAAGCACCTTCAAACTACTTGATGATGGCACGCCGGTGGTGCGGTGAGGACACCGCACGCTACACGCACGTACTTTCGGAACGATTAATAGGCGGCGGATGGTCTTCCAGCGCGTCGAGGCAAGGAACGTCTCCGCCGGCCTCAAGGTGAGCCCGGGCGGCGGCGCTTGGACTTGGCCGGCAGATCATCCAGGCCAACGATATGTAAGGCATCGATGGTGTTGACGGAGTCGTTGCTTCCCAGAACGACGACCACTCCGCGGCCAATCGCGAGAAATTCCGGGTGAGGCACCTCGTAGCGTTTCCCACCGCTCGTTTCGATGGCGAAGGGTTTGAAGCCTCCGGTCAGCCGTTCGCGAATCCGATCCAAATTCATGGGCTTTCTTTAGGCGCGTCCCCAAGGGCCGGCAATCGCTGAAATTCATGAAGCCGTCGCGGGACAGATTCACTACA
>CAYYSX010000308.1:0-6959 GCA_964474315.1 uncultured Verrucomicrobiota bacterium | reverse complement strand
TTCGGCCTCTCGCACCAACCGGTGAACCTCGCCGTTGCGTCGAATCACCCAGCCGCCCAAGGCCACCGAGCCGGCGAGCCAGACCAAGGCGAGCCCGCCGAAGAAATCCAAGCGCGGACGCATCGGCGGCAGTGGGGCCGGGACCATGACCGAAGACGGCACGGTCAGGGATTCGACGTCGGTCATCGTCACGGTCATCCGAGCCGGTGGCGTGACGTACTTGGGAGCGGCGATCCAGGGTCCCAGCCAGTAGCCTACGCCGGTGGGCAGCTTGAGCGAGGGGGGTAGCAACAGCTTCGCGACGACCAGCAGCCACAAGGCACACCGCAGGGTGGACCGCAGCCGGCGGCCGACGCCGAACTCAATCAGGAGCAGCACCAGGACCAACGACGCGGTCTGGAGCAACATCAAGGCTCCGGCGTGGCCGGCGGCGGCCCCCAGATCATTGAGGAGAGGAATCATAACACCACCCGGCCAGAGGTTAGGATTTGGATTTACGAGCGGCCGCCGCGACTCCGGCCTGGCGACGGGCGTTGATCAGAGATTCGAGCTCGTCGAGTTCTGCTTCCGACAGCTTTTCGCTGGCGAGCAGAGTCTCGACCATGGGCTTGAGGGCGCCGTCGAAGGCGTGTCGGAGCGCGTAGCGCAGCTCGCCCAATTGGGCTTGCCGACGGGTCACCGCGGCCCGGTAGAGGGTGAGGTGGCGGACTTTCTCCGCCTTCAGCAATCCCTTGCCGACCATGCGGTCCATGAGCGTGCGGACGGTGCTGTACGCCCAGCGGTGCGAGGAGGCGAGGGCTTCCTGGACGGTGGGCGCAGCGCAGGGCTCGGCGGCCCAGACGGCTTTGATGATGGCCCATTCGGCTTCGGTGAGTTCGGGAAGATTGGCAGGCATGATCGTGGTGACAGGCGTAGTTTTAACTCTACAGTTGTAGATATGTCAAGAGGCTTTCGGTTGTCCGGCCTTCTTTGGCCAGACGCGCTGACGGCGCGGCGGGAGCGCGGGTCTGTGACCCGCAGCAACGTAGCCACCTGGAAGGCGATGGAATTCCCCCGATCGATGCTCTCTCAAAAGGAGCCATTGAACCCCGGATTTTGCGGATAACGCGGATGGAAAGTCAGGCTGCTTCATCGGGGTGGGAGACAAGGTCACAAGTCTCCATCTGATTCCGCCACCGCTCCAGCCTTCCGGATCGCCTCCACTCCACCCGCTGAAGCGAGGTCAGGCCCGTGGTCCGGGCGGACCGAGCGGACGAGCCGTCCGCGCTCCCGACCCTGCCAAGTCACTCCAACTTCCCCATTGCGCGGCCGTCCCAAGTCGAGACCGTTTTCCGCGTGATCCAGCCGCCGCGGTCAAACCGTTCCTCAGCATTGTTCCAGGATTTCCGTCGTCATGCCTTAGAGCGGATTGCCCGCCCGTTGGGCTTGGTAATGGCACTGTTGGTTCTCATCGGTAAGGAGAGGGGGACCGCTGCGGACAAGGTGTTTCGCGCCGGAACCGCGGTGGTGGACATCACGCCCACCCACTATCCGGTGCGGGTCAACGCCATGTTTACCGAGCGTTCCGCCACCAACGCCGTGGATCCACTCACGGTCCGCGCCCTGGCCCTGGATGATGGCGAGACCCGGATCATCCTGGGAGTCGTCGATACCTGCATGCTGGCGCGGGACCTGATCGATGCGGCCAAGGAACAGGCCAGCCGCGTCACGGGCATCCCCACCCACCGGATGCTGGTATCGGCGACCCACACCCACTCCGCGCCCTCGGCCATGGGTTGCCTGGGTTCACGTCAGGACACCAACTATGCGGCGTTCCTGGTCCCGCGCCTCGCCCAGGCCCTCGTCAGCGCGGCCTCCCACCTGGTGCCGGCCGAGGTGGGGTGGGGTTCGGTCGAAGCCTGGGAACACACGTTCAACCGACGTTGGATCCGGCGTCCGGACCAATTGCTGACCGACCCGTTTGGCGCGCTCACCGCGCGGGCCCACATGCATCCCGGACATGAAAGCCCGGCGGTGACCGGACCGTCCGGGCCAGTCGATCCGGAATTGTCCGTGCTCGGAATCCGGACTGCCGACGGTCGTCCGCTGGCCCTGCTCGCTAATTTTTCCCAGCACTATTACGGGTCGCCCTTGTTGTCGTCAGACTACTTCGGCCGCTTCGTCGATTATACGGCCGCCCTCATGGCCGGGGAGGCGACGCCGGACGCGCCCGGGTTTACCGCCATCCTGTCTCAAGGCACCAGCGGCGATCTGATGTGGATGGACTACAGCGCTCCGGCACGAGACATCGGCTATGACGCCTATGCCAGGCAATTGGCGGAAAAGGCCGCCGAGGTCTGGAAGAAGATGACGTTCCGGCCGTGGGTTCCCCTCAGCATGGCGGAGCGAACGCTAACACTTCGTTACCGGGCGCCCGACGCCGCGCGTTTAGCCTGGGCCCGAACCGTGGCGGCAACGGTGGAGGGGCGGCTGCCGCAAACGCTTCCGGAAATCTATGCGCTGGAGGCAGTGTACTTGCAGGCGCGTCCGCAGACCGAACTGAAGCTTCAGGCCCTTCGCATCGGCGAGCTGGGAATCGCCGCACTGCCCAACGAAGTCTTCGCCCTCACCGGACTCAAGCTGAAGGCCCGGAGTCCTTTGGTCCCGACCTTCAACATCGAGCTGGCCAATGGGGCGGAGGGTTACATTCCACCTCCGGAACAGCATGGGCTGGGCGGTTACACGACCTGGCCG
This sequence comes from uncultured Verrucomicrobiota bacterium, assembly GCA_964474315.1. Lineage (GTDB taxonomy): Bacteria > Verrucomicrobiota > Verrucomicrobiia > Limisphaerales > UBA9464 > UBA9464. Next base: position 4,226 of record CAYYSX010000308.1, on the reverse strand, counting down.
GCCCGGACCGCCGGACTCGAGGTTCAGGCGGAACCGCGCATCGTAGAAACGCTGCTGGAGCTTTTGGAAGAAGTCGCCGGCCAGCCGCGTCGTCCGATGCCCGAGACTCACGGCCTCTATGCCCGGACCATTCTTGCCGCGCGGCCTTTGGCGTATTGGCGGTTGAACGAAAGCATCTTTCCCTTCGCGCACGACGCCACCGGCCGCGGCAACGACGCTCGTTTCGAAGACGGCATCGCGCTCTTTCTTCCCGGCGCCAGCGGAATCATTGGCTTTCAGCCGCCGCGGCCCGAAGTGCCCAATCCTTTCAGCGGCGACCTGATCAACCGTGCCCCGCACCTGGCCGGCGGAAGAATCCGGGCTGAGCGACCGGTTTTGGGAACGTCCTACTCGGTGGAACTCTGGTTCTGGAACGGGTTACCGGTCTCCGTCCGACCCGTGACGGGCCATCTCTTTTCCAAGGCGCGCGATGAGGACCCGGCCGGTGATCATCTGCTGCTCGGGGGATCGGAGCCGGCGGAACAAACGGGACGACTGATCTTTTCCAACGGTCGGACGGCATTGGTCGGTCGCACGGAGATTTCCTGGCGCCGTTGGCATCAGGTGGTGGTGGTCCGCGAAGGTCAGCACGTGCGGGTGCATCTCAATGGCGAACCGGTTCCGGAACTGCACGGAGAACTGGAGTTCACCGGACGGGCCGACGATCCGCTTTTCCTAGGCGGAGGCAGTGCTCGAAACGCAGGCCTGGAAGGTCGGCTCGACGAAGTATCAGTGTATGACCGGGCGTTGAGTCCGGAAGCAATTGCCGAACACTTCGCGAAGGCGTTTTAAGTGGGCGGCCCTTTATTCTCAGTCGGGTTAAATGTCTAAGTATCAAAAAACGATCACTCGTTGGATGGGAAGCTCCCCAAGCCAAGTTCCAAGTTCCTAGCTTCAAGTTCCAAAAAAACTCCAAATCCCAAGGCCTTCCCTGCTTGTGAAATGTCAAAGATAGTTAATTGTTAGTCTTCCGTCTCTTGCCTCTCCCCCCTTCCCTCCTCATTCGCTCCGCAGCGCCACCATCGGATCGATTTTCGCGGCCCGGCGGGCGGGCAGCCAGCAGGCGATGAAAGCGACGGCGAGGAGCAGGGTGGACACGCAAAACAGGACCGCCAGGCTGTTCGCCCGCAAGCCGGGCAAGAGCGAGACGAGGAGCCGCGCCATGCCGATGGAGCCGACGCAACCCAGCGCGAGGCCCACGGCGGTCAGGCGGAGCCCTTTGCCCAGCACGAGCCAGAGCACATCGCGGATCTGCGCGCCGAGCGCCATGCGCACGCCGATTTCCTGGGTCCGCTGCCCGACGAATCCCGCGATCACGCCATAGGTGCCCAGCGCGGCCAGCAGCAGACCGAGCCCCGCGAACGCCGCCAGCAGCCAGCCGGCGACGGCGGCTTGGCCAAAGAAACGTCCCACGGTGGCGCGCACGGCGCCGGCCTCGCTCAATGGCAGGTCGGGATCAAGCTCCGCCACCGCGCGGCGCAGGGTTTCCCCCGTGACATTGCCCCGCACCGCCACGGCCAGTCCGGATTGTGGTTCCTGGGCGAGCGGACGGTAGCATTGGAACCGGGTGGTGGGTTCGCCGGCATCGGTGGCCGAACGGACATCGGCGACCACGCCGACGATTTCCTGCCAGGCGCCCGGGTTCCCGATGCGCTGGCCCACGGCCGAGGCGTTGGGCCAGCAGGCGCGTGCGAACGATTCGTTGACGACGATCACGGCGGGGTGTTCCGCCGCGTCGGTCGGAGCGAATTCGCGGCCTTCCAGCAACCGGATGCCAAGCGTCGGGAAGTAACCGGGCGAAACGAACGCCAGACGGCTGAGACTGCTGGTCACGGGAGTCGCGGACGATTCGATGGACAGGCCGATGTGGCTGCGGAAACCCGCAACCGGGAGCGCGTTGGCCAGGGAGGCCTGTTCCACTCCGGGCAGAGTGGAGAGTTTTTCCTGGAGACGATCCATGAAACGGCGGCGTGCGTCGCCGTCGGGGTACGTTGCGGCCGGGAGGTTCAGATAGCCGGCGTGCAAACCGTCGATGCGCCAGCCCGGATCGGCCGTGCTGAAGCGGTTCAGCCCGTTCAGCACGAGGCCGGCTCCTACCAGGAGCATGAGGGCCAACGCGACCTGGACGATGATCAGCCCGTGGCGGAGGCGGTGGCGCGAGTAACCGGCTCCGCCGTCGCGCACGCCCTGCTTCAAGGTGGCGTTGAGATCGGCGCGCGAGGCCAGCCACGCGGGAACCAGCCCGAAGGCCAGGCTCGAGAGCATGGTCGTCAGAAAGGCGAAGCCCAGCACGGCGAAGTTCAGTTCGGGTCGGACCAGGGGGCGTCCGTCCTCGGTCAGATGATGGATGAGCCATTGGTTCGTCCATTGAGCCAGCAACAGTCCGAGCAGACCGCCGAGCGCGGCGAGCAGCAGCGTCTCGGTGAGCAACTGGCGGAACAACCGGCCGCGCGGCGCACCCAAAGCGCCTCGGATGGCGAGTTCACGGGAGCGCAGCGCGGTGCGGGCGAGCTGGAGATGGGCGAGGTTCGCGCAGGCGATCAGCAGGACGAAGCCAGCGAGGCCGAGGATCAGCCAGAGCATGATCTGGCCGCGCGGGTCGATGCGGGACTGGGCGAGCGTCACGGCATGGAAGCCCGAGTCCGCGTTGTTCTCCGGATGCGCCTCGCGCAAGTGGGTGGCGAGCGCGGCGAGTCCCGCGTTGGCCTGCGCCAGCGTGATGTCGGGCTTCAGGCGGGCGAACACGTCGAGGTAGTGGTTCCCGCGCACGACGCGTTCGGCGTCGCTGAAAGCCATCGGCCGGATGAGATCGGCCGTGCCCCAGGCCTGGCGGTCGCCGAACTCCGGCGGCATCACGCCGACGACGGTGAGGGTTTCGCCGTCGAGCCGCAGCGTGCGGCCGACAATGCCGGGATCGGCGAAGAAGCGGCGCAGCCAGAAGGCATGGTTCAATAGCACGACGTCGTTCCGTCCCGGCTGGTCCTCTTCCGGCAGGAAGGCGCGACCGAGCCTGGGTTGGATGCCCAGCATCGGGATCAGGTCGGCTGTGGCCAGGACTGCGCGCAAACGCTCGGCCGGCTGGCCCGCCTCGGACAGGTTGACCGGACGAGACGTGGTGGCGGCCAGGTGCGAGAAGACGGAGTTCTGCCCGCGCTCGTCGAGGAAGTTGGCCGGCGAATGCGGCCAGCGCTGCGAATGCGGCGACGTGCGGAAGACGCGCACCAGCCGGTCAGAGTCCGGATACGGCAACTCGGGCATCAACAACGAATGCAATCCGCTGAACATCGAAGTGTTCACGCCGATGCCCAGCGCGAGGGTGAGCACGGCCACGGCGGTGAAGCCGGGGTTCTTCAGTAGTTGGCGGAAGGCGAATTTCAGGTCGGGCATGGTCAGTAATCGGTAATCAGTAATCAGTAATCAGTAATCAGTGGTCGGTGGTAGGCCCGTCGGACTGCTTCGGATTCCGTCGCGTAGCGCCAGTTGCCGTTCCAGAGTGATCCATCCTCTTTCTTCGGATGCATAGGGCATGCCACCGGTGAAAACTCAACAGAAACGGTGGAAAGGCAGGCAATTCGTGGAGCCTGGCCCTCTGCAGCGGTTCGATTTTGGGACGGCTCGATCCCACTTCCGGGACGAGGAGCCTTCCCTTTTGGAGTGCGCCGCTGTGCGGCGCTTTGGATCGCCCGTGGAGAAGGCCTCCGACCGTCCTTTCGCTACCGCCACGCCCTCCGTCCCCCGCGAAATCCAAAGCGGCGGAAACCGCCGCACTCCACAGGCCCTCAGTTAGCATGACGGGTCTGCACCGAACTCAATCGCCAATCAGAAATCTCATCACTGATCACTGATCACTCTCACCCCTCGCCTCTATTCCCTCAACGCTTCCATGGGGTGAATTTTCGTCGCGCGGCGCGCGGGAATGTAGGTGGCGAGAAACGCGATAGCGCCGAAGAAAAGGGAAACGACGAGGAACGTGGCCGGGTCGGTGGGGGTGACGCCGAAGAGCAGGGAGGCCAGGAATCGCGTCAATGCCAGCGCCCCGGCCAGACCGATACCGATGCCGAACAGCGCGAGCATCATGCCGCGTCCCAGCACGATGCCGAGCACATCGCCGGGCTGCGCGCCCAAGGCCATCCGGAGACCGAATTCCTTCGTCCGTTGCGCGACCGAGTAGGAGATGACGCCGTAGA
>CAYYSX010000307.1:0-7007 GCA_964474315.1 uncultured Verrucomicrobiota bacterium | reverse complement strand
GCGGGCAGGTTAAAAACCTGCGGAACAGCAGGCCGGGAGGCCTGCGCTACGCGGTAGCGCAGACATTTCCTGTCTGCTGTTCCGCAGGTTTTTAACCTGCCCGTGAACCGGGGGGACCGACCGCTCTGAGCCGCTATGAGGCAATCCCGATGCCTTTTTCAGCCTTGTCGGCCCCGCGTAGGGCGCGATGCTGGGGGACTTCCTTTTCGCCCCACTCCCACCATGGACTCACCCACTTCTTCTCCTTCTCCGACACCGGCTTCTGAACCGGCTTCCACCGCTTTCGTTATCAGCTCATGTTTCGTTTGCTTACTTTCCTGGTCGCCGCCCTGGTGATCACCGCGGTCGCTGGTCCGGGGGCGGCGGCGGACCGGCCCCGGGTGTTCATTGAGACGGATGCCGGGGGCGATCCGGATGACGAGCAATCGTTGGTGCGGTTCCTCCTGCTTTCCAGCGAATGGGACGTCGAAGGCATTATCGCCAACCGGCCGCGCGCCCGCGACGGCGAGAACCAAAATCCGGAACGGACCGGCCTGGGCATTGTGCGGCGGCAGTTGACGGCGTACGGCGTGTGTTGGACCAACCTCGTCCAACACGATTCGCGGTTTCCGTCTCCAGCTTACCTCTGGGCGCGGACCATTGCCGGCTACGGTGACTCGGACGAAGGAGTGAACCGGCTGGTCGCGGCGGTGGATGCCCCGGATCCGCGGCCGCTGTGGTATGCGGACTGGGGAACGGATGAAGGTGCCGCCACCAACAACCTACGGCGGACGCTCGACCGCGTGTATCAGGAACGCGGACCTGAAGGTTATGCGCGCTTCAAGTCGCGACTGCGTCTGGCGTCGGCCGACAAGTTTGGCCCGCATTCCACCGAGCTGTCGCCGCCGTTTCCGCTGTGGGTGGACACGTTCCGGCCAGAACGGGATCGGCGGCGTTGGTATCATCGCTTCTCCGCCCTCACGGCGACCGCCGGCGGGTTTGACCTGGTGCGGGACGTTCTGAACGACCACGGCCCCCTCGGCGCGTTGTATCCCACCAATACCACCCACTGGGCGAAGGAGGGGGATTCCATGACGTTTTTGTATTGGATGCCCAACGGATTGAACGCCCCCGAACAGCCGACCTGGGGAGGTTGGGGTGGACGTTACGGGCCGAATGAAACCCAGCCTGGCCGGCCGTATTTTTGGGCGAACCAGGAGGACCTCTGGCAGGGGACCACCCAGCGCGACCACACGCTGGGACGTTGGGCCGCCGCGTTGCAGAACGAATTTCGGGCGCGACTCGATTGGTGTGTCCGACCGCCTCACGAGGCCAACCATCCCCCGGTGGTGCGGCTGAACTGCGATCCAGCGATGACCGTCCGACCCGGCGACGAGGTGGAGCTCTCGGCGGCGGCTTCCTCCGATCCGGATGGGAATCAACTCCAATTCCATTGGAAGTGGTATCGGGAACCCGGGACGTTTCGTGGTCCATGGGAAGGCGTTGATTCCTCCCATCCGACGATTCGATTTCGAGCGCCGGCGGTGGATTCCCGAGAGACTTTGCATCTGGTCGTTTCCGTGACGGACCACGGCGAGCCGCCTCTGACGCGTTATGCCCGAGTGGTGGTGTCCGTGGATCCCGCTGGATCCGGCACGACGCTGGACGAAGCGTTGGAACCGCCGTCCACCAGCGAGGCGGGCGTTCGCTCACCGGAGTGGCGGTCTCCCTTGGTGTTCAACGCGGGAACCCCCGTGCAGTCGGCCGCGGACTGGCCCCGGCGGCGCGCCGAGATTGTCGCCGATTGGCATCGGCTGATGGGTCCCTGGCCGCCACTCCTGGAGGCGCCGCGACTCGAAGTGCTGGCGTCCGAGCCGAGGGAGAATTTCGTTCAGCAACGGGTCCGGTTGGAGATCGCATTGGACCAATGGGTGAAAGGATGGCTGTTGGTGCCGGCCAGGATCAGGCCGCTGCCCGCGGTGGTCGTGCCATTCTATGAGCCCGAAACCAGCGTGGGACTGAACACCAACCGGCATCGGGATTTTGCGTTACAACTGGCGCGCCGCGGATTCGTCGCCCTGGCCCTCGGCTCACCGGGTGGCGACGCCTGGCATCCCGATACGGGGACCGCCGTCTGCCAGCCGCTCTCGTTTTTGGCGTACGCGGCCGCCAATGCCCACACGGCCTTGACGCAACGTCCGGAGGTGGATTCCCGCCGGATCGGCGTGGTCGGCCACAGTTACGGAGGGAAGTGGGCGTTGTTCGCAGCCGGTCTCTATGAACCTTTTGCGGCCTGCGCGGTAAGTGACCCTGGGGTGGTGTGGGATGAACAGCGTCCCAACGTGAACTACTGGGAACCGTGGTATTTGGGGCGCGATCCCCGGCACCAACGAACCCCAGGAATCGTCACGGCAACGAATCCGCGCACCGGCGCCTACCGCGACTTGGTGGCAGAAGGTCGGAATCTCACCGAACTGCAGGCCCTCCTTGCCCCGCGTCCGTTCCTGCTGTCCGGGGGTTCGGAAGATCCTCCGGAACGGTGGGAGGCTTTGCGGGAATTAGTGCGGGTGAATGAATGGCTGGGCCAGCCACACCGGGTCGGAATGACCTCCCGGCCCGGCCACGATCCCACTCCGGACTCCAATGCGGTCCTCGTCGAGTTCTTTGAGCGGTTCCTGGGCGGGCCGGGGCCGGGGCCGGAGCCAAGTTCCAAAAGCCAAAACCCAAGCTCCAAAGACTAAGGCTCCATGAGTGGCCGTGCGTAGGACGAGTGCTTTGACCCACGGGCTCAGCTTTTGAGGTAGCTCCAGCGGGAATCGGGAGCTTCGACATTGGAACTTTTTTGGAGCTTGGATTTTGGGCTTTGGAACTTCGCGCGCGACGCGGGACAGTTCCTAATCGCGCTCCTCTTTAGAGCATCCCGCTTTGGAGCATCCCGCTTTGGATCTAACTGGAGCCCCGGTGTTCCAGAGATGATCGTGGGATTTCCATTCCAGCAGAAGTTCGCGGAAACGTTGCACCGGAGGCGAATCCTCGTCTTCGTTCCAGACGAGCACCAGCGGGACTGTTCGGCGTGGTCTCAGGGGAACGAATCGGAGCTGCTCCATGCCGGGACTCACCACGGAATCGGGAACGACCCCCAGGCCAACGCCCGCCTCGACATAGCTGAGCACCGTCCCGACCAAGCTGGGAGTCTGGACCAGCCGGGGAATGAATCCGGCCTGCCGGCAGCCGGCCAGCACGGCGTCGTGTAATCCCATGCCTTCGCGTCGAGCCAGCACGATCAGCGGCTCGTGAGCCAGGGCGGTCCAGGCCACCGATCGGCGTTGCGCCAGGGCGTGGTCGGACGGCACGGCCAAGCCCAAGGGTTCCTCCCGCAGCAAGTGAGTGCGCAAGGCCAGGGCGTGGTGAAACTGCACCGGCCGGGTGAGGGCCGCGGACAGCCGACCTTTGGCCACCATTTCCCACACCCGTTCCGGAGTGCGTTCCTCCAGGTGCAGGCTGACGCGCGGATAGCGACGCCGATACTCATGCAACAGGCGGCCGAGAAACGGCTGCGTGGGAGGACCGATATATCCCAGTTTCAGCTCTCCCTCCTCACCCGTGGCGGTCCGCTGAACCCGGCGGATGGATTCGTCCCATCGATCCAGCAGCAGCGCCGTTTCGCGCAGGAGCACCGCCCCGGCCGGCGTCAAACGCACGTAGTGTCGGCTGCGTTCCAGCACCGCGGCGCCGAGGTCTCGTTCAATCTCCTGGACCGCCCGGCTGAGGGCGGGCTGGGCCACACGCAGCCGGGCGGCGGCCCGGGAAAAGCTCAGCTCTTCGGCCACGGCTTGAAAGTACCGCAAATGACGCAAATTCATGTTCGGAGGATGATGCCCGAACGGCATTACCATGATCGCGAGATTCTATTTCCGTGACCAGCATCATGACGGGTAAATTTTCCGACATGCGATTGCTTTGCCTGCTGATCAGAAGGCCTTTCGGGGCGCTGGAAGGATCCTACCGGTCACGCCCGGCATGAACATGAAGGGCCTCCTTCAGTATGTGACGGTGCTGCTCGTCCTCGGCTTGGGAATCTGGCTGGTGCTGGAGAAAGGGAGGGCGCTATCGCCGCGTCCTGTGGCCGGTGAGCAGGCGGTGGCCGACGAGAAGCCAAGCCCGGGAAGCCAGGTTGAGTCGCCGCGGTCCGCGCTCCCTCCCTTGGATCCACTGAGCCAATTGCTCGTTCAGTTGGTGGTGATCCTGGTGGCGACTCGCCTGGTCGGAGTCGCCGTGATGCGATTCGGCCAACCGTCCGTCGTCGGTGAGATGGTAGCGGGCATTTTGCTGGGTCCATCGTTGCTCGGACTTGTGGCTCCGGAGGCGTTTGCCTTTCTGTTCCCAGTCGCGTCTTTGGATGCCCTCAAGCTGTTCAGCCAGATCGGGGTCTGCCTCTTCATGTTCGTGGTGGGCCTGGAGTTGAACCCCACCTTGTTGCAGGGACGCGCGCATACGGCGGTCGCGGTGAGTCACTCCAGCATTCTCTTTCCATTTTTTCTGGGGGTACTCCTGTCGCTGGCCTTGTTCCCCACCTTCGCTGGCCCGGGAATTTCCTTCCTGTCGTTCGCCCTGTTCATGGGCGTCTCGATGAGCATTACGGCTTTCCCAGTGCTCGCGCGAATCCTGCAAGAACGCGGATGGGAGAAGACTCGCCTGGGGACGATGGCGCTGACCTGCGCTGCGGTCGATGACATGACCGCTTGGACCCTGCTCGCCCTGGTCATCGCAATCGTCAATTCCACCGGGATCGGTTCCACCGCTCTCAGCATGGGACTGGCCGTGGTTTACCTCGGGGTGATGATGCTCGTAATCCGTCCGCTCCTTTCCGGCGGATGGGGAAAGCGCCTAAACCCCGAGTCTCCCCGGACGATGGCCATCGTCCTGATTTTTCTCTTTGCCTCCGCCTTGACCACCGAACGCATCGGCATCCATGCGCTCATCGGCTCGTTTCTGGCCGGCGTCGTGATGCCTCATCATGCCGGCTTTCGCGACCAAATCCGGCTCCGGTTGGAAGGCGTCAGCTCGATCCTGCTGCTCCCGTTGTTCTTTGCGGTGACCGGACTGCGGACGCAGGTCGGAATGGTGAACGAGGCCGGGCATTGGGGGATTGGGCTGCTGATCCTGTTGGTGGCCTCCGTCGGCAAGATTGTCGGAACGGTGCTTCCCGCACGTCACACTGGCCTGAGTTGGTCCGACGCCTTTTCTCTGGGAGCGCTGATGAACACCCGTGGACTGATGGAATTGGTGGTCATCAACGTGGGCTACGACCTGGGAATCCTTTCGCCGACCATTTTCACTCTGCTGGTGTTGATGGCCATCACCACCACCATCATGACCGGCCCCCTGCTCGGGCTGGTGGAACGCTTAGGGCGCAAGCATCTCCTGGCTCGTTCCTCTTCGACCGTCTCTCCTTAATCTAAATTTGCTAACGATGAATACCAATCACACCTACGATGCCATCCTCATTGGCGCGGGCCCGGCGGGCTCGTCGTCCGGTTCCATCCTGGCCGAATACGGACACAAGGTCCTGATTCTGGACCGTGAGAAATTCCCACGGTACCACATCGGGGAATCGCTGATTCCCTTCACCTTCCAGCCGTTGGAACGAATGGGACTGATCCCGAAGATGAAGGCCTCGCACTTCGTGAAGAAGTATAGCGTGACGTTTGTGCAGCCCGACGGACGGCGGTCACAGCCCTTTTATTTCTATACCCGCTACGACCGCGAGACCGTGGCCCAGACTTGGCAGGTCCTGCGCTCGGAGTTTGACCAAATGCTGCTGGATCATGCGCGGGAAAAGGGCGCCGAGGTGTGGGAGGAAACCACCGTAAACCGTCCGTTGATGGACGGCGACCGGGTGATCGGGGTGGAGTTGACCGAAAAGGATGGCACGGTGCGTTCCGTGACCGCGCCGATCACGCTGGATTGCACGGGAAAGGAGGCCTTGGTCTCCAACTTGCGCGGCTGGCGGATGCGGGATCCGTACCTGAACAAAATCGCCGTGTGGACTTATTATCGCGGATCCCTGCGCGATCCGGGACTCGACGAAGGGGCGACCACGGTGGCCTACATTCCCGATAAAGGTTGGTTCTGGCATATCCCGCAACATGACGACATGGTGAGTGTCGGAGTGGTGGCGGAGGCCAAATACCTGACCCGGGGAGGGGTGCGTGAGCCCCGTGACATCTTTCATCGTGAAGTGGAAGAAAACCAGTGGATCAAGCAACACCTCGCCGTGGGAGAATCGACAGGCGAGTACCGCCTCACGAGCGAGTATTCGCGTCACTCGCGTTATTGTGCGGCCCCCGGGTTGCTGCTGGTCGGAGATGCCTTCGCTTTTCTCGATCCCGTATTCAGCAGCGGAGTCATGCTCGCGCTGAAGAGCGGAGTGCTGGCCGGGGAGGCGGTGCATGACGGTTTGGTGAAGGGTGATCTTTCTCCGGTCCGATTTGCGGACTATGGGAGGTTTGTGCGCCAGGGTGTGGAGAACATGCGCAAACTCGTCTATGCGTTCTATGATCCGAAGTTTTCCTTCCGTGAAGTCATCCGGCGCCATCCGGAAGCCGCCGGGGAAATCACCGACTGTCTGTCCGGCGACGTGAACAAAGATTTCACCCAACTATGGAGCTGGATCTCGGAGTTGGTGCCGCTTCCCGAGGACCTGCCGTATGGAGAGCCGCTGGCCGCCTGATCCTGGAAACGCGAGTTAGGACCGCGGCAATGCGTCCTCCTCCCCAGGGGGAGGGTACCGAGCGCGCTCGGCGTTGGATAACTCCTTCTTGATCCGTGTCATCCGAGCTATCCGCGGTCTTTCCATTCCCGGAGTTAGGTTCCTAGGAATACCTCCGTAAACTTAGGTACCCGAACGAACGAGGTAGTTGAGCAGCCCGTTCATTAGGGAATGAAGGGGCTCATAGGCCGCCGCGGGAGTGGCTCTGAGGTCGGCTTCCGTCTGCACATAGGGCCCCGGAACCATCTCGTGCCGG
>CAYYSX010000306.1:0-7055 GCA_964474315.1 uncultured Verrucomicrobiota bacterium | reverse complement strand
ATCGGTGGGTGGCGGAAGTGGCGAAAGCCAGTCCCGGCAGGGACGAAAGAAAAAGGCCCGTCTTTCTGCCGTCCCTGCCGGGACTCGACACCTCTTTCGCTCCACCCAGCGTTAAAACGCTGGGCTATTCCCGAAAAATCCCTGACGGGACTGCAATAAACTGAGATGCGCCCCGCCGGTCTCGGAGCCGGCTATGGCGCCGGTCTTCAACCTGCCCGCCGAGGTATCAATCGTTGCGAAAGTACCTTCACACTGCTGGATGCAGGCACGCCGGTGGTGCGGTGAAGACACCGCACGCTACACGCACGTACTTTCGCAACGATTGATATGGACCGGAGGACAGAGGACGGAAGACCGAGAACGGATGGGCCACCGCACTTCGGCGCATCGGTTGACGGCTGCGCCTGGAAGATCACTCGACTTCGGCTTCCCACGTCACACGGCCGCCCATGATCGTGTGCGTCGCCCGTCCGCGCAGTCGCCAGCCGTGGAACGGATTGTTGACCGATTTGCTGGCCGTCTCGGTGCGCCGGCTGGTCCATTCGAAATCGGGATCGATCACCACCACATCCCCCATGCCGCCAACTTTCAGTTCCCCACGACCATCGGAGAAGCCCAGCAACCGCGCCGGCTCCACCGTGAGCTTGGCCAGCAGGGCCGGCAGTGAAAGGCGGTTCGTATGCACCAAGGCCATCAGGGACAGCGCCAGTTCGGTCTCGAGTCCGACGATTCCGAAGGGCGCGTGATCGAATTCCACCTCCTTCTCCGACTCGCGGTGCGGCGCATGATCGCTGCTGATGATGTTCAGCGTGCCGTCCACCAACCCCTCGATGATGGCCGTTCGGTCGGCGGCGGAGCGCAACGGCGGGTTCATTTTGAAATCCGTGTGGTAGGCCGGCCATTCAGGCAGGGGATGCCCGTTCAAGAAGCGGCGGGCGAATTCGGCCCCGTCCTCCTTCCAGTAAGCTTCGCTGCCCGCAATGCAGGCGTCGGTCAGGGTGAAGTGATGCGGACACGCCTCGCCGGAGATCGGCACTCCGCGTGACTTCGCCTCGCGCAGCAGGCGGACGCTTCCCGCCGAACTCAGATGCTGGCAGTGGATCGGCGTGCCCGTTTGCTCCGCCAGCAGGATATTCCGGGCCACGATCACCTCCTCGCCCGCTGCCGGCCAGCCGGCCAATCCGAGAAGGGTCGAGTAACGTCCCTCATGCATGACCCCGTGGGTCACCAGGCCGTAATCCTGGCAATGGTCCATGACCGGGAGGCGGAACATCCGCGCGTATTCGCAGGCGCGACGCATCAGTTTGTTATTTTGAATGCAATGGCCATCGTCGGTCAGGGCGACCACGCCGGCCTGGTGCAGAGATCCGATGGGGGCGAGTTCCTCTCCGGCAATGTCCTTGGTCAGGGCGCCGGCGATCTCCACCCGCACCTCGGCCGCTTCGGTGCGGTCCTTGATCAAGGCCACGGTGCCGCCGTGATCGATGGCGGGCGTGGTGTTGGGCATGCAGACCACCGTCGTAAACCCGCCGCGCGCCGCACAGCGCGCCCCACTGAGGATGTCTTCCTTCTTGGTTTGGCCTGGTTCCCGGAAATGGACGTGCAAATCGATCAACCCGGGCGCCACCACTTTTCCGGCGGCGTCAATCACCCGGGTGCCGCGGGGCGACTTGGGGGCTGCGTCCGGGCCCAGAACGACGATGCGGTCGTCGGCAATCAGGAGGTCGGTGACTTGGTCGAATCCCGAGGCGGGATCGATCACCCGGCCGCCGGCGAGGAGCAATGAACTCATGGGCGGGATACGCTAGGGTGGACCGGAGGAACGGGGAAGGGGTCTTTCCCGCGGCTTCCTGGTCGAAGACCCGGGACGGATCAGGGTCGGGGCGATTCCATGATCTGTCGCGCGCGATTCGCCAGGCCCGGATCCTTCTCGGCCAGCCCGTTCACAAAGGCCTGGCCGGTCGGTGCGTCCAACGCCGCGAGATTCTTCACTATGTCCATGACTTCCTCAGGAGTACGCCACGTAATATAGGCGCGCAGATCCAGCAACAGACTTTCCACCTGGGGATCCTTCTCGCCGGGCGGGCGGGAATCGAACGCCGACCCGGCCCAGATCACCGCTTCGAACATCGCGTCGCCGGACACGCGCTCGATCTGCACCTGAGGATCGATTTTATGAATCGCCTCAACGATTTGATCGCGGCTGTCTTCTTCCTTCCCGGCCAAGGCAGCGATCAAGGCCGGAACCACTTCGGGCAGGTTAAGACCCGCTTCCCCCAAGGTCGTTGCCGCCTGCACCGCAGCCGCAGGATCGCGCAAGGCCTGAATCAAATCTTCGTAAGTTGCGGACCCCTCGGAGATGCCTTCACGCACGCGCCGCGTCTCCTCATCATGGGTCATGGCTTGGTCTAGTTCGGGATGGTCGGGACGTAGTTCCGGTTGAATGCGGCCTACGGCCAGCAACGCGGCGTCGCGCTGATAGACCTCCGAGCTCGACCGGGCTACTTCGAGCAAATCGGGAATCAACGGCTTTGCCGCCTCCCCGGCGGCCGCGGCGCTGTCGATAGCGATATGGACATTGACGCTGCGTCCGTCAGTCCGTGAGGCGTTCAGGCCCTCGTGCAATCCGTTGCGAATGATCTCGATCACCCGTGGATCGGCGCCGGACGGGGTTCCTAGCAGCGCACAGGCGGCGCCGAACTGGATCACGGGATCGGTGGCTCCTTCCAACACCCCGACCAACTCGGTCAGATAGGGTCCCGCCGCCTCGGGATTTCTCTGATACACGTCCCGAATGGCGACCGGAAGACGGCTTCGCAAGGCGGGGGATCCCCCGGTCCCAGAACCCGCGAGGAGCCGGGTGAGCGCGGGCAGATCAGACGGTTCCAATCCTAATTTTTGCAGGGCAACCAAGGCCATCACCCGGTCGCCGCCGTCACCATGGCCGGTCGTTTCCCAGAGAAACGACAGCAACCCCGGCACCTCTTTTCCTAGTTCCCCCATCGCGTAAAGGGCGCGTAGATGCACCAGCCTCTTCTCATCGTCGTTCCATTGCGAATCGAAGAACGCCTCTTTCAACACCGTGAACACCTCCTCCTGCCTGTCACCAAAGGCCGCCATCGCTTCGAGCACGATGGGTTCCGGCCAGGTAATGCCACTCTTGGGGATCGGCGCCGTCAGCGCCGCCCTCAGACGCTGCCGGGCCGCTTCCAAGTCCAACGGCGGCGCGTTCTGCTCCGCCGGCCTCAGGCGTCTGCCCAGTCCAAGACGCTGCGGCGCCTCGGTCGCTTCCTCCACCGCCGATGGTGACTCGGTGCTGGCGGCCGACGAATCTTCGGCCCGCCAATTCCGTACGGTGAGGGTCGAGAGAACCGCAAGAAGAGCGGCCGCGATAACGAATGCTGTTAGTTTGGTGCCTTTCATAAGAATGAACACTCCGTGAACTAAGGATGATAAAGAAACGAGACCGCCGCCGGCGTGAGCCGTCGCCACCACCCGAGCGGCCAGCGTCGGCGGTGCCAGTACGAGGGCTTGCTCGGAAATGACGGCCGCCAACGCCGCTGGCGAACAGGTGATCCCGCGCCGGATCAACAACGTTCTCAGCCGTTCCAAGGCGCGACTGACCCGCATCTTGGCGGCCGCCTCACTGGTCCCCAGCGCCTCCCCGACTTCGCGCAGGGGTTTGCCCAGGAAGTAACGCAACACGAGGGCCGCGCGGTCCGGTTCGTTTAATTCCTGCAACGCCTCGTCCAGGGCGGGAAGCACCGGTGCGGTTTCAGCGGGCTCGTCGGACATAACGGGGGTCAGGGTCGGGACCGCTTGGCGTTCCCATCGGCGGCGGCGGGCCTCGGTCCGCGCCATCTTCGTGGCGAAGTGCCAGGCGGCGCGATGCAGCCAGCCGGCCAGGGAGGGATGGCTGATCAAGGACGGAGCCTTGCGCGCCAGCAGGACAAACACCGACTGGGTCACTTCTTCGGACAGGGATCGGTCCGCCAGATGGCGCTGGGCGACGGAATAGACCAGGTCCACGTACCGGTTCACCAACTCCGTGAACGCGGCCTCGGATCCCTCCAGCCCGTAGGCCCGCAACAACTCGCCATCACTCATCGCTGTCATCCTATCCCCAGTGGGGCTGGAAAGTAACAGCGGCCCGACCGATCCGCGGACTGAGTCGGGCAGGTTAAAAACCTGCGGTACAGCAGACCCAGAGGTCTGCGGTACAGCCAACGACCTGAACTTTGAGCTTCCCCCTTTTCTCCAACCGCCTAGAGGCTTTCTGCGCATTTATGAACTTCCACCTTTCCCGCCGCCGGTTCGCCGCCCTGGCGTCGTTCGCCACCCTCGCCGTCACGGTCGGCCTGCCCTCCTCCGCCCGGGCCCAAACTCCGCCGCCCGGGTTCACGTCGCTCTTTAACGGCAAAGACCTCTCCGGCTTCCGCGGCGGCGATACCTACGACCACCGCAAGTTGCTCGCCCTCCCCGAACCGGAGCGCAAGGAGCAGATCGCCAAGTGGACGGCCTCCATGAACGAGATCAACCCCCAGACCGGCAAACCGCACTGGTACTTCGAAGACGGCGTCCTGGTGAATGACGGTCTCGGCGCCTACGCGACGACTGAAAAGGACTACGGCGACTTCGAACTGCTGATTGACTACCGGACCGTGCCGCTCGCCGATTCGGGCATCTACTTGCGCGGGGTACCGCAGGTGCAGATCTGGGATTCCACTGAGGAGGCCAAGTTCAACATCGGGGCGGACAAAGGCTCCGGCGGGCTCTGGAACAATTCACCCGGCGCGCCCGGCAAGGACCCGCTGGTGAAGGCCGACAAAGCCTTCGGCGAATGGAACTCGATGCGGATCATCATGGTGGGCTCGCGGGTGAGCGTCTGGTTGAATGGACAACAGGTGGTGAAGAACGCCGTGATGGAGAACTACTACGACCGCAAAGTCCCGGTGCCGACCCAGGGCCCCATCCAGCTCCAGACCCACGGTGGAGAGATCAGGTGGCGTAATGCGTTCATCCGCGAGATTCCACCCGACGAGGCGAAGAAGATCCTGGCCGGCGACAACGAAGCCGCTTTCCAACCGCTCTTCAATGGTAGGGACCTCGCGGGCTGGGCCGGTCCGCTCGACAATTACGAAGTGGTGAACGGCGCGATTCGCTGCCAGTCGGGCAAGGGCGGCACGATCTATACCGAGCGCGAGTTCGGCGATTTTGCCGTCCGGTTGGAGTTCAAGCTACCCCCCGGCGGCAACAATGGCCTGGCCCTGCGCTATCCGGGCCAAGGCGACACCGCTTACGTGGGCATGTGCGAACTCCAGGTGCTCGCCGAGGACTACGAAAAGGTCCACAATGCCAAGCTAGATCCGCGGCAGGTCCATGGATCGGCCTACGGAATGGCCGCGGCGACCACGGGTTTCCAACGGCCGGTGGGCGAGTGGAATTACCAGGAAGTGACGGTCCAAGGCTCGCGCATCCGGGTGGAGCTAAATGGATTTGTCATTCTCGACACGGACCTGGCCAACGTGAAGGAGTTCATGGCGAACACGCCTCACCCGGGCAAGGATCGGGCGCGGGGACACTTTGGCTTCGCCGGACACAACGATCCGGTGGAGTTCCGTAACATCCGAATCAAAGAGCTGTGAGCGGGAGGGGCCGGCGGGAGTGACCGCTTTTCGTTGCCGTCGCTCGGAGCCGCCTTCCCCGGCGTTCGACATCGGGGCGCCTTCTTCGCAACCTCTCCCCATGCGCTACCGCCGCTTCGGTCGGACCCACCTCCAGATCCCCGTCCTCTCCTGCGGCGGCATGCGGTACCAGCAATCGTGGTCGGATATCCCGTGGAGCGAGGTCAAGCCCGAGGGTCAAGCCAACCTGGAAGCCACCATCCACCGGGCGGTTGAACTCGGGATCCATCATATCGAAACCGCCCGTGGCTATGGTTCGTCGGAACTGCAACTGGCGCCGGTGCTCCGGCAGTTTCCTCGGGAGCGATTGATCATTCAGACCAAGGTCCCGCCTAAACCCACCGCCCAGGAGTTCCGCAGCGTACTGGAGACGTCGCTGCGCACGCTGCAGTTGGACTACGTCGATCTGTTGTCACTGCATGGGCTGAACAACCAGGAACTGCTCGACCAGACTCTGCGCCCGGGCGGTTGCCTCGAAGTCTGCCGCGAATGGCAGCGGGACGGGCGAGTGCGTTTCGTCGGCTTTAGCACCCACGCCACGCCCGACATCATTTCCGCGGCGATCCGCAGCGACGAATTCGATTACGTCAACCTTCACTGGTACTTCGTCAACGACCTGAACCGTCCGTGCATTGCCGAGGCGGCGCAGCGGGACATGGGGGTGTTCATCATCAGTCCGAACGACAAGGGCGGGAAACTCTACCTGGACCTGCCCAAATTGCGCGGGTTGTGCGCTCCTCTCACCCCAATGCAGTTCAACGACCTGTATTGCCTGGCGCGTCCCGAGGTTCACACGTTGTCGCTCGGCGCGGCGCGACCCTCGGACTTCGACGAGCACCTGGGGATCTTCGAGCACTACGAGCGGGCCGCGGAAGTGGTGGCTCCGATCGAGCGCCGGCTTCGGGAGGAAATGGACCGGGTGGTCGGTGCCGACTGGTGCCGACGTTGGTGGACGGGACTGCCGGAATATGTAGGGGTGCCCGGCGAGGTGAACCTGGTGGAGATCCTGCGTTTGTGGACCTACGCCAAGCCCTTCGAACTCACCGACTGGGCGCGGTTCCGTTACAACATGCTGGGTCAGGCCGATCACTGGTTCCCCGGGGAACACATGGGCAAGTTGGATCGAAAACGCCTGCCCGAGGTCCTCCACCGCAGCCCGTTCGCCGACCGGATTCCGGAGGTTCTCGAAGAGGCCCACCACCTGTACCACGATGCACCGGTCAAGCGGTTGAGCCAGAGCTGAACGGACGGGGGCGTCTCTTGACACGGTCCTTACCGGCAGGAGCGCGGGCGGCTCGCCTGCAGGACGACTCCAAGGGAAGCTCCAAGTTCCAAAACCCAAGCTCCAAAGAAATCCCAAGCTCCAAGCTC
>CAYYSX010000305.1:0-7084 GCA_964474315.1 uncultured Verrucomicrobiota bacterium | reverse complement strand
AGAGTCGTCTCTCCCGAGACGACTCTCGTCTGGGGACAGACGACTCTACAAGGTGTGTTCATGGGAAGCTCCCAGGGACGGTTCGAGCGGAACCCGGGTGTTTGGAGCTTGGGTTTTGGAGCTTCTTTGGAGCTTGGAACTTGGTTTTTGGAGCTTTCCTGTCCCCTGCCCGGAGGCACAAAAAACGCTTCGATCACGGACGTGAGCTTCACTAGCCTGAGCTGTCCAATCCACCAGCAAACTGAACGATGTCCCGAACCTTTTACGTCACCTTGTGCCTCGTCGCCGGACTGGTGCTCCTTCTCGTGGCCGGTGGCGTCATCGAGCATGGGCGGGGAAAGCGACAACTCGCCGCCACGATCGCCGAACTGAAAGCCGACCAAAGGCTGCCGGCCCCGGAAGAGCTCTTTGCCTCCCCGGGCGCGTCGAATGGAATCTATATCTTCACGGCGGCGGCCAGTCGCCTTGACTCACCCCCTTCGCCGCCCTCGATGCACGTCATTAAGCCCGGACGCGCCCTCGCCAGCTTCGAGCGAACGGCGTGGGAGACCTACCCCAAAGGCGCTCACACGTGGGGTGATCTCGCCCAGTGGGACCGGGACAAGGCGCACGACCTCCAGGAACTAATTCGCGCGTTGGCGTTTCCCGAATGCCGACCTCAACGCAATTGGCGCGACGGCTTTGAAATGCTCCTGCCCGAGCTCGCCAAATACAAGGGCGGCGCCCGCGCCTTGTCCTCCTCGGCCTTGGCGGCCGCCCACCGCAACGACCAACCCACCGTGCTCACGCATCTCACTGCCGCCCGACGCTTGGAGCAGTTCCTGGCTCAGGACCCGATCTTGATCAGTCAATTGGTGCGCATCGCGTCGGCCGCGACCACGCTGCCCTGCGTTTGGGACATCGCCCACCGTTCCGACTGGTCGGAAGCCGACCTGGCGGACCTCCAAGCCGCGCTGCCGTCCGACAACTATTCCTTGGCCCTGGCGGAGAGCCTGCACGGAGAAACGATCCTGTGGATGGAGTCCATCCAGCGCCTGACCAGCCAGCAGTTTGTCGAAATGACCAGCCCTTTTGAGCCGGATGACTCGCTGGAGTTGCCATCGGTCGTCGAGCACCTGGCGCCCGTGGCCGACGAGCTCGTGGCCGAACTCCGCCGGGGCTTCCGCCAGTTCGTTCTTTTCCCCGTCTGGAAGTTCGCCTGGCGCGACCAAGCCCTGGCGTTCCACCTGCGGGTGATGGACGAACTGTTCCGCCGAAGCCGGGACGCAGGCCAGGCACAAAGTCTCAAGGAATATTCCGACGCTGACCTTCTCGGACCGGAACCGATGGGCTCGTATGACCGCCTGCGATTCAGTCTCACGGCGGCCACCGTGCCGTCCCTGCAGAGATGCCTGGTAAAAGCCCTGCGCTTGGAGACCGAGCGTGCGTTGGTGGAAACGACCATTGCGCTGCGTCGATTCAGTCTGCGAAACGGCCGTTTCCCGGACCGGCTGGACGAACTGGTTCCGAATTTCCTGACGGCCCTTCCGATCGATCGGATGGATGGCCAACCGCTTCGCTATCGACGCCATCCCGAAGGCGAAGATTACACATTGTGGAGCATTGGGGAGGATCTGGAAGACCACGGCGGCGACCCGACTCCGACGAGGGCGTACGCGACGACGTTGCGTTGGTGGAACGGGAAGGACGCGGTGATGCCGCGGCCCGCGAGCGAGGCCGAAGTCATCGCCTGGGCCGAGGAACAAGCGGAGAAAGCGAAGCGAAAAGGAACCTCATCCGCCGGTGGCGGGATACCCGTGGACCTCCTGCGCCGCTACGGACTTATGCCCGCGCCGGGAAGCCAGCCGGCTCCACCGCCACCCGGACCGTAACGATTCGGTTCAACCGCTCATGGACGCGAATCAGCGCGAATCAGCGCGAATCAGCAAAAGGATGGATGACCTGGCACTTTATCCTTCCGTTATTCTCCCCTCACATTGCCAATCCAATCACCGCTCTGAATCATCAGTTCCCGCAACACCAGACGCTCCGGGCTGTTGAGTTCCAAAAGAAAGATGGTTGTGCGTCCGATGGGCGTGAGTCCAACCACGCGCACACCCTCCAGCCGGAAGTGCTCCTGCCATCGGTCGGTGCGTGGATTGAACAGCCGGACGAGTTCATTGGTGTCCGGATCAAAGCTCGCGGGATTCGGTCCCTTGATGCGGTTGCAGCGGTGACAAGCCCACGCGAGGTTGGATTCGTCGTCCGGTCCGCGGTGCTGACGGGCGACGATGTGTTCAGCGTGAAAGGGCAGGGGCGCGGTCAGCTTTTCCGGCAGCCGGCAATACTCGCAGCGTCCGCCGGCACGCTCACGCACGGCCTGTCGCTGCGCCGCAGTCATGGGCGGTCAGCCGCTGACTCCCGCCCGCACCCGGAGCCGGATGACGGCGAGGATTTCGGCCAGTTCGATGAATGCGCGATAGTCCGCATCCTCTTCGGCGGACAGGCGGCCCTCGTTGGCCTTGGCGGCCAGGGTATCCAGCCGGGCGAGGATGGCGTCGCTCACCTTGAAATTGGCCAGCGCCTGCACGCTCTCGCGTGGCAGGCAGCGGGCAAAGGCATCCACCAGCTCGTGGAAGAGGGAACTGGCCGCCGGCTCGATCATGGACCGAAGGTAGCGGCCATCCGCCGCCCGGGTCAAACCCGGGACAGGATGAATAGATGTCCTGTTCCCACCCCCTGCCAATCCCTGGTGGACGTCCCGCCAGACATTCGTCCTACCCATTTGAACCACGGAGGAGCGGCGAACATGCAGAAGAGAGGTCAGTGCAGAGAAAGGAAGGCCACAAAGGGGCCGAAAGTCCTGCCCTCCGCCTTCGCGATAGATGCCCTGTCCCGAATGGCGCTTAGCTAGAAGGGACGCCAGAGGGGGAGATTTATCCTGGCGTGGAATCCCTGATGGTTCGGGGCCACGGTGTCGGGCGGCTCTGGCGCTCCTTCAGAGCGCAGAATTTGTTCGGCGGCCTGGACCCGGGGCAACGCCAAGGCGCAGCCCCGGGCTGGGTTCTCCAGGCCCTTCGGGCCAGACCAATTCGGAGTTCGGAGTTCGGAGTTCGGAGTTCGGAATGCGGAATAATCAGACCGAACACCGACCCCGCTCCCCACTGCCCACTGCCCACTGACCACTGACCACTGATTACTGATTACTGATTACTGATTACTTCCGCGCCCCCCCCGATTCCTCCATTGAAGGAGCTGCCCGTCGGGAAGTAACGTCACAGGGTTGATCCTATGTTTAGCCTCGGAAAACTGGCCGTGGCGCTGCTGGGGGGATGGCTCCTCCCCTGGACGATCGCGGGTGCGGAAATTCCGACAGCGGGCTTGCTCCATTGGTGGCCGGATCCGGCCGAAGGGACCGACGAAGTCACCGGCCGGCGCGGCGTGCGGCGGGGATTCGGAGCGGTGGAGGGAAATCCGGAGGTTCGGTTCGGTTATGTCGCGGGGTGGGTGGAGTTGGGGCCCGGCATCACCAATCAGACGTTCACCCTTGCCGGCTGGATGTGGCAGCCCTCCCGGCAAACCGGCCCGATCGGTCATGCCATCATCGCTCAGGACTCCGGTCTCGGAACAGGTTGGTGTCTGCGAGCCTATCCTAACAGCACCGCTGTCGAGTTTTTGTCCGAGTCCTCTCTGCCCATGGGGGCAGGATTGTTCGTGGAAGAAATCTCCACGGATTGGCATGCCTTCGCGGTTCGGGCGACGGCCGACCAAATCGAACTATGGCTGGACGGTGTCCTCGTCGGAACGCGGCCTGCGACCTGGACGCGTTCCTCGGAACCTGAACTCCTCACCGTGGGAAACACGGTGCTCGGCAGCAGCCCGTGGGACGGGGATCTGCGGGATGTACGGCTCTACGATCGTCTGCTTTCCGATGGCGAAGTCCGGAGTCTGGCGGCCTCGCCCCGGTCCGAACGCCGGGACCTGCCGGCCGCACCCGATCCCGTGCCGGTGGAGTCCGTGCTCCCCGGCATCGCCAACCCGTCGCATTACTCCTTCCGTCATTTCACGACCGACGACGGATTGCTCAGTTCCGAAGTCCAATGCCTGCTCCAGGCCAGGAACGGTGCCCTGTGGGTGGGAGCGGAAGAAGGGCTCGCCCGCTTCAACGGCCGGAGCTTCTGGACGGCGGAGGACGGCACGCCGGGGTTCTCGATCACCGGACCCGACGTGGGCGCTCTGGCGGAGGATCCCTTCGGCACCCTTTGGCTGGGAATGTTCCACGGGCTGGTGAGTCTGCAGGGTGAGCAGTGGCAGGCCTACACGAACATTGGTCCGGCTCGCTTTCTGCGCCGCGTGCTTCCGGCTGGGGACGGCACGGTGTGGTTGGCCGGCTATCGGGACTCTTCTCCACGCGGTCCAATCCGGCTCCGGCGCTTCGATCCGGCAGCGGATCGTCTCTGGGTGGAGGTGGCGGTCCCAGGGCAAGTGCGGGATCTGCGCTTGGCACCCGATGGGGTCTGGATCGGCACGGAGGAACCGGCGGCCTTGTGGCGCTTTCAGGAAAGCACCGGATTAGTGGAGCTGGTGGCTCATCTGGCAGCGACGGGAGACAAATCGAAACCATTTGATCTTCCGCCGCTGCCCTGCGTGCGCTTGGCCCATGGCCTCCGCGAAGACGAGGTCGAGGTGGAAGTGTGGCAGGAGGCCGATGGGTCGTTCCAGTGGGCGCAACTCCGGCTGGGAATGGATGGCCCGGCGCTGACCTGGACGCGGAACCGCCGTACTGACTGGAAGATGGTCGAAGCCAGCAGCGATGCCTCTCTCTGGAATTGGATCCCGGCGTCTCCGGGTCTTTTGCGACGCGAGAGTGGGCGATGGAAACGACTGGCCTTGGGCGAAATGAATTCCGAAGCGACGGTCACCGCGTTGGCTCCGAACGCCGAAGGGGGCGTGTGGACGGCGACCGAAGGGGACGGGCTGTGGCTGGTTCAGCCGCGCCGGGTCAGGATGCTGACGCCGCAAGAAGGCTGGAGTTCGGAGGAGGTCCTGTCGTTGGCGCGCTTGCGCGATGGCCGATTGCTGGTGGGGGGTATGAACCCACTGGCCCGCATTGACCCGCGGTTTCTCATCTCGCCGGAAGTGTCTCCTTTTCACGGCGGTGGTGGTTTGGTGGCAGAGCACCCGGACGGGACGCTGCTTCGGATAGCACCCCATGGAACTGATGGTGTCTTTCGAGAACAAGGATCCAACTATTGGTCGTATGAGTTTATAAGTAAGGGTCAGTTGGTGGGGTTATCGGAAGTCTCCCAAGTGCTCGCGCCAGCCGACGGGAGTGTTTGGATAGCTACTGCAAGAGGCGTCTTTCATATTCCCCATTTGCCAGAACTGCCGGAATCAGCACCTGGCATGAAACTCTTGCCGCCGGCGTACTCGGTCTTCCTAGATACCCGCCCCCAGCATGTCTTCCTCTACGGCCTGGCTGAGGCCCCGGACGGCGCGATCTGGGTCGGGTCAGCGGGTGCCGGGCTCTTTCGTATCTTCCAAGGACAGGTGGAGAACTTCCCCGACCCCGATCCGGTGCCCGACACGCCCTGCGTGCCACTGGGATTTGCTTCCGATGGGACACTCTGGCTGGGCAGCGAAGCCGGGTTGGGCCTCTGGCGCCAGGGCCAGTACCGCTGGATCAGACCCGCCGATGGGCTGCCGGAATCGGTCGTCTGCGATGTGGAAGAAGCGGAGGGTCACCTCTGGTTTGCTGGTCGGCGGGGCGTCCATGCCCTCCGTCGCTCGGAACTGGAGGACTTTCTGGCCGGCCGGCGGACCCGGATCTCCGCCCTCAGCCTGGGACGATCCGATGGATTGGCCAGCACCCAAAGCCAACTGAAGCGACAACCCGCCATGGCCCAGACCGACGATGGACAGATCTGGGTGGCCACCGCGAAGGGAGTGGCTTACTTCCATCCTCGCCAGGTTCTGGAGGAACTGCGTCCGCCTCCAGTGGCGCTGGACGGATGGAGTGCCAACGGCCGGACGATCCCGCTGGGACCCCAGCGAATCCTTCTTCCGCCGGGCGAGGGGCAGGTGGTGGACATCTCGTTCAGCAGCCTCAGCTTTGTGGCGCCCGAACGGGTGAGCTTTCACTATCAGCTCACGGGACCGAAGGGTGAGATTCTCAGCGATGAAACCCGACAATCCCGCGTTGTTTTCCCTCATTTGCGGCCCGGCCCTTATGTTTTCACCGTGGCCGCCCGCAGCGGCAATGGCTTGGTGAGCGATCCGCCGGCGCGCTTGGAGTTCGAGGTCGCCCCTCATTTCTACCAGACCAAGGCGTTCGTCGGGCTGGGGGCTCTGACGGGACTGGGTCTGGTTTCCGGCTTGGTTTCCCTGCGTCTGCGCCGGGCGCATCGGGCGGCTGCCGCCGAACAGGAGCGACGCCTGACGGCCGAGCGCACGCGCATCGCCTGCGACATGCACGACGAGCTGGGGGCTGAGCTGACCCGTCTGGCGTTGAAGACCGACGGCCTGGGTCCGGCCGCCTCCGGGCCGGAGACCCGCGGGTTGCTACGCTCGCTCGATGAAACGGTGTGGGTGGTGAATCCGTCCAAAGACTCCCTGGACAGCGTGGTGAATTATCTCGGGACGTGGACGCGCGACTATTTCGCCGGCACCTCCCTGAAGCTGACGCTGGATCTGCCGGAGGTGATTCCGGAACGGCGGGTATCGGCCGAGTGGCGACATCGCTTGCTTCGCGCGGTCAAGGAAGCGTGCCACAACATCCTCAAACATGCCCGGGCCACCCGGGTGGAATTCGTCCTGCAAGTCAGGGCCGACGGGGGCGTGCTCGAACTCGATCTGCGCGACGACGGCTGCGGCTTCGAGCTGCCGGAGGAGTGGGGCGAAACCGCTGATTCCTCCCGGGCTCGGCTGGGCGGAAATGGATTGGGGAACCTCCGGCGTCGAGCGGAACAATTGGGCGGCTTGCTCACGCTCAGCAGTGCGCCCGGCCAAGGCACTCATCTACGCCTCACGGTCCCGCTGCCGGGGAAGGCCTAGCCTTGTACCGCAGACATTCCTGTCTGCTGTACCGCAGGCTTTCAGCCTGCCG
>CAYYSX010000304.1:0-7094 GCA_964474315.1 uncultured Verrucomicrobiota bacterium | reverse complement strand
GCGCTCCCCGAAGGAAGTGGTGAAGGACGGTCTTTGGAGGGAGACCGTGTAGCGTCGGCTATCCTCAGCCGCCCCTTTGGTCGCCGAGGGGGGCAGCCGCCCTGTTCTCCACGCCGGCTCGTTTCCAAGACTCCACCGGCGTAGCCGAGCCGCGCGGTCGGCTGAGGACAGCCGACGCTACAGGCCTTCCGCCTCGGTCTTCCATCGTCCGTCCTCTGTCCTCTGTCCTCTGTCCTCTGTCCTCTGTCCTCTGTCCTCCCCTCTCCTCGGCTCCACCACCTTGCCAAAAAACGGAGAGGCGCCCCTGTTCGCGACTCCTGTTCGGTTCACGTTGTCCTGTCCGCCTGCGTCCAGCTAGCCTTCTGCCGTGCCTGAAGGGAAGGAAGAGACGGCCCTGGACCGCTTGTGGAAGGAGTATTCCCGAAGTTTCTGCGACTTTGATGATCTCACCCTCGCTCGATGGTGTTCCCAAACCTTGGGACAACTGCGCGGCCGTTCGTGGCGTCTTTCGCACCCGCTTGTCGGGGCCTACCGCCTCGCTGCCCAGCTCGCTCACGATCGACAAATCTGGCTTCAGCGGTTGGTCAACATCCCCGCCGGCTACACGGAAGCCGCCTGCTGCCGCGCGCCGCTTCTGCCGTTGCTCACCCGCGATATCGGCACGACCGGCCTGATCTGTATGCACTGCAACGAAGCGGTCGTTCCCGTCGAACAGATGCCCGCCGGAGTCCGGGAGGCGCTGGTTCAATGGTCCAAAACCTATGCGCCCATCCATGAGGTAGCGCATTGGGACGACGAGCGCCGCCGGAAGTCCACTGACTACGATACCGCCTTCGAAGAGGCGGCCCAACGCGTGGAAGAACTCCTCGCCGACGCCGCCTCCGACCACGTCCCGCTCCTGCTGGAACAGTATGCGGCGGTGATCTGGGAAGATCAGGACGAGTGCCTCGAAGTGCGCCCCGAGGATATCCATCTGTGAAGCGGGTCTGGATCAGACGGGCGACCTGGATCGTCATCGTCTTAGCCGTGCTGGCCATCCTGGTTACCGCCAGCGTGGCACTCAGTCTCGACGGCCTGGCCCGGCGCCTGATCCGGACGTCGCTGGCGCGACAGACGGGGGTGGGCGTCCGCCTGGATGCCGTTGCCTTGGGACTCCGCGATGGCTCCTTCCACCTGCAATCTCTCGTCCTGAGCAATCCACCTGGATTTTCCCCGGGCCCCCTGCTGTCCATTCCCGAACTGTATCTGCGCTACGATGCCGAAGCGGCCGCGTCGAACGTTTTCCGATTGGCGGAGGCCCGCCTGCATTTGGGCGAAATCAACGTACTGGTGAACCAGGACGGAAACACTAACCTGTTGGCCTTGGCGGGATCCGCCGCGACGACACCGGGTGAGTTGTCCACCAACCTGCTCCGGGGATTCCAGTTCGGCGGGGTGGACCGGCTGACCTTGACCCTCGGCCGGATCCGCTTTCGGGACGAACGGGATGAACGCCGATCGGTGCAGTTCGATTTGGGCATTACCAATCGGACGCTGACCAATGTGACTTCGGTGATCCAGTTGATGCCGCTGGTGTTGGAAATCGCGCTGCGCAGCGGCGGACAATTAGGCCTGCCGGTCCCCGGCCGAGGGGAGAATCCACCGCCCGCCCGGTAAAGCCAGCGACAGGGACTTTCGCGTCTGTCCCTCTTGGGGCTGTGCGCCATCCCTGACCAGCCTCGAAAAGTCCGGCGTATCTGGGTCTCCTCTTGAACGCTCATGGGAATTGGCTGTTCCGGAGGCGCTTGAAGGTGGGATTCCGCACCTTCCGCAGGTGTCGATCCGACGGTTTCCTCGTAGGTAAAATCTTCAATCATTCACGGCCGACCTATTGACAGCGGTTTCCGCTTGGAAACTATTTCCCTATTGAAAGCCCGCATTCAGAGACTGCTTCCGTCTGCCGTATTGGCGCTATGGTTCACACTTGTTTTCCTTATCCTGGCGCTGGCGGCGAAATCGGCTCCGGCGGCGGCGGCCTCGGCGACGCCCAGGACCGTCGTCATCCTGGGCAATTCGCTCGCGGCCGGGTTTGGCGTGGATCCTTCCGAAGCGTTTCCGGCCGTGTTGCAACGCAAGGTGGATGAGGCAGGGCTACCCTCGACCATCGTCAACGCCGGGGTCAGCGGCGACACCACCGCCGGCGGGTTGCGGCGCCTGGACTGGCTTCTGCGCCGGCCGATCGATGTGCTGGTGGTGGAGTTGGGGGGCAACGATGGGTTGCGCGGTCTGCCCGTGGAGGCGACCCGCAGCAACCTGGTGTCCATCATCGCGCGGACTCGGGAGAAAAATCCCGCCGTCCAGGTGGTGGTAGCCGGCATGCAAATGCCCCCCAACCTCGGCGAGGAATACACGGGGCGGTTCAAAGCGATCTTTCCGGAAGTGGCCAAGGAACAGGACGCTCTTCTCGTCCCGTTCCTGCTCGAAGGCGTGGGCGGAGTGGCGGAGTTGAACCTGCCGGATCAAATTCATCCGACTGCGCGGGGCCATGAGATGATTGCCAGCAATGTGTGGTCGGTCCTGGAGCCCGTCCTGCAGGGCCGGAGCGGCGGTTGAGGGGAAGCGAGCGCAAGGCGGACGGCCGCATCTTAGAATTGTCCTTGAAGCCGTGGGCCGAGCCCCTTGCGCAAGCTCCAAGCTCCTAACACCCGTTCCGCTCGAACCGTCCCTGGAAGCGAAGCCTTGGGAGGACCGAGGCGCTTGGACGTTGTAACTTGGAGCTTTTTTGGAACTTGGAACTTGGTTTTTGGAGCTTTCCCGTCTCCCCATCGCCGTTGCGGTAGGAACCCATCCGAGACGCACCCCGGCGGACGGACCGATCGCGGAATCGATTGGCCGGGGTGCCGGACCGCTGGTTCACTGCGCGCCCCATGAAGTTGTTGGTGCTTGGTTCGGGCGGCCGGGAACACGCCCTCGTCTGGAAACTCGCGCAATCGCCCCATTCGACCCGCTTGTGGGTCGCTTCCGGCAACGCCGGAACCGCCCTCGAATGCTTGGCCGCCAACGGCCGGCCGGTGGAAAACCTGCCCATCGGAGCCGAGGATCTGCCGGCGTTGCTGAGCTGGGCACAGGAACACCGACCCGACCTGACCGTGGTCGGTCCCGACAACCCGCTCGCCCTCGGCGTGGTGGACCTGTTCCAGGACCACGGTCTGCCCATTTGGGGGCCGAACCGCCGTGCCGCGCAGTTCGAGGCGTCCAAGGCATTCTCCCAAGATTTCATGCTCCGCCATGGCATCCCGACCGCTCGTTCGGGCACCTTTGCCGACCCCGCGGCGGCCCGACGGTTTTGCGACGAACTGGACGGACACTGTGCGGTCAAAGCGGACGGCCTGGCCCTGGGCAAGGGCGTCCTTCTCACGGCCAGCCCCTCCGAGGCACATCGGGCCGTGGACGAAATCCTGGTGGACCGGGCTTTCGGTGCCGCGGGTTCCCGGGTCGTGGTCCAGGAACGGCTCGAAGGGATGGAAATCTCCCTGCACGCCTTGTGCGATGGCACGACGGCGAAGCTGTTCCCCACCGCTCAGGACCACAAACGAGCGTTGGACGGCGACCACGGACTGAACACCGGTGGAATGGGGACTTACTCTCCGGCCCCCTTTCTGTCGGAGACGGAGTTGTCCGCGGTCGGAAGGCAAATTCTGGATCCCTGGTTGGCGGGCTGTCGGGCGGAAGGGATCGACTTCCGAGGACTGCTTTATCCCGGGGTGATGTTGACCGCCGCCGGGCCCCGCGTACTGGAGTTCAACGCGCGGTGGGGCGACCCGGAGGCCCAGGTTTATCTGACGCGCTTGGAAAACGACCTCGTTGAACTGCTGCTGGCCAGCGCGGAGGGAAAGCTGGGACCGATGGAACTACGCTGGTCCCCCCATGCCAGCGTGTGCGTCGTAGCGGCCAGTGGGGGCTATCCAAGCGCCTATGCCAAAGGCGCCGTCATTCAGGGTCTGGAAGCCTTGGCGAACGAAGTGGGGGTGAAGGTGTTCCATGCCGGCACGAAGGCTCAGGAGGGTCGGATCGTAACCAACGGCGGCCGGGTGTTGGGCGTCACGGCCTGGGCGGCGTCGTTAGCCGAAGCCCGGAGGCATGCCTATCGCGCCTTGGAGCAGGTGAAGTTCGAGGGCATGCACTTCCGACGGGACATTGCGGGCAAGGCACTGGGGTAAGGAGGACGTGGGAGTAAACTTATGCTTCCGACGTCCTGTCCTTTACCCATAGGGTCCGGGCTTTGACCAATGTGGGACCGGGATGAATGGGACGAGGTGTGTGAGCATGCTATGGTGGCCGTTCTCCTGGCGCTGGTCACCGTGGGGGTAGTGGCGTTTGGGGGAGTTCGCGGAAGTGAGCTGGCCTTGATGGGCGGCCTGGCGACGGTGGCGTTGGGGCTGTGGATCTTTCGCCTGTGGATCAATCCGTCCCAACGGCTGCTATTGCCTCCCCTCCTGTGGCCCGGACTCGGATTCGTCGCCTATGCCGTCTGGCGGGCCATGAACACCGATGTGACCTATCCGGCCCGCCGGGAACTGCTGTTGATCGTGATCGTGGCCATCGTGTTCCTGGTCGCCTTGAACAATTTGTACCGCCAGGAACCGACCCAATGGGTGATCCATGCCCTGGTCGTGCTGGGGACGTTGGTGGCGGCCTACGCCCTCTTCCAGTGGATGACCAGCTCGACCCGGATCCTGTGGCTCCAACAACCGCCTCAATACTTCAAACGGGCCGGTGGAACCTTCGTCAATCCCAACCATCTGGCCGGCTTCCTCGGACTGATTCTGCCGCTGGCCGTGGCCCAGGTGTTTGTCGGACGGACAGCGGCCTTGACGAAGATCCTCCACGGCTATGGAGCTCTGGTGATGCTCGGGGGCATCGCCGTCTCCATGTCGCGCGGAGGTTGGCTGGCGGTGACGGTCGGCGTTTTCGGGTTGTTTTGCTGGCTGGCCTGGCGGCGAAGGGAACTGCGTCTTCCGGTGGCGGTGGCCTTCGTGGTCGTGGCGGGAAGCGGCTGGTTCTTTTTTGAGCGTTCGGAAAAGGCCCGAGCCCGGATCGAGAACATCAATCGCGACGGAAACATCGATTCCGGTCAGGGCCGCGGTGTGCTCTGGCGGCCAGCCTGGGCGATGTGGCGCGACCACCCGTGGTGGGGAGTCGGCCCGGCCCAGTTCGACGTGCGGTTTCCCCGATATCGCGCCCCACGCAATCAGGCCTCACCCGGGCACGTTCACAACGAGTACCTCAACCTGCTGACCGACTACGGTATCGCCGGCGCCGGCCTTGCGGCCCTCACCGTCCTGGCCTTGGGGTGGGGAACGATGCGAACGCTGAAATACGTGGAACGGGGTCCCGGCGATCTGGGTTCCCGCAGCAGCAACCGGACGGCCTTCTTCCTCGGGGCCGTGTTCGGCCTGGTCTCCTTGGCGGTGCATTGCTTCGTGGACTTCAACCTCCATATCCCGGCCATCGCCGTCACCGCCGCGCTGCTCGCGGCGCTGTTGGCCGCCCACATCCGGTTTGCGACCGAACGGTTTTGGCTGACTCCCAATATCGTGGTCCGGCTGGCCCTGACCCTGGCGGCGATCGGCACGTTCGTCTGGATGATGCCGGTGGCCCTGGCCTTCGGACGCGAAGGACTGGTCCTCAACCGAATCGCCCGGGCGCAAGAGGTGACGCCGGAGTTGATCGCCGACTTGGAGCTGGCTTCCCGCCAGATGCCGGACAACGCGCGGACGGCTTATGAGCTGGGCGAAAATCTGCGGCGCCTGAGTCTTCTCGGTGAAGATTCCTGGCGGGACCTGGCGGTTCGGGCCGCTGATTCGTTGCAGCAGGCGGCCCGCCTCAATCCCTATGACGCTCGAATCCGGATGGCCCTGGGACAGACCTACCGCTGGCTGAATGAACCGGACCAAGCCGACGCCGAGTTCCTCCAGGCGTATCAGCTCGGTCCCAACGACGTGGTCATTGCCACCACGCTGGCGTGGTATGCTTTTCAGCAGGGACGCCCGGAGGACGCCCGCCGGCTCGCCGCGCAGTCGCTGGACTGGCAATGGTGGAGCAACGACCTGGCGCGCGAAGTTCTTTACCGGGCGGAACAGCAAATCAAGGCGGGCACCCCCACGCCGTGACGCGCGCGGTTTTCCGTATCCATCGCCGCGCGTTCCCCGTTTCCTTTCCTGCGTCCGGCTGTTCCTCGTGAACGTGCAATCGCCCCGCGTCCTCATCGTTCCGGCGTCCAATTTTGCCCGCCAACGTACCATCGGAGGCGGCGAGCGGTATGCGTTGGACTTCGCCCGCGCCCTGGCCGCCCGCACGCCCACCACCCACGCGTTGTTCGACACCGCCGCCTCGGTTCAGCAGGAAGGCCCCCTGAGGCTCCAGACCTATTCCGTTCGCCACCTGGACCCTGCCTGGGTCTTTCCGTTCACCAAGGAAACGTGGAAGGCCCTGGGCCAGTTCGATGTCCTGCATCTGCTCTGCTTCCCCACCCGGTTGTCCGAAACGCTGATCGTCCGCAGCCGGTGGCGCGGACAGAAGATCGTGTTGACGGATGTCGGCGGCGGCGGCCGGACGCTCAGCGGTTACCTGCAAAAGTTTCACCGCCGTTGGGATCTCCACCGGCTCGCGCACGGCCTCGCCCATCTGTCGGTACATGCCGGGCGTTTCTACCCGGATTGGAAACAGCCTTCCGTCACGCTGTTCGGGGGCGTCAACCCGGCGCTGCTCGGAGGGCAACTGGGGCAGCCCGAGGGATATGCACTGTTCGTGGGACGATTGCTGCCGCACAAGGGAATCCTGGAGGCAATCCAGGCGTTGTCACCGGGCACGCCCCTGCGGGTGGTCGGCCGACCCTATGCCCGCGATTACTTCGAACGTCTTCAAGCCGCGGCCGTGGGGAAACAGGTGACGTTCATCACCGACGCAGATGACGCCGAGTTGGCCCGCCAGTACGCGGGCGCCAACGTGGTCTTGCAGGTCTCGCTGCCCGCCGGAGAGGGAATCCCGGATAAGTCGGAACTCCTCGGATTGGTGGCCTTGGAGGGAATGGCCGGAGGCAAACCCGTCATCGT
>CAYYSX010000303.1:0-7125 GCA_964474315.1 uncultured Verrucomicrobiota bacterium | reverse complement strand
GTTCATGGGGTGACGGTGCCCCTGTGGTTCTGTCCGACCCGTCCCCAGAGATTCGCGGCTCACCGCGACAACTTTCGCGTGTTGAGGGGACGCGAACTTCTCACCCTGGCGGACTTGGTGGACGAGTATGAACATTTTCAGAAAGGAGCCTTTTTCGGCTCCGACTTGATGTGGTGGGTGCCCCGGCGATTGGGGGATTCATCGTTGGAGTTCCCCGATCCTGCCCGGATGCAGACCCGGGTGCCGGATCCCTGGCCGCGCCGCCTGGATGACCCGACGATTTCCACTCAGCCGATCCTTTCGGATTGGTATCTGGGAAATTGGGATGAGGTCCGAAATACGGTTTCGCTCGGGGACAATGCCGGGGGGCATGTCTGGGGAGGAAGACTGCAAAGCATCAATTCCGGATTCGCGGATGGTCATGTAGAGACTCGTCCCAAAGCCCGGCTGCAATGGGGGGCGAGGGCCACCCGGGGAACCCATGTTTACGTGTACTGACTGGTCGCGGGAAGAATGCGTTTTCTTCCGGCGGCTACGGAAGCTTCTCCCAGGGTTGATCGATCTCCGACGCATCGGGGGAAGGAACCTCTCCGCCGGCTTAAGCCGGGACTCCGAACACCGGGGCGTATTGGGGAAACCATAGATTGCTTTCATGGGCCTTCTTCGGTCACTACTTAGCAACCATGTCCGATATCCGCTTCGCGGTTCGTATGCTGGGAAAGCATCCGTTTTCCAGCCTGGCCATCGTCCTGACATTGGGGCTGGTGGTGGGCGTGCTGACCCTGCCTTGGGCGCAGTACCGGGCGCTCATCCGGATGCAGCAGCCGTTTCCTGAACCCGAGCGTCTGGTCTCACTGGCCCGGACGACGGTGGACGGGTACGACGAATCCCTGCTGCCGGCGGATCTGTTTCGTGAGTTGAGCCGCCATCTGCACACTCTGATAGATGTCGGTGCTTTGGCTTATGGAGGCTTGTTCACCCTCCAGAGCGAGGACCAGACACGATCCGTCCAGGTGATTGAGGCGAGCGCTGCGGTTTTCCGGGCGGCGCGCCTGCCGGTGCATCTGGGGCTTTTTTTCGCGATGAAGAAGAGCAGGCGGCTGCCGGCCGGGTGGTGATGCTCGGTTATGAGTTTTGGAAACGAGTCTATCAGGAAGATCCCGCGGTTTTGGGCCGGCTGATCGAATTGGAGGGGCAGAGTTACCAAGTCATCGGCGTGGTCAGCCCAAAGTTTGAAAATTCCCAATGGGGCGGATCGGGGTGGATCCAACTTTGGCTGCCTTCGTCTTTTGGCTCCATCGACAGCGAAGACCCGGCTCGGAGGCGCAGACCGGTTTCGGTGGTCGCGCGCCTCAAGGAGGGCATCTCGGCTGAAGCGGCGCAGGGGGAGATCGCTTCCGTTAGTCAGGAACTCGAACGCCAACGCGTCCCGAGCCCGGAGGAGCGCCGGGCGCATCCGGCGGGATTCACGGGAGTCCGAATCGTCACTCCGGACGCCGAATTCCGCTCCCGGGGAGTCCGGGCTCCGGAAGGCCTGATGACCATGCGAATTTTCCTCGCCGGCCTCACGCTTTGCGCCTTGCTGATCGCCGGATGCAACGTGACGCATTTGTTGCTCGCCCGCGCCGGGGGGCGGGCGCGCGAGGTGGCCATTCGGATGTCGCCGGGGGCGAGCCGCGGGCGACTGATCCGCCAGTCTTTGATGGAAACGCTCGTGTTGGGAAGTTTGGGAGGGATGACCGGGCTGCTCATCGCCACCTGGCTGGCCCTGATCGTGCGCTGGCATCCGGCCTTCCGGGTTCAAGTCGGGTTCGATCCCGCGCTGTTCCTGGTCACGCTGGGCGCCGGCACGCTGCTGGGCGCCGCCGTGGGGCTCCTTCCCGCACTGCGCAGTACGCGACGCGATCTTTCGCAGGATCTCAAGGACGGCGGCGTCTCCACCGCGGGACGAAATCCACATCGGCTCCGCAATGGTCTGGTCGCGTCCCAGTTTGCCGCGGTGCTCGCCTTGTGTCTCACCGCGGGGCTGCTGGGGCGCGCGTTCCTGAACCAGTGGAGCCGGCCCTTAGGATTCGATCCTCAGCGAACGGCCCTCATTGGTCTTGCTCTCAAGAAGGACACGCATCCCAACCCCGCCGACCTCATCGCCCACGGCGCGCGCGCCGAAGCCGCACTCCGGGACCTACCCGCCGTCGAAGAGGTGGCCCTGATGGTCAACGGATCGCTAATCCAACCGTCGAGGGCGCGCAGTGTGGCGATTCGGTCGCCCGGTCGTGATGATCCGACCGGGGCGAGTGCGGTGGTGCGGTGGGTCTCGCCTCATTTTCCCCGGCTGTTCGGAATGGCGGTGCGACACGGACGCAGCCTTTCTCCGGACGGCGGGCCAGTGGAGAACGAAGCCGTCGTGGACGAATCCTTCGTTCGTCGTCATTTCCCCGACACCGATCCGCTGGGACACCTGATCCAATTAGAGGAAAATGGTTCCTGGTTCACCGTGGTCGGCGTGGTGACCGATGCCCCCCGATTGGCTCCCCGCCCGCCAGACGAAGCATTAGCAGGCGAGGTATTCGTTAGTTTTCGCCACGCGGAGGGCCGGGATCGGTTCCTCCAGATAATCGTGGCGACCCGAATTCCGGCCGAGACGATGCTGCCGGCTTCCGC
Organism: uncultured Verrucomicrobiota bacterium; assembly: GCA_964474315.1. Lineage (GTDB taxonomy): Bacteria > Verrucomicrobiota > Verrucomicrobiia > Limisphaerales > UBA9464 > UBA9464. The sequence continues at coordinate 4,464 of CAYYSX010000303.1, read as the reverse complement.
TGAGCCTCGTCCTCGCTCTGCTGAGCCTCACCGCCCTGCTCGCGAGTTGGCTTCCGGCGCGCCGGGCCGCCGGAATGAGCCCGATGACCGCGTTGCGCAGCGAATAAGGCCCGCTGCCGGGACCCCGTCGGGGAACGATCCCAGCGTGTCTTCCGTTACTCGGTCACGATCCGAAAGTAAGCTTGGCTGAGGGAATCCAGCGCCAGGTCGGAAGAATGCCATTCGGCGATCCCGATTTCGGGATAGGTGAACGTTCCAGTCGCGGTTTGCCAGGACGCCAGCGATTCACCGACTTCGACGCGATAGACTTGGCTGGCGGCAAACGGGAAACGAAGGATCACCGTATTGTCCTCCGAACGCTGATTGATGATTCGCAGCACGCTTTCGCTCGAATTCGGATCGGTGCCGGCGGCCAATTCGGCACGATTCACGGCCCCATCGCCGTCCGGATCGTCCTCGCCCCCGTGGGTCAAATCACCGAAATAAAACCGCTCCCAATCGTCGGGAAGTCCATCGGCGTCGGTGTCCGTATCCGTCACTATCACTCCTTCGATCGTGAGGGTGGGAGGATCATAGAGAAGGTTGTCCCGCGTCGCGAAATCGGGCCAGCGCGGCGTGAACTGCTGTCCGGGTTCGGTCACCTCCTCGGAGCCATGTAACGAGGTGATGAATAAGCGGAGCCGGCCCGACGCCAAGGAGTCGCGCAGGTATTGCACGGTGAAGGGATCGGCCAGATTCAATGCAAACAACATCCGGGTATCAGCGGGTACAGGCTCGCCGGGAGCGACGTTCGTGACCGAACCCAGGGCGAAGGGGGTCGCGGGAAACGGGGCAAAGGCTTCGTTCGTCTTGCCCACGTTGTTGCTGACATCCACCAGTTCGCCCTGGATCGAGTACCCCGCGGCATAGGCGTTGCGCCGGCCCGGCGAAGGGCTCCCAAAGGGCGAATCTTCCAGAAACGATTCGGCTGAGAATTCGTTACGGAAACCCGCTCCAAAAAGCTCCACCGGTCTTCCCGCATCGGGATCGGGTACGAACGCGGGCGAGTTGGTTGGCAGGAACGAGCCGAAGGGGTCCGCCGTTGGATCGAAGACGAAGGTCTGGTCGCTGCGCAGGACGGCGGTCACCACGGCGCGTTGAATCAGATAACGGTCGGGGGGGTGATGAGGCGGGATGTCGTCAGACGTCTCGAACCCCAAGAGGAACTGGCCGTGGCGGGTGTCCACCCCATAGCCGTCACCGAACGTGCCAAACACCGGAGCGCTGGGGCGGACACCGGGCGAGGCATTGAAGGGATACATCCAACGATCGAGAGCCGGTTGCGGGTACTCCACGAGAAACTCATCACTACGGAGAACGGCGGCTCCTCCCAGGAGGAGGAACAATACGAAGGCGCGAAAGAGCGGGTTCATACCAAGCGCCCAAACCCTAGAGTGGCAACGCCAGGCGTCGCCTTTGGTCGCTTGTGTTTAGCTGGTGGTGGATTGCTGTCGGCAGCTTGCCGTCTTAGCGGCGGATTGCGGAAGGGCAGGGGATCCCGGTGGGGTTCGCGAGTTCCTAAGCCATTGTTAAGGCGAATACCTCCCGTCCTTGGTGGCACGCGACTTGCGCGACAATGTGCGCCGCCGCTCCGAACCCGTAGATGCCCAGTCGTCGCGCTTCGCCAGCTTTGACGAGCACCTGGCCGGCTCCAGGCGACGGCGTCGGGAGTTGAGTGAGCTGCAGCGGCCATCCGGGTTTAGCAAAGACCATCGCACGCATCGTCATATCGTTCTATAAGTTTAGTATGCCGAAGGTAGCGGCTGGACTCTGTCCGGCTCAACCTTGCGTTCGCCGGGCTGGAGCTGGAGGCGTACCTGGCCCTCGGCTCCAGCCGGTGAAGGGGAGCCGAAGCTCGTGGTCCTCGGGGTAATCGAGCGGACGAGCCGTCCGCGCTCCTGAGAAGGAGCGCGCCGTTCGGGGCGCTTCACCGCCACCACTCCGACTGCGGCGGCGTTCGTGGCCCTCGGCTCCAGCCGGTGAAGGGGCCTGAAGCTCGTGGTCCTCGGGGTGATCGAGCGGACGAGCCGTCCGCGCTCCCGAGAAGAAAGGACGATTCATTCCCGGCGTGAAACCAGGACCTAAGTCCGGCTAACCTCTCCCGGTGGCTGATTCCGTTTCTGTGAGTGGGGGCTTGGCCTGGGTCAATCCTCTCCCGGCACGTCTGCACAAACCGGCCTTCGCCCTGTTCCTCTTCCTCGCCGGAACGGACCTGGGACGACGGTGGCTGGGGTTCGTCTGGCCGGCAGCCTGGGAGTTCCTGGGTCCGGCGGTTTGGTTCCTGGCCTCCGTGACGCTGGCGGTCGGGCTGGCCCGTCGGTTGCCTCTGCAAAATGTGACGACGGTGGTGGCGCTCTCCGCGGCGCTGGGATTCGCGGTCGAGGCCCTGAACGCCTGGACCGACCTTCCGTTTGGACACCGCCGGTTCACCCGCGCGGTGGGCTTGGACGTGCTCGGAGTCGCGTGGCATCAATCCTTCCTCTGGGTGGCGCTGACCTTGAGCGGGCGCGGGGTGGCGCGACTGATCCTGCGACCGTGGCGGAAGCTGAGGTATTATGGGTTCTGGGTGATGGCGGTGGCGACCGCGTTGAGTCTGGCCCTGGCGATGGCCGGGGAAGCCGTGGGCACCCATTCCGCCTGGTGGTGGCGGGAGAACCGCGCGGGCGTCTGGACCTGGTACGGGGCACCCGTGGTTTCGGTGTGCGGCTGGCTGATCACCGCGCTGCTGATCTACGGTTTTACCACGCCTTGGTTTCTCAACAAGCAACCGGTGAAGCAACCCACCGACTGGCATCCCTTGGTAGTTTGGGAGGTCCTGCTCCTCTGGCTCACCGCCGCCAACGCCTTCCAGGGCGCCTGGTTCGCCGTTGGGGTGGGAAGCGCCGCCGGGGTGACTGCGGCTCTCCTGGCCTATCGCGGCGGCACCTGGTGACTTACTCCGCTTCACGGAGCACCGGCTCTTAGGCCGACTCCGACCCTACCGCACCCCGGCTGGGCAGCCACAACGCCAACACGGCCGCTGGAACAAACAGGAAGGAGGAATAGAACAGCGCCGCGGTGGTGTCGCCGACCGTGGTGATGAGCCCAAAGGCCACGACGCCGACCGCGGACAGGATTCGGCCGATGTTGTAACAAAATCCCGCACCGGTCGTCCGCAGCAGGACCGGGAACAACGGAGGCAGACACATGGTGAACAGGGCGAAGACGCCCTGCCAAAGACCGATCAATAAGATGGCCCAGCGCAACGTGGACCAGACCGGCTGCTCCCAGTAGGTCACCATCATGGTGGTGCCATATCCTGCCAGCATGAGGGCAATGGCCCGGGCATAACCCAGGCGCGTGGCCAGCCAGCCCGCGAAAAAGTTCCCCACGATTGAGCCGATCATCACGATGAACAGCGCGGTGGTGGCGTACTGGTTGCGGGCCGCGGGACTCAAGGCCGCCACTTCGGGAAGCTGCCGGACATTGGCCTGCTGCCAGAACAGGAAGGTCCAGTGAGCTGTGAGGGCCAGTCCGCACAAGGCCAGGACCGGCCAGGTGATGCGAGCCACATCACCGCGGAACAGGTCACGAATGCCTGGGGGCCGCGTGAGCTGGCCTTGCTGCCCCTGACGCGCGGCGTGCCATTCCGCCGTCTCGGGTACGGATCGTCGGATCCAGAGCACCATCAGGGCCGGCAACACCCCGACGAGGAAAATCCAGCGCGGTTCTGAATTCGCAAAGATGACCCCGGCGAGGCAGGCCAGGAGGACTCCGAAATTGACGCCGGTTTGCAGGATGGCCGCGAGCCAGGGGCGCCAGGTTTTCGGCCAGGTTTCCGCCAGGAGGGAAGCGCCCACGGCCCATTCCCCGCCGATCCCCAGGGCCGCCAGGAAACGGAAGGCCATTAGATGCCACCACTCGGTGGCGAAGGCGGAGAGCCCAGTGAACGCCGCGTAGGTCAGGATGGTCAGGCTGAGCGCCCGGCTCCGACCGAGCAGGTCGCCAATGCGGCCGAAGAACGCGCCCCCCAACGCCCAGCCGGTCAGGAACGCCGCCTGAATGATGGCACCGTGTTGTCCCACCGTTGCTTCGGTCGGAGCCACCCGCAGCAGCTCGGCCACAAAGGGCGTCGCCACCAGCGTGTAGAGATGCATGTCCAATCCGTCGAACATCCAACCCAACCACGCGGCCAAGCCGGACCGCCATTGCGATCCGGTAATGTCACGAAGGCGTGGCCTGGCCTGGGGAACGGCACTCATGCGGGTGAAGTGCCGCGGAGTGAAGCAGACCGTGCGGGAGGGGACCAAACGGTTTCTGTTTCCCGGGCGGGGAGCAGGTTGGTGCGTTCCTGCACCGAACGCTCGTTTTCCCCTTCGCCGCCGGGCCATGCCGCCCCCAGACGGGAAGCCGGTCTTCGTCCCGATTTCGGAGAATCAACTCGCG
>CAYYSX010000302.1:0-7127 GCA_964474315.1 uncultured Verrucomicrobiota bacterium | reverse complement strand
GGAGGCCGACGAGGTGGATTTCGCCCGCCCAGTCGATGTGGACTTCGACACTCATGGTTTGGCGCGACGGATGCGTTTGGGCAGGCGCTGTTCATCGAGGCTGAGGGCGATGGCATCGGTTGCCGGGGCGGCCAGTTGGGCCAGGCGGTGTCGTGGAGCCGGAGGATGAAGGCGGCCGTGGCCAGGGTGCCATGTCCGCGGTGGAGATGCCCCGCTTGCGTCGCGCCAACGCCAGGTCGCGGCCCAGACAGTGCAGCAGTCATATGACTCGGCACTTTGTTTCCCCTTCTGCTGGGCCCAGCCCTGCTGGCGGAATACGTCGAGGTGTTCGGACGGCTTCAGCACCGGTATCCACGACCACAGACCGCGTCGCATACGAATTACGCAATCCGGCGGTATTGCCTTCGCGGCTGAATTGATACCAAGCGAACACCGTAGCACTCAGGTCGCCGATCCGGCCGATTCGGGCCAGCCGTTGCCGCCGCCGCTCGAAACGTCGCTTCGTCGCGCCCAACACGCGCGGACGAAGCCCCGGCAGAAAACGAAACCCACAAAACGGCACTCCCTCGCGAGTCGCCAGCAGTCGCGACTTTGGCTCCGCCAAGCGCAACCGGATCGCCGCCAATTGCTCAGTGATTCCTGTCCGCAAAGCCCGCAAACGCGCCTTGTCGTCACCGAACAGCAGGAAGTCGTCCGTATAGCGTATAAAGGCCCCATGTTGCTGGGTCTCGATGATCCAATGATCGAGATCATCGAGGTAAAAGTTACCCCACAACTGGCTCGTCAGATTGCCGATGGGCAGACCGTGCGGGCGAAGCGAGCTCAGAAGATCGTCGCCCGCAAACCAAGTCGGCGGCAGTTCTGGTCCGCTGCGGAAACTCCCGAGGATCCGGTCAATCAGCGTCAGGGTGCCTGGACAAACCACCCAGCGCGCCAACTTCTCGCGCAGCATGGCGTGGTCGAGACTTGGAAAGAACTTCCGCACGTCACACTTCAACACGTAGAGATGGTGGTTGGTGAGCTGTCGGCAGGCGGCGCGCGCCGCGGTGGTTCCCTTGCCGACCTGACAGGAGAAGCTGCGGGCGATGAAGCGTCGTTCGAGTACCGGGGCGAGCCGATTGCACAGGGCATGATGCACCACGCGGTCGCGGAACGGAGCCGCCGCGATCTCCCGCCGCTTGGGCTCGTGGATCGTGAAGAGCCGGTACGGCCCCGGCTGCCAGGTGCCGGAAAGCAATTCGTCCCGCAACGCGGCCAGCTCGGTCTCGCGCCGCCGCCACCAGTCCTCCACATCCGGCCGCCTCCGCTTGCCTCGCCGGGCGCGGTCGGCCGCCAGGTAAAGATTGTCCCACTCCGCTAAAGCTTCGAGCGTGCAGACCTGTCGAAGCTGGCGCGGTGACCAACCTTTCAGCGATTCCTTGGTCACCATGAAGCCAGACGCGAAACCTCCCCTCTACACCGCCCTCACCGACCTCACGGCGTGGACCTTGCTCCGCACCGCGGACATTCCCAAGAGCCATCGGTTCACCGTCGGCCAGCGTCTCGACAATCTGACGCTGGATGCGTTATTATGTGTCACGCGGGCTTTGTACTCATCGGCGGCGGGCAAACGGCGGTTGCTGGAGGAACTGAACCTCCAACTGGAGCTGCTACGGGTCTTGTGGCGGCTGGTCCACGACCAGCGCTGGATCAGCCAGCAGCAACTCGTGTTTGTGATGGGGTGCATCGATGAAATCGGGCGGATGACTGGAGGGTGGCTCCGGCAGTTGGAACATCGCGTTGGCGCAAGAAGACCTCCACCCTGACCCGCGGCGGCCGCGAGGCCATCGCGAAGCGTTGTGGAGTACGCCAGTCTTCTGGCGTTTTAGCACGCACCGCTGTCTGGGTCGTCAAGATCGTCTCAACCTCCCGTGGGGCCCTCAAAACGCCAGAGGACTGGCGTCTCAATCGTCGCGAAAGTTTGTTCATATAACTCGACGCGCGGGTACGCCGGGGGGGGCGGTGAGGACACCGCACGCTACACGCACGTACTTCCGGCGCTTGCGAGCCGCGACTTTCAGATCGCCGCTCCCGGGGAACGACGCCTACCGGCCACGGCTCGCGCCGCGTTTTTTCCCCGATCGTTGGGGCGCGGAGGACGGGGTTAGGTGATCCCTTCTTGGCACTGGCAACGCAGGGCAGGATCCCCACGCCACATCACGCCATGACACGGCTCGGATACCTTGCGCGCCGACACACACACCACCCGGAAGCCGATGTTGTTGTTACGATTGCCGGGAGGGTTGTTGTTGCGGTTTGACGACAACAGATGGCCGGGATCGTTGTTGTTCCACGACCCGCCCCGCAACACCCGCGTCGGCCCCGCCTTCCGCTTCCGGTCGAGGACCAGCCTCGCCGAAATTTTTCGGCCGCTTCGCGGAAAAACAAAGGGAAAAAGAGTCAAAGAACAAAGGGAAAGGAACAGGGGATCACCTCAGCGCGCCGACACACACACCACCCGGAAGCCGAAGTTGAGGTCACGACCGCCGGGAGGGTTGTAGATGCGGTACGACGACAACAGAGGGCCGGGACCGTAGCTGCTCCACGACCCGCCCCGCAACACCCGCCATTTCTGATCCTCGTCATACCCATCTTCGCACCACTCCCACACGTTCCCGCCCAGATCAAACAATCCCGTGTCGTTGGCCGCAAAGCTTCCCACCGGCGCGGTCGTAGCAAAGCCATCCCGGTAGCCATCAATCCCCGAAAAATCGCTGAACTGCGCCTTGGCAGATTGGTCCGCATAGTTCCCGGCCCCGGCCGGAGGAGGCCACTGGGTCCCCCAAGGATAGACCCCTTTTATTTTCATGTCCCGATCCTTCGGTGTATTGCCCTCCTCCGCCGGCAGCCCGACTGCCCAGCTCCATTCCAGATCCGTCGGCAGGCGATAGAATTGCTGCCGTGTTAACCGCCCCTCCGCCTGCTCCTGGCGCGTCAGCCATTCGCAGAACCCCTTCGCGTCCTCCCAACTGACGTTCACGACCGGACAATCGTCCGATGGAGTCACCGCCACATTTTGGAAAACCGGATTCTTCCAGGAAGAGTCCACCCCGGTATTGGCCTGGGCATAGGCGGCGTAGTCCTTCACCCGGGTCTCCCACACGCAGAAGAGGACCTCGGTTCCCGGCACGGGCACAAACTTCATGCCCAGGGAATTGACGAAACCTCCTCCTGCCCGGGGCTTGCCGGCAAAGGACTTGAGAAAGTCCGCCGGTTGCGCCCGGGCTTCGGCGAGCAATCCCTGGATCGGCCGCCGATTCAACTCGGCCATGAGATCCAGCAACCGGGGCGTCTGGGCGTAGTTTGGTTCGAGGCGTTCCAGGTTCACCAGCGCCGCCGCGGCCAGATAGTTATCCTGCACCAGCAACGCAGCGCGGCCCGCGGCCTCCCAGGCCGGGAGGTGATTGGCTCCCGCTCCTTGCAGAATGGGCAGGAGGGCATCACGAGCTTCATTTCCCAGTTGGCGCACGCGCTCGGCCTGCCCCTGGCTGTAGGCGTCCGCGGCGTCTCGAATCGCCAGCTCGGCCGTTCGTGTGGCCAGTGCGACGGGTGGATCAATGGGCGCCACCTTCGGAGCCTGGGTGCTCAGGGTCAGGAGCTGTTGCTGCAACAGTTTGATTTCGGCGTCGTTGGTCAACTGGGGGCTGAGCCGGAACAAGGTTGCGACGGCTTCCAGACCGCTCTGTCGCTGGCCAAGATCCAGGGAAAGACGGGCGATCCGATCATGGATTCCAAGTTGAGTTGGGTCGGCCGCCCTCGCTTGTTCGAAAAGGGCCATGGCCTGAGTCGTGTCTCCCGCCGCGAGTTGCGCATCGCCGGCGTCACGCAGGCGGACGTAATCAGCCGACGCCTGCGCCGTCGGAGCAGCGGCGGTGGGGTTGGCCTGCCGGGCCTGGATGGGGAATGCCGCGGCAATGAGAAGAAAACTTAAAACGATGGGGTCTGACTTCACGGCAAGCGCGTTGGACGGGAAAAGAGATTTCGATGGTCACCAACACTCAATCCACCAGGCAGGGAATTCAGTCGAAGCGGCTGCCTTTCTTCGAGAACTGGTCTTTGACCGCCGCTGGGGCCGCATGGGTCGTTCGTTTTGGTTTGTTGTCAGATTCCTCCCCATTCCGCCAATGGCCCAGCCGGTCGATCCAACTGGGTGATTTCGCTTCGGCGGCCGGCGCCGACTGGGAAGGAACTTCGTCGAAGCGACTGCCTGGGGGCGCCGGCGTGGGGGAATCAAATCGTGAGCCGGCGTATCCAGACGGAGGATCAAACCGGCTGCCCGCAGCCGGGCCGAATTGATCGGCGACCATGCCGATGTTCGACGGGCTGATATCCCGTGGTGGTGTCGCCAGCCAGGCTGGCGGCGGGCGATAGGCGGGGATTGAATCGGAGGAAGTGGAGGAGGCGCCTGACGGTTCGGTCAAATGTCCAAGCAGCGCGTCGATCTTCCGTCCGTTTTCTTCCACCAACGAAATTCCCAGTTTCTGCACTGGGGGAGCCACGAGTGATACCGCGCCCGCGGCCAGTCCTGCCGCCGGGGAGACGCTGGAATAGGAGCCCGCCCAATCCACAACATGGTTCTGGACGGCGGCCTGTTCTTGTGGGCTCGCACGGCTTCCCTTTCTGGCCGTGGTTCCCAAGTCCGTCATGACGTCCGCCATCTTCTCCAGTTGATCGATCACGGACTGGGCTTCGAAGTAAACCGAACTGCCGAACTCGAGACCCTCGGCGATTTCCGCCGCCTTACTCCGCGTGGCCTCAGCCTGCCGGTTCCACTCTCCGCTTGAGCGAGTGGAGGCGACTCCCTCTTGGTTTTGCTTCAGGCGCGAAACCTCGTTGGCCAAGGACGCTGTCTGGCGCTGTAGGACTTCTTTCTGCTCGGTAATCGTAGCACGATTCCTCGTGTCCTCGGCAAGCCGGTCTTGGGTTCGCTTGAACTGCTGTTCGCCCGAGGCACGAATGGCGAGGTGCGCCGCTCGATTGGCCTGGGTTCGCAGTTCCTCCGCCAAGAAACCTAAGGAGCTCCACGTCTAATGGTCGCCACGCTGCTGCGCCTCGGCCGCCTGCCTTTCCAAAGCCTCCGCTTGTTTCTTCAAGGTGGCTTCCTGCGCCTTTAGGTCGTTCGGCTCCGTTGTCAGCAAGTCCTCGCGCTGTTCCTGCCAGGACTGGGAATCGAATTGGCGAAGGGCGCTGTTTTTACGCAAAGCCTCTCGTTCGCCATCAATAGTCCGGGCAATCGCCCGATCGGCGGCGGCGCGGCGTTCGCGAGCATCTTTCCATCCAGTATAGGCTCTAGCGGCGAGCTTTGCGCTGGCGCAATCCAATCGTGCCACGTCGTCCGCATCGTAGGGGCCCACCGCCTGAGAAATGGTGTTTTCTGCGATCTTTGCGTAAAGGGCTGCGCGCGCGGATTGGCAATCATCGTCTTGGTTGCCCAAGCCCCATCCCCGGGAACATTGGAGACATTTTCCCAAGGCGCCATCAATCACTCCATGCGGGCATTCGTGGAGGTTTTTTACCGGCTGTGCCGTGAGCCAACCAACCCGGCCGAAGATTTGCAGCGTCATCGCCAGGATCAGCCAGCCTACCCAGGATGTATGGAGTTTCATAACGGCAAGGACATGGGTTCGTCCCCAAAGACCCCCTCAAAGGGAATACCCCAGGCAGAATAGGCGAGTGTGGAGCTGGGAGGCCAGCAGTTCCGTCAAATCTCTACCTCGCTCCGACTGATGGAAATGATGCGCGGAACAACACGGAAGTAGTTACGAAGGCAGCCGACAGGGCATCTATTGCCCCACACCGGGACGCAGGGGCCTGTGCCCGTGCGCTGACGGCGTGCGGGGCTGCGTCCGAGGGGCACTCCGACGACGCAGGCGTTCACAAGAGTGACCGGGCTTCGTCCCGAAGCGGATGTTCAGCGGTTGGGGACAGGACATGTATCAGCCCCAGATAGGGGTCCTGTCCCCATGGGCATACTCCTGCCCCTATCTCCATGCTGGCCCGTTGGGATTCACTTACGCCCATTCGGTTCAGATGGGGACCGACGACGGCAGCCGGTCCCTACCTCGTCGTGGAATGCAGGCGCCGGGAACGAATCCTTTGTAGTTCTTTGTCCGTCAATTGGAGCTCAGCGGAGGTAGTCGTGTTCGTCAGGCTCAACGGGTGGAACACTCTTGAGTATATCGAGCATCTGCGAGGCACTGCCGCGGGCGGCCCTGCGCCGGACATAAGAATCGGCCTCGGCTACCGCTACCCGCTGGGAAAGTACCGAGGCGACAAAGGCCTCCACGGGAACACCCTCCTGTTCGGCAAGGAACTCAACCCGGCGGCGGACCGAATCGGGAATGGAAATGGTCAAAGTGCTCACGATTGCGGAAGAATGCGCAAAAACTCCGCTGCTGTCATGACCGAAATGCCGAACTCGGCTACACCGGCAAAGTCCCTCACGTTGTGGGTGACGATGTGTGTCGCCCCCGCCGCGAGAGCGCACTCGAAGACGAGATCATCTTCCGGATCCGGCAGAAACGGACGCCACCGGAAGTAGATGAACGCCTCTCGCGCTACGGCGCAGAAGGAATCGAGAAACGCCTCGACAGTAGCAGTCCGGCAACATTCCCGTGCGGGTCAGCACGTCTGCATACTCGAGCGCCAACGCCGTGGAAACGGCGATCAGAAAATCGCCCCGAGCCGCCCTCTGAAGCAGAACGTTGGATGCGCCCAAGGAAGAGCGTAAACCAGATACGAGAATGTTGGTGTCGAGAACAGCCAGCACCCGCCAAATCAGACAGGTCCAGATCCCGTCAAGCAGAGCGGAGAAACGCTAACTTGGGCGAGCGTCTGAGGTGGGGCGAAGTGAGAGATCTCCGGCCAAGCCGGAGGCTTGGCAGAGGGTGAACCGCCCAAGGCGGTTGATGGTTCTGGGAGCCGCTCAAAGCGGCAGGAGCGCCGGCGGGTCCAGACGTCGATCTTGCTTCTCTTGCCCAAGGAACCCTCCGGGCGCCTGCGAGGTGTGAACCCTGGCCGAGCAGATGGCGAAGTCAGGGGATCAGTTCCACGCACCGCAAAGTTCCCTTCCCGCTCAAGCCGTCCCG
>CAYYSX010000301.1:3778-7235 GCA_964474315.1 uncultured Verrucomicrobiota bacterium | reverse complement strand
CGGCGTTCTGGGGCGTTGACCTTGGGGATTGTCGCGCGGGTTCGTCCGGGATACTGATGCGTCATGTTTTCCCGCAACTTTCCTCCTTCCTGCCGGGTTGGGAACTCCGTGAGGCCTTTCCGGTGCTTGACGTCATCTTGGTTTCGCTGGTCCTCGGCAGCGATAGCGCTGCTGTTGATCTGGGGGCGATCGGCCGCGGCCGAGCCGGAGCGCCCCTCCGGCACCAATGCCGCCGCCGCACAAGAAATCCTGGACCGTTTCGTCACGGCTTCCGGGGGTGAGGCGGCTTTCAAGAAGCTGACCACCCGGCTCACCACCGGGAACTTCGAGTCACCGGCCATGGGTATTGCGGGCTCGCTGGAAATCCTCCAGGCCACACCGCAGAAGATGTTCCAGAAGCTCAGTGTCGGCGATTTCGCCACCATCACCATGGGCACCGATGGCCGGATGGCCTGGATCAACATCCCCGGAGTCGGAGTGCAGGAGATGGAGGGGGAGGTAAGCAAACAGTTCACCGAGGATGGGGATATGCTGGCGCTGCTCAGCAATTCGTCCCGGCTGACCAACCTGGTGGTCAAGACGCCGGCCACGGTCGAAGGGACTCCTTGCGCGGTCGTGGCAGGAACGAATTCGCGCGGCCAAGCCGAGACGCTGTACTTTGGGAAGGACTCGGGCCTGATGTTGCGCTGGGACCGGCTCAAGCTGGATCCCTTGGGACAGTGGGTCGCCACGGAGACGCTGTTCTCAGACTACCGGGAGGTGGACGGGTTAAAGCTGCCGTTCAAAGTAGCGCAGAAGGTGCCTAGCGATCAGGCGTTCACTCTGGTCATCACGCGTATCGAGCACGGGGTTCCAGCGCCGGAAGAGCAGTTCAAGAAGCCGGAGCCTTAACTCGGGGAAGGAGCGATGGGTGCCCCATTATCAATCGTTGCGAAAGTACCTTCATACTACTTGATGCTGGCACGCTGGTGGTGCGGTGAGGACACCGCACGCTACACGCACGTACTTTCGCAACGATATTGATACCCGCGAGATTCCTCTTACTTCCCCTTCCCACATCCAATCACCTCAACCTGACTTTCCCATGAGCGATCCCCAATCCCAGCCGCCCGGTCCCGATCCCCTCGAACCCGTGTCGGAGTTGCCTCCAGCCATCGCGCCCGCCGTCAGCCCACCGGCCACCGGCAGCCGTAGTTGGGAGGTGGCGTGTCATCTCAGTGCGCTTTCCGGATGGTTCACCGGCGGGGTGGGTTGGATTGCCGGCCCACTGGTGGTGTGGTTGCTCAAGAAATCGGAAATGCCGGGCGTGGATGCCCACGGCAAGGAGTCGCTCAACTTCCACATCTCGGTCATGATCTACTCCCTTACCTTGACGGCCATATCGGCCGTGACTTGCGGCCTGGGTTGGTTCATCGCAGTCCCGTTGCTCATCGTCATCGGGCTGGCCCAGATCGTTCTATCGGTAGTAGCGGCCTTCAAAGCCAGCGCCGGGGACTTCTACCGTTATCCGCTGACCTTGCGGTTGCTGACCTGAGCCGTTGTCTGCGCGGCCCGTTTCGCCGCCTCGAACACGGTGGACACCGGCACCCCCGCCTGAACCGCCTTGTCCTGGCAGGCCGCGAACTCTGGCGCCACCTGCAGGCACTCGCCATCCAGCCACCCCAGTTTGACCGGCACTTCGCCGAACTCAGTCGGCACGGGGATGATTTCTCTCCGGAGCTTGCGTCGTTCCAACACCGAACGTCGGACACCAAAGGCGCTGGTGTGACGCAGCAGACGTTCCGTGAACCGGTCGGCGTCCTCGGGTGAACAAAGCACCGTCAGCAGCACCCCGGGACGGTTCTTTTTCATCTGAACCGGCGTGTGAAAAACGTCGAGCGCCCCCGCCCGGAGCGTGCTCTCCACGAAATAGCCCAGCACTTCGCCGCTGACATCGTCGAGATTGGTTTCCAGCACGGCGATGGTGTCGGTTTCCCAGTCGTGGTCGCTGGTGGTAAGGGCGAGTTCGCCCAGGACGGCGCGCAACACATTGGGACGGGTGCGGTGGTCGCGCGTCCCCAAACCGTAGCCGACGCGGTGGGCGACGAGGCCCTGCATGGGACCGAAGGATTCCGCAAACTCGGCCAGCAGGGCCGCACCGGTGGGGGTGACGAGTTCATGCGGCTCATCACACTGGCTGAGGGCGATTCCCCGGGCACCAAGGATTTCGAGCGTCGCCGTCGTCGGGACGGGAAACCGGCCGTGCGCACACTGGACCCAACCGGTGCCTTCGACCACGGCCGCGGCGCGGACCCCGGGACGCCCCAGCAACTCCAGGCAAAGGCAGGCGCCGACGATGTCGATGATGGAATCGATGGCACCCACTTCGTGAAAATGGACGCGTTCCGGAGGAAGCCCATGAACCTTGCCTTCCGCCACCGCAATCCGGCGGAACACGGAAATCGATCGTTCTTTCACCCAGTCGGAAAGGGCACTGGAGCGGATGAGCTGGGAGATCACCTGAAAATCCCGGCTGCCAGCATGTTCATGACCGGGGGAGGAGGTCGGGAGATGCGCGGCCGTCGGAGTGGACTCCTCGCTGAGTTCCACGTCGAACTTCACGCCTTCGATGCTGGCCTTGTGCCGACGTCGGGCGTGCAGGCGGTAGCCGCTCAGGCCCAGCTTGTTCAGCTCGTGCTCGAGCGCGCGGAATTTGACCCCCAGGTCCAACATCGCGCCGATGAACATGTCGCCGCTGATGCCGCTGAAGAGGTCGAGATAAAGCGTGCGCATGGAATCAGGATGACCCAAGCAGGCGGGGTGGCCAATCCCGCAGCCTCCCGCGGCGCGTGACTCACTCGTTGCACCCGATTCCGGTCATCAAATGTGACGCGAGTCGGCGTGATCCTTCTCGCCGTAACCGGTCTCCTGGCGTTTGAAATTGACCTCGTTCTTCTTGAGGTAGGCGTTGAACAGGTCATCGGCGCTCATTCCCAGCACCTGGGCCATCGAGATCAGAAAATGCAGCAGGTCCACGACCTCGACGCGCGCGTTCTGGGCGTCGAACTGTTGATACTTCGCCCACCATTTCCAGGGAACGCTATCGGTCAGTTCGGCCAGCTCCTGGGACATGGCCCGACAGTAGTTGAGAATCCATTTGGTCTTCTCCGCCTCGTCCATGCGGTCGGTGAACACGCCGATGCGTTCGTTGAGGGCCTTCTGCATGCGAAAGAGTTCGCGGAGCTGGTCGGTTGACGGCGACATGGCCGCCAGTGTGAAGCGGGCCTGCCGGGCAGCAATGCGGAAAAGCACCGCGTGAGGGACTGAGGGGAGGAACGTCCCAAACCGCCCCAACCGCCCGAAGCGAGACCCAGGTTCCAGCCGGAAAAATGCCCCGAGATGACCGCGCCCACGCCCAAGGCCCAGAGCGACCAAATCCGCGCGTGGCGTTTGAGGCCGCGCTTCTCGAAATACCGTT
>CAYYSX010000301.1:0-3678 GCA_964474315.1 uncultured Verrucomicrobiota bacterium | reverse complement strand
GCTACGGCCGGGCGGCCGGATCCATCCGCCGTAAGTCTTCTTCGCTGGGGCCTCCGCCAAACTGGCGCCAGAAGAGTTCCTTGAACGGATTGATCCGCGGACCGACGACGGCCTCGTTCACCAGCGACCCTTGTACCGAGTTCCACCAAACGTCATGCCGCGCCGCCAGGTCTTGAACGACTTCGGGAAATCGTGCGGCTACCTCGTTGGTCTCGCCGGGATCCTGCAGCACATCAAAGAGCAGCCAGCGCGGGGTCCGTCCGCCGTCGGGTGAAACCAAGTGCCAACGGGAGGTGCGAACCGCCGTCATTTGGAATCTCGCCTCACCCGGATCCGACCCCTTCGGCCACCGCCCCAAATGAGTGAACAGAACCCGGTCAGGCCAAGCGGCAGCCGGAGCGTCCAGCAACGGAACCAAACTGCGCCCCTCGATCTGACCACGAACGGCGGAAGAAAGCTCGGCTCCGGCGACTTCCGCCAGCGTCGGAAAAACATCGAGGTGCGCGGTCAGCGCCGTACGGGTCCCTGGCTTCAACGTTCCCGGCCAACGCCAGAACGACGCCGCCCGGGTGCCACCAAGAAAGGCGGTCCCCTTTTTCCCGCGCATACCGGCATTGTAGCCGGCGAGGATTCCGCCATCGGCACCGTTGTCGGTCAGGAAGATCACCAGCGTCTCCCGGTCGATCCCCCATTCGGCCAACCGGACCAGCAACCGACCGACGTTGTCGTCAATGTTAGCCACCATGCCGAGGAACTTCACCGCATTGGTGTTGGCGACCCGGCCCTGGTAACGCGCCTCGTCCTCGGGCCGGACCTGCAGCGGCACATGCGGCGCGTTGCAAGCGATATAAGCGAAGAATGGCTGCCGGCCCTTCACGTCTTCCATCCACTCCAGCGCCCGGCCAAAAAAGACATCCGTGCAGTAGCCCCGAGTCCGGGTGAACTGGCCATTGTGGAGGATCGCGGGGTCGAAGTACGTGTTGCCGGGCGCGTCGCCACACGAACCCGGGTACGTCTGCCCAATCCCGCCCCCGCCGTGAATGAACATCTCGTCAAAGCCCCGGCGCGACGGCCAGTACTTCGGTTCATCGCCCAGATGCCATTTGCCGAAAATGCCGGTGGCGTAGCCGGCCGACTGCAACACCTGGGCCAGGGTCACGGCGTCCAGGGTCAGCCGCTCGCGCTCGAGAATGGTGTGCGTGACGCCGTTGCGGAACTCATGCCGGCCGGTCAAAAGCGCAGCCCGGGTCGGCGAACAGGTTGGACTGACCTGGAAATCGGCGAATCGCACGCCTTCGTCATGCAACCGGTCCAGGTTCGGCGTCTTGAGAATCGGGTGCCCATGACAGGAAAAGTCACCATACCCCTGATCGTCGGTGAGGATCAGGACGATATTGGGCCGGCGTCCGGCGAGGCTGGACGCCGCGGTCATCGTCCACGCCCCTAGAATGAGCCCGAGTCCGAACGCCAACAGCGCCACGCTTCGGCTCAGCGCGACCGGGTATGGGTATTTACTCATGGACCACCTTGGGCAACCCAAAAGACAACGCCTGGCGCATGAGTTCGGCGCGGCTGAGGCCCGTTTCGCGCGCTGCCTGGGCAACCTGACGGGCCAGTTCCTTGCTCAGGGGCAAGGGATACACCGGTGTCGGCATATAAGAATCCTATGCCGGTCGGCGTCGGGGTCAATGGAGAGGGCAGACGAAGAGGCGAGAGACCGGCCCTTTATCCGTTGACCCGGCGGGGGGAACGAAGGATGCCTCGTCCCCGCAACCGATCGCACGACAGAGGATCGATCTCTGCTGCGGGTGAATCTGTTGGGGAAAAAAAAGGGACGGACGCGAGTCCGGCCCGTCTCGTTTTCCTGGAACCCAGGTTACTCTGCCGAGCGGAAGAACTGCCGATCGGTGAGGCTGCCTTGAGGCACGGTGTAGGGGCTGGTGGCCCCGGGAACTTCGGCAAAGGTGCCGCCAAGTGTTCCAGCCGCTTGGAGGGTGCCGGTGTAAGTGATGACCACATTGCCCGAGGCGTCCGTGCTCACCGAGAGGGAGGGCGGCGCCGCGGCGGTAAGCAACAGCGGGATTCCAGTCGCGGTCGGCTCGCCCAAGGCTTCCAGCTCGGCGGGACTCAAGGGAGCCGAACGGATTTGGATGGAGCTGACCCACATCTCGCGGCGCTCATCCTGGTCGCCGTCGGCGAAGAGGATGGCGGTCGGAGCCAGCGTGCGGCGGGGAGCGTCCAGTCCCTGATCCGCCGTCCAATTGTCCTGGAAGATTCCGTCCACATACTTCACGACCACGGGGGTTGGCGCGGCCATATTGTAAGCGGCCGCAACGCGGTGCCAGGCGCCGGCGGTGAACGTCCCCACTCCGCCGTATCCACCCGCGCCTTGTCCGAAGTTGTCACCCTGCCAGAACAGATCGCCGTCGTCCGTGTTGCTCAACGAACTGGTCTGCAGAAGCGCCGCGGCGCCGGAGCCGGATTCCGCCACCAAGACATCCATGATCAGCGTGTACTGGTTCACGCGGTTGCCTCCGCCGTTAGGCGAAATTCGGTGCTCCATGAGGTAGCCCACCTGACGGGTCAGTGTTCCCGGGACGCGCATCACATTGGCCGGTGCTCCGCCAATGTCCGGCAATCCCAAGTCAGTGGTGGTGCCGAAGGCCGTGGGGTCGTCGGTGCTGCCGGCCGGTCCGTCGAACTCCGGGTCGAAGTACTGCAAATTGGAACCAACGCTGGCTCCGAGGTCGCCATACTCGAAGTCCCATTGACCGGTGACATTGGACTCGGGCAGCACCACCGGAATGCCCGAGGCGGTGGGTCCGCCCAGCAGCACGCACTGGGCATCGGACAGGCGACCACGGCGAATCTGGATGGAGCTGACCCACATCTCGCGCCGCTCGTCCTGGTCGCCGTCGGCGAAGAGGATGGCCGTGGAGTCCATGGTGCGACGGGGTTCGTCGAGCCCCTGGCTGGCGGTCCAGTCATCCTGCTTGATGCCGTCCACAAACTTGGCCGTTAGTGGCGGAGTGGCGGCCTGATCGTAAGCGGCCACGATGCGGTGCCAGGCTCCGGCAGTGAAGGTGCCCCGGCCCAGGTACCCGTTGGCTCCCTGGCCGAAGTTATTTCCCTGCCAGAATAAGTCGCCGTCGTCCGTGTTGTTCAACGAGCTGGTCTGCAGGAGCGCCGCGGCGCCGGCGCCGGATTCCGCCACAAAGACATCCATGATCAGCGTGTACTGGTTCACCCGGTTGCCCCCACCGTTAGGCGAGATTCGGTGCTCCATGACGTAGCCTATCTGACGGGTCAGGGTTCCCGGGACGCGCATCACATTGGCCGGCTGTCCGTCAATGTCCGGTAGGCCCAGGTCGGTTGTGATGCCGAAAGCGGTCGGGTCGTCGGTGGCACCGGTCGGCCCATCGAACTCCGGATCGAAATACCGCAGATTGGAACCGATGCTGGCCCCCAGATCGCCAAACTCGAAGTCCCACTGTCCGGTGACCGTGGACTGGGGAAGGTTTTGCGGGATACCGGCGGCGCTGGGACCACCCAGGGCAAAGGCCTCGGCATCGGAGATCCGGCCGTTGCGGATTTGAATCGAGTTCACCCACATCTGCCGGCGTTCGTCCTGATCGCCGTCGGCAAAGAGAATCGCCGTCGGAGCGAGGGTGCGGCGAG
>CAYYSX010000300.1:6198-7249 GCA_964474315.1 uncultured Verrucomicrobiota bacterium | reverse complement strand
GTTCAGCGATGCCAACTGGAGCGGCATGGGCGGCTTTGCCGGCGCAAACGGCTCGATTCACACGGCGGTGGTGGATGATTCAGGCAATCTCTACATCGGGGGCTGGTTCAGCGTCGCCGGAGAGGTGACCGCGAGCGGCGTCGCCAAATGGGACGGGAGCAGTTGGACGGCGCTGGGCTCGGGAATACACGGTGGGGTGCATGCGCTGGCGGTGTCCGGCAGCGACCTGTATGCGGGGGGCGGGTTCACGACGGCGGGCGCCAGCGCGGCCAATTACATTGCCAAATGGGACGGGAGCACTTGGTCGGCGCTGGGTTCGGAGTTGAATGGCGAGGTGTATGCGCTGGCGGTGTCGGGCGGCGACCTGTATGCAGGGGGCGATTTCACCACGGCGGGTGGGAGCGCGGCCAATTCCATTGCCAAGTGGGACGGGAGCAGTTGGTCGGCGCTGGGTTCGGGAATGGGCGGCGGATATGTGCAGGCGCTGGCGGTGTCGGGCAGCGACCTGTATGCGGGGGGCGGTTTCACCACGGCGGGCGGGAGCCCGGCCAACAACATCGCCAAATGGGACGGGAGCAGTTGGTCGGCGCTGGGTTCGGGAATGGGCGGCGGATATGTGCAGGCGCTGGCGGTGTCGGGCAGCGACCTGTATGCGGGGGGCGGTTTCACCACGGCGGGCGGGAGCCCGGCCAATTCCATTGCCAAATGGGACGGGAGCAGTTGGTCGGCGCTGGGCTCGGGGATGAACGGCAACTATAACTATGTGTATGCGCTGGCGGTGTCGGGCAGCGACCTGTATGCGGGAGGCTGGTTCACGACGGCGGGCGGCAGCGCGGCCAGCGGCATCGCCAAATGGGACGGGAGCAGTTGGAGCGCGTTGGGTTCGGGGATGAGCGGTGACTCTTACTACGCCGGAGTGTCAGCTTTGGCGGTGTCGGGCAGCGACCTGTATGCGGGAGGCGGGTTCTGGACGGCGGGCGGTAGCGCGGCCAATTCCATTGCCAAATGGGACGGGAGCAGTTGGTCGGCGCTGGGTTCGGGGATGAACGGC
>CAYYSX010000300.1:0-6098 GCA_964474315.1 uncultured Verrucomicrobiota bacterium | reverse complement strand
ACCTGTATGCGGGGGGCGTTTTCACCACGGCGGGCGGGAGCCCGGCCAGCTACATTGCCAAATGGGACGGGAGCAGTTGGTCGGCGCTGGGTTCGGGGATGAACGGCAACTATGTGTATGCGCTGGCGGTGTCGGGCAGCGACCTGTATGCGGGGGGCGTTTTCACCACGGCGGGCGGGAGCCCGGCCAGCTACATCGCCAAATGGGACGGGAGCGGTTGGTCGGCGCTCGGTTCGGGGATGGATGGGGGTGTCTATGCGCTGGCGGTGTCGGGCGGCGACCTGTATGCGGGGGGCTATTTCACGACGGCGGGCGGGAGCCCGGCCAGCTACATCGCCAAATGGAACGGGAGCAGTTGGACGGCGCTGGGTTCGGGGCTAGAGGGTGGGGGTGTCACTGCACTGGCGGTATCGGGCAGCGACCTGTATGCGGGAGGCTGGTTCACCTCGGCGAGCGGCAGCGCGGCCACCAACATTGCCAAATGGAACGGGAGCACTTGGACGGCGCTGGGCTCGGGGCTAGAGGGTGGGGGTGTCACTGCACTGGCGGTGTCGGGCAGCGACCTGTATGCGGGGGGCGGATTCACCTCGGCGGGCGGAAAGGTGTCCGCATTCACTGCCCGGGCCTACCTGCCCGCGCTTCCCACGCTTTCGGTGCTTCGCTCCAGTGAACAAGTAACGGTGTTCTGGCCAGCGGTTGACACGGCCAGTTTCGCGTTGGAACAAGCCGGCCCGCTCACCGCTCCGGCGGGCTGGGTCACCCCTTCCGCCACCGTCACCGATGATGGCACCCACAAGTCGGTGACCCTGCCGGCCACGAGCAGCTCGCAGTACTTCCGTCTCCGCAGGCCGTAAACGGGTCGGTTCGCGGCATGGACGTGGCACAGCCGATCCGCGAACCCGACTCGTGAAGAACTGAGGCGAGATGGGATCGTTCCCCGCTCATCCGATCGCCCACACGGTCACGCGCCCGGAGGAGATCGAGGACGAACTTCGGCATTTCCGCGCGCTGTTGGGGTAGGCGCGGGAGGGGGCGCATCTCAGTTTTTAGCGAGGTGGAGGAGCCGAGGAGAGGAGAGGAGAGGGGAGGACAGAGGACAGAGGACAGAGGCGGAAGGCCTGTAGGTCGGCTGTCCTCAGCCGACCGCGCGGCTCGGCCACGCCGGTGGAGTCTGGGGAACGAGCCGGCGTGGAGAACAGGGCGCCTGCTGCCCTCCGCGGCCAAAGGGTCGGCTGGGGACAGCCGACGCTACATGCTCCCTCCAAAGACCATCCTTCACCGCTTCCCAAAAACTGAGATGCGCCCCGCGGGAGGGAGGCCCCGATTTTTCGCGCTACTTTCGGCGGCTTTTCATCCTGTATCAGGAAGAGGGTGGCAGCCGACGTGGGGAGGCTCCGGCTTCCGGGAAGAGAATGAGCCTCCTTACCTCGGCTGCCACGAGATGACGGCGAAGTGAAACCTGTGTCGGAAATCAAACATTGCGCGGAGTGCGGCGCGTCGTTGCCGGCGTACTGGCCGAAGGGCCTGTGCGCCCAGTGTGCGCTCGAGGGGGCGTTGGACATGTCCCACGCGGAAAGCCAGGTCCTTCAGCAGGAACCGCTCGCCGCTCCAGCCGGCCGGAAACCTCCCGGAGCGAGCGCGGAAGGGGCGCCCCTAGGATCGTTTGGCGATTACGAACTGTTGGAGGAGATCGCGCGGGGCGGCATGGGCGTGGTGTACAAGGCCCGGCAACGGAATCTCAATCGCATCGTGGCGGTGAAGATGATCCTGGCCGGACCGCTGGCGGGTAAGGAATTCGTGCAACGTTTCCGGACGGAGTCCGCCGCCGCCGCGATTCTTCAGCATCCGAACATCGTCGCGATTCACGACGTGGGCGTCCACGAGGGTCGGCACTACTTCTCAATGGATTACGTCGAGGGCCGGAGCCTGGCGAAACTCGTGGGTCAACGACCGCTGGCGCCGGCCCGGGCCGCCCGCCATGTCGAGCTGATCGCCGCGGCGATCCATTACGCGCACGAGCGCGGCATTCTCCATCGCGACCTCAAGCCGTCGAACGTGCTGATCGACGCCGCGACCGATCAGCCGCGTATCACTGACTTTGGCCTGGCGCGACGGCTCGATGGAGATTCTAGCCTCACGCTGACCGGCCAGGTGCTCGGTTCGCCGAACTTTATGCCGCCGGAACAAGCCGGCAGGGGGCGCGGCAAGGTGGGCCGGCCCAGTGACGTCTATGCACTGGGCGGAATTCTCTATTACTTGCTGACGGCGCGGGCGCCCTTTCAGGCGGATTCGTTGGAGCACCTCATCGAGCAAGTGCTCCAGGCGGAGCCGGTCGCCCCGCGATTGTTGAATCCTTCGGTTCCACGAGACCTGGAAACGATCACGCTCAAGTGTTTGGAGAAGGAACCGTCGCGCCGTTACCCGACCGGGCAAGAACTGGCGGATGAACTGGGCCGCGTGCTCCGTCACGAACCGATCCAGGCCCGCCCGGTGAATGCGCCGGAGAAACTCTGGCGCTGGTGCCGTCGCAAGCCGGCCCTCGCGAGCGCGGTTGTCTTCGCCCTCGCGGCGTTGGTGATTGGCCTGGCCACGACCTCCTGGCAATGGCGCCGGGCCGAGGGCCTTGCCGAGTCTGAGCGCCAGCAACGGATCGCCGGCGATCGCCAGTTGTATGTGGCCAACCTGAACGTGGCCCAGGCGGCGTGGGAACAAAACAATGTCGGTCGAGTCAAGCAGTTGTTGGAGGAAACGGCGACGGCTCCCGATCGCGGGTTCGAATGGTACTATTGGCAGCGGCAAACGCACCTCGAACAGATGAACCTGCGGGGCCACCTTGGGCCGGTTCTGAGTGTGGCCGTTTCCCCGGATGGCCGGCGGATCGTGACGGGCAGTGCGGATCATTCCGCGAAGGTCTGGCATGCAGAAACCGGCAAGGAACTGTTCCCGCTCGAAGGACACAGCGATGTGATCTCTTCGGTCGCCTTTTCTCCGGACAGCCAGCGCATCCTTACCGGCAGTTGGGACACGACAGCCAGGGTGTGGAACGCCACCACCGGCGAAGAGATGTTCCGGCTCATCGGGCATACCAATCAAATTCTCTCGGCGGCTTTTTCGCGTGACGGGCGGCGAATTGCGACCGGCAGCAGGGATCAGACGGCCAGAATATGGGATGCCACGACCGGCAACTCTTTGTTGGAATTTACCAATCACACCCAAGGTGTCTGGGCGGTGGCGTTCTCTCCGGACGGACGGCGCGTCGTAAGCGGCAGTTGGGATGGCGCCGTCAAGATTTGGTCGGCCACTGACGGCACGCCACTCCTCACTCGGAACACCTCCAGAGCTCGCATCTTCTCGGTGGCCTTCTCTCCGGATGGTCGGCACGTTGTCGCCGGCGCGTCCGATGCGACGGCCAGGATGTGGAACGCCACCACCGGCGACCCGCTTCCCCCGCTCACGGGACACAGCGGCCCGGTCTATTCCGTGGTGTTTTCCCCGGACGGCCTTCGAATTGCCACCGGCAGTAGGGATCAGACGGCCAAAGTGTGGGACGTGGCCACTGGGAGAGAACTCCTCACCGTCAAGGGCCACAGCGCGGCAATCTGTTCCGTGGCCTTTACACCGGACGGCCAACAGATTGTCACTGGCGGTGGACTAGTGGCCATCAACCCGGGCGGCCGTCCCTTCCTCGTCGGCGGTGGACCGGAAACGGCCAAGGTGTGGAATGCGACCGGGAGCAACGGTCCGGTGAGTCTGATTGGGCCCAGCAATGCCAGCAATGCAGTCCTTTCCGTGGTCTATTCGCAAGATGGCCGGCGGATTGTGACTGGCAGTTGGAACACCACGGCCAAAGTGTGGGACGCGGCCAGCGGTAGGGAATTGCACCACCTTAAAGGGGGGCACACGGAAGCGGTTCATTGCGTGGCCGTGACCCGGGATGGCCGACAAATCGTCACCGGCAGCCTGGATGGGACGGCCATCGTCTGGGAGGCGGCCACCGGTAAGAAATTGCGCACCCTTGAAGGACACAGCGGTCCGGTTTCTTCCGTGGCGTTCTCCCCCGATAGCCGTCGGATCATTACCGGCAGCGAAACGGCGGCCATCGTCTGGGAGTGGGAGGGGGCCAGCGGCAGGAAACTGTTCAGCCTGGAGGGGCATTCCAACATCTTGACCGTGGCCTTTTCCCCCGATGGCCGGCGGCTCTTCACCGGAGGTTGGAATGGAACGGGTCGAGTGTGGGAAGCTCATGGCGGCAAGGAATTGCTCCGCCTGGAAGGGGGGAACAAGCTCATCCGCGCCGCGGCCTTTTCCCCGGACAGCCGGCGCATTGTGACGGGCAGTTCGGATCAAACGGCCATTGTATGGGACGCGATCGATGGCCGTCGCATCGCCGAACTCAAAGGGCACAGCGCTACCATTTTCGGGGTGGCCTTTTCCCCGGACGGCCAGAGAATCGTCACCAGCAGCGGGGATCAGACGGCCAAAGTATGGGAGGCGAGTCGTGGTCTTGAATTGCTCACGTTGAAAGGCCATGGGGGGAACGTGTTTTCTGCGGTTTTTTCCCCGGATGGCCGGAGGATCGTCACCGGCGGGGAAGATGGGGCCGTCCAAATCTGGGAGGCGGATTCCGCCGAACAGGTCGAAAATCGGCGCGCTGGGAATTAGAGCCTGTCTGAAAATTGGGAGGGGTGCTGCGACGAATTTTCAGACAGGCTCTTAGGCCGCCGTCGCCCGGACAAAAATTGTTTCCGAAAGTCCCGCTCCTTTCGCCAGGAAAACGTCCTGTAGCCAATGACGGGATTGCGCGCGGCCTTGGCAGGCTCCGTCGGACCGCAACCCAAAAGACGAAGACGACATGAAAATGAAAACTGAACTCGGACGGTTCCGCCTGTTTCTGGCGACGTGCCGCGGCGAACGACCTGAAGGCGGGCGTGCGCCGCGAGTCAAAGGGCCCCTCCCTCCACGGGGCGCTTTCACCCTGATTGAACTGCTGGTGGTCATTGCGATCATCGCCATCCTGGCCGGGATGTTGTTGCCGGCCCTGTCGAAGGCCAAATCAAAGGGTCAGGCGATCGCCTGCCTCAACAACCTGAAGCAGTTGCAGTTGGCATGGCTGATGTACACCGATGACAACTATGACAAAATGCCACTCACCTTGGTGGACAACGCCCCGCCTTATCGCGCCCTCCCGGGCTCCTGGGTGTTGGGCAATGCGGTCCTTGATGTCGGTCCCACCCATCTGCAGGCCGGCACGCTGTTTCCCTACCTCCAGGCGGTCGGTGTCTATCGCTGCCCCAGTGACCGGAAGCTCACCAACCCTCGAGACGGGAAACGATTTCCGGTCAATCGCTCCTACCACGTGAACGCGACCTTGAATGCCAAAGGGGGGCTTCCCCCTCCCCCACTCCGGCCCTTCGTGCAGGTGGAAAAGCTCTCCTCGGTGGTGACGCCCCCTCCGTCGCGAGTATGGGTCTTCACTGAGCTCAGTCCGGTCGTCGGCTTCCCCGGTGGCCCGGTCTTGGCATTTCCCTTATCGCTGCCTCTACCGCACGATGGGTGGGGGGGCATCCCCACCGACCGCCATTCCCAAGGCGGCAATCTCAGCTTCGCCGACGGCCACGTGGAGTTTCACCGTTGGAAAGCGCCGAAGGATTCGCGGAGTGCGGATGTCCATAAGATCCAGCCTGGAGGCGACCGCGAGGACTATACCTGGTTGCTGGACGGGCTACCGCGGATCCCGTGAACTGCCGCGACACAGACGCGATCAATCGTTGCGAACGTACGTGCGTGTAGCGTGCGGTGTCCGCACCGCACCACCCGCACCGCACCACCCGCGCGGCTGCATCCATCTGCGTGAAGGTACTTTCGCAAAAATTGATACCCGGGGGCGGCGGATGAGCGGGTGGAAACGGTGTCGCCCACGCTGAGTCCGTTTCCTCCCCACTCCCCAATTTTTTTCCGAAAGTCCCGCTCCTTTCGCCAGGAAAACGTCCTGTAGGCAGTGACCGGATTGCCCGCGGCCTTGGAAGGCTCCGTCGATCCGCAAATTAAGAATCCACATGAAAGCCCAATCAAAAATCTCCCTCTTCCTCCTCCTCTTA
>CAYYSX010000299.1:0-7275 GCA_964474315.1 uncultured Verrucomicrobiota bacterium | reverse complement strand
GAATCCTTCGCCATGGAACACCTGCCGGGCGCAGTCAATTTCTGCGTGTACGAAACCGCATTTCTCGATCAGATTGTCGAAGCGTTTCCAGATAAGACCGCGCCGCTCACCGTTGACGGGCTTAACGGCCGCACTCTGGAGGCAGGGGTCGCGCTTTGCAGGCTCCGGAAGGCGGGCTACTCGAATGCCGTCACTCTCCCCGGAGGTCTCGAAGGATGGAAAGCAAATGGCGGAGCGATCGAACACGGCACCCTTCATGCCAAACCGCTGACCGGAAGATTTCCAATCGACACTGAGAACAGCGTGATCCGCTGGACTGGTCGCAACCTGTTCAATTTCCACAACGGCACGCTGAAGCTCGCTCGTGGCCACATCGATGTCGTCGAGAATCGACTCGTTGGAGCGGCGATTCCGATCGACATGACCTCCCTCCAATGTTCGGACCTGACCGACAGCGCGATGAATGCAATGCTCATCAGCCACCTGCGCAGCGCGGATTTCTTCGATGTTGAAGCGTATCCGCAGGCTATGTTCACCCTCATCGCCGCCCGTGGAATCGCCGGAGCCACCGCAGGCATGGCGAACTATTGCATTCAGGGCCTGTTCACCCTGCGCGGGCATTCTCACGAAATCGAATTCCCGGCGCTGATTGCGGAGAAGAGTGTTGGTGGCTGGGTCGCGCAGGCGACCCTCGATCTCGACCGAACTCTTTGGGGCGCCAATTACGGTTCCGGGAAATTGTTCGCTCGTCTGGGTCAGCACGTGATCAACGACCTGATTCACCTGCACCTGATGATCGTCACGGCGCCAGCCGCCAGGCTGATCTAGTCTTAGCGCGCTTTGATTTAGCTCCCCGTATGCAACCGGTATTGATCCACGCGAAGACTCCGGCCGAACTCGAAGAACGCTTGGCCGAGCACACGAGCAATGGCCATCGCCCCAACCTGGCGATCGCCTTCGCCGCCCACAGCCTGATCGAACCGGCCCTGCTGGAGCCCTTCGCAAAACGTGGCATCGCCGTGTTCGGCGGGGCCAGCGAAGAAGAAATCGCCGGGAGCGAACTCTCCCGCGGGTCGCTGGCGGCCATGTTGCTGGACACCGATCCGGCGTTCTATCGCCTGGAGGTGTTTCCGCAAGGAGAAGGCCGCGAGCTGGGCGGACGCATCGCCCGGCGGGCGCGCGAACATTTTTCCAACCCGGTGGTTCTGATGCTGGTGGGCGGCGCCGGTTTGACGATCGACGTGGACGAGTTGCTGGCCGGCATGTTCGCCGCGGATCCCGGTCTGCCCATCTTCGGCGGGCTGGCGAGTTCCGACCGCTTCAAAATGACCCCGCCCATTTTCAGTGCCGCCGCCATTCACGAACAGGGCGTCAACGTCCTGTTTTTCGACAACGACTCCGTCGATTTGCGCGGGGTGGCCATCAGCGGATGGAAGGCGATCGGCACGCCCAAGCGCATCACGCGCGCGGAGGGTAACGTCGTCTTCGAAATCGAAAACGAGCCGGCCGCGGATTTCTACAAACGCTATTTCAAGGTCAAGCCCGGCGAGTTCGACGAAATCCTCAAAGTCAGCGAGTACCCGCTGCTGCTGGAACGAGAAGATGGCAGCAAGGTCATGCGCACCGCCATCCAGGTCGACGGGGGCCGGCGCGCGGTACACTTCGGCGGCAACATCCCTCAGGGCGCGCTGGTTCGATTTTGTTCGCCCAACATCGTCGAAACCATCAAGCACACCGTGGAGCAGTTGCAATCGTTTCGCGCCGGTACACTGGAGACGCCCCTGACCGGCGATCCCGTCGACCTCTCTTCGGTCGACGCGATCATCCTCTTCGACTGCGCGATTCGCTCGCGGTCTTTCGGGCGCTACATGCGCAAGGAGATCCAGGTGATCCGCGAACTCTGGGACGTGCCGCTGGTGGGCTTTTCGTCCTGGGGTGAAATCGGCAATATGCCCGGAGGACGGGCCTGCGGCTTGCACAACACGGTCATATCCACCGTGCTCATCCGCGAAAAGGGCAAGCAGGCCGGCGGCCGACCGCCCGTCGAATACTCCGTCGAACAGATCGAGCACCTGATCGACGGCTTCGCAGCCGACGCCACAGTCGAAAGCCTCAAGCGCGAACTGACCCAGGTCCGCAAGCAGAAGACCACGCTTTCGCACTTCCTGCATCTGACCTACGACGATCTGGAACGCGAACGCAAACGCTCGGACGAACTGCTCCTCAACATCCTGCCGGCACCGGTAGCCGATCGCCTCAAAAGCGGCGAACGTACCATCGCCGACTCGGCCGATGCTGCGACGATTCTTTTCGCGGATATTGTCGGCTTTACGGGGCTCTCCAATCGCATGAGTGCGAGCGAACTGGTGCAGCTTCTCAACTCGCTGTTTTCGTCATTCGACGAACACGCCTACGAATGCGGCGTCGAAAAAATCAAGACGATCGGCGACGCCTACATGGCGGTGGCCGGTCTGCCCGAACCGCATCCGGATCACGCCGAACGCGCCCTGCGTCTGGCGCGCGCCCTGCTCGAGAACATGCAGGTCTTCAACGAAGAGCACGACACCGAGCTAAATCTGCGTATCGGACTCAACACAGGACCGGTGGTAGCCGGCGTCATCGGCAAACACAAATTCAGCTACGATCTCTGGGGCGACGCCGTCAACGTCGCCAGCCGCATGGAGTCGCACGGCCTGCCCGGACGCATCCATCTCACCGAATCGACGTATCGCTTGCTCGAACACGCGCATTCCTTCGAAAGCCACGGCGCAATCGAAATCAAGGGCAAGGGTACGATGAAGACGTATCTTTACGCCGGGGGAGATCTGACCCGAATAGCACTAAGTGAAGATCTTGTGACCCCAAGGGGCATCCTATCTCAGCCTATGGCAACGTCCTAGGAATCAGCGTTTTATCAATATAAGTCTGTAGGGGCGACCTATGCGTGACCATTGGTATCCAAAACCGAAGCAATCAGGATCACATCTCGCTGACGGACATCGCACGCTATCGGAATGCACAAGAACCGTTCGCGATCATCAACAACTAGATGCGAAACCGGTATGATTTATGCACAACCGAACGGTCTCGAAATGCAGACATCTCACCCAATTACCGAACACGATCACCGTGTCGTCCTTGCCCACGCAAGGGACCGACATCTCCGGCATTTTCTGGAATTTCTTTGGGATAATATTCCGGCGTTCGTCTCCGCCTTTTGAAGGAGGGTTCTCTCCATCCGATGCACACTTTGCGGCGCCGACCGCTGGGTCAATAGTTTGGTTGTAGCAACGGTTCTCAATACGAGGCCATGCCACGGCACTTCAAACAGCTAACCACCAAAAAACCAATGAACCAATATCATGCAATGAAAGCGATAGTACTTAAATCATTTGGCGGCCCGGAATCGTTCGAACTTTGTGACGTACCCAAGCCCGTGCCGCACGCGGGCCAAGTCTTGGTCCGGGTACATGCAACCTCCATCAATCCGTTGGATTACCAGGTCCGACGTGGCGATTATCCCGACTTGGTGCAACTGCCGGCCATTACCGGGCACGACGTATCTGGCGTTGTCGAAGAAGTCGGGCCGGGTGTGACGACCTTCTCTCCAGGAGACGAAGTCTGGTATACCCCGCAAATATTTGACGGGCCAGGAAGTTATGCCGAGTACCACGTTGCTGCTGAAAGCATTATCGGAAAGAAGCCTGCCTCGTTGAGCCATCTTGAGGCGGCAAGCCTGACCTTGGTTGGCGGGACGGTGTGGGAAGCACTGATCGTACGTGCGGCGCTAAGAGTGGGGGAAGGCATTCTGGTACACGGCGGCGCGGGGGGAGTCGGTCATGTGGCGATCCAGCTCGCAAAAGCCATGGGAGCGAGAGTGTTTACGACCGTGCGCGAAGCAAACTTTGAGTTCGCACGAAGTTTGGGGGCCGATGTGATCATCGACTACGAAAAGGAGGATTATGTCGACGCCATCATGCGGGAAACGGGTGGCCGCGGAGTCGATGTCGTGTTCGACACCATCGGCGGCAACACATTGTCGCGCAGCCCCGACACGCTCGCGCAACTTGGCCGCGTTGTCACGATCGTGGACACTGCACAGCCACAAAACGTCATTCAGGCCTGGGGCAAGAACGCGAGTTATCACTTCGTTTTCACAAGACAAAACCGCGGCAAGCTTGATGAGTTGAGCGCATTGATAGAGCGCGGTCAGCTGCAGCCACACGTTGGCGCCGTCTATTCGCTTGCCGATATTCCGCTCGCCCATGCCCGGCTGGAGAGTCCCAATAACGGTGTTCAAGGAAAGATCGCAATTGCAGTCGAACGTCGAATTATTTCGTAAGTGCGCACTTTTAATTGTTAGCCGTTAAACTCACTTTGAAGGAACGCCATGATTTATGAGATCGCTCTACTCCCCGTTCACAATGAACACATTGAAATGTTCAGACGTGCATTCGCCGGTCGCTCCTTTGCTTAGCCGCGCAAAGGGTTACGGTGTCACTTCCTCGCGCAAGGGATCCAAACCCCCAATCTATTCAACCTAATCGTGGGATGGCAATCACTCGAGGATCACACGCCGGGCTTCGAAGCGAGTGAAGACCATCGGATGTTCATGATGGGCTTACAGGAATATTTGTCGGAAGAACCGAGGGTCTATCATATTGAAGGGGCAACTTTTCCTACAGGCGAACATGATGATCCGAACAGCGACTTTGGCATGGGTAATGTCAGCGCCTTAAGGGGTTTGTGGCCTTAAAGCAATTGGGCCGTTGTTGAGTTGTGCTTCACGCCCAACGGAATCTGGGCCGACATCGGTCATTGTGAGGCTAGTTGTCGCATTTAACGACATTGTCATGCGGCGCGGCGGTGGCTGTCGTGTTTGGCCGATTTTGCCGGGTTGCGGTGTACGAGGCGGACTGCTCCCAGTTTCGCGTCTCTCCGCTCCATCATCTCGGACTGTGGGCTTTCGCTGTTTCGTAGACTGCCACGCGGCGACGTAGCAGTTCATGGTCCTCAGTTCATGAACGGACGGGGTTATTTTGGAACTACGTCATCTTCGTTGCTTCCTGGCCGTAGCTGAGGAACTTCACTTCGGCCGTGCCGCCGAGCGGCTTCACATCGAGCAATCGCCACTGTCGCGCGCCATCAAGGAGCTGGAGGAAGAACTGGGCGTGGTGCTGTTTGCCCGCACCATGGCAGGTTTGGCGGTATTTAAGCAAGTGCGGGTTGACTGCTCAACCATTCGGCAAAGGTGGTCGGGGTTAGGGAGCGATCCACGTGGGGTTCTTCGTGATAGTGGTTGGCCAGGTAGTCGTACACGTCGACCAAGCCCTGAGCGCTGCTGGGACTGAGGCCGAACTGGATGGAACGATCTCGATAGGCATCGGCCGGGAGCTGCCGATAGCGAATGGTCTTGCCGAGTTGGCGGGTGAGTTCGGCGGCGATTTCATGATAGCTGAGATCGGCGGGACCGAGGAGGGAAACAGCTTCGCGGCCGGTCCAGGCGGGGTCGAGGAGGAGTCCGGTGGCAACCCTGGCGATGTCTTCGGTGGCGACATGGGGAATCCGGATATCGCCGGGCATGGGGTAGCTGAAGATTCCGTTCTGTTGGATTTCCTCCCATTCCCAAAGGAGGTTGGAGAAAAACGTGCCGCAGCGCAGGAAGCGGATGTTGGACCGGGATTGGGAAAGGTTTTTCTCGATCAGGTGAAGTCCGCTGGCCGCTCCGGCGGGGACTTTGGGTGCCGCGCCCGCGCCGGAGATGGCGACGACCTGCGAAACTCCGGTGGCCATGATGGCTTCGAGCGCGATGTGGCTCCACTCGTCGTAGGCTTTGAGATAGTCTTTCGCCGTGGGCGTGTCGGGCTGGCACCAGAAAAACGCGCGGGCTCCAGTTAAGGCACGGGTGAGGGTGGCGGGACCATCGGTCCGGCCCTGGATGATTTCGACGGTGTTGGGAAGATCGACCGGGAGCTTGGCGGGATCGCGGACGATGAGGCGCAGGAGTTGGCCGGTCGAGGCGAGCCCGGCGAGGACTTTGGAACCGATGTTCCCGGTGGGAGTGGTGAGGACGACCATGGTGCGAGAACATTGAGCAAAAGCTGAAGTTCGCATTCATTGTGCCGATGGGACTCGGGCGATGACTTTGATTTCAACTTGAAAACCCGCCAACCAGTTTACTCCGACTGCTGTCACGTTGCTAGACGGCTCGCGGGAAAACGCCTTTCTCATGGCCTCTAATATCAAACTCAAGCTCGCTTCGGGATCGACGAGAAACACCGTGAGATCGACGACATCGTCGAACGTGCAGTCGGCCGCTTCCAGAACTCCCCGCAGATTTTCGAATGCGAGTTGCACCTGCTTTTTGAGGTCGGGCTCGGGAGTGCCATCCTCACGGGCACCCACCATGCCGGACGCAAACAGGAGGTCACCCGACAGAATGGCAGGCGAGTAGCCGTGCTCCTTATAGAGAGCGTGTGGACGTTGAGGGTAGATCGATTTGCGGGTGCTCATGCTTGGTGAGGTCGGGGTAGATAGAGTGGTTTCATCCGGCAAAAGGCTTGAGGAATGCGCGGATCAACGCAGCCACCTCCTCCGCATGCGTTTCCAGCGCGAAATGTCCGGCGTCGAGCAGATGTATCTCCGCCTCAGGGAGATCTCGCTGATAGGCGGCAGCGCCGTCGGGCAGAAACGCCGGATCATGACGTCCCCAGACGGCGAGAAGCGGTGGATTGTGCTTGCGGAAGTAGGACTGGAACGCCGGGTAGAGCGCGACGTTGCTGCGGTAGTCAAGGATCAGATCGAGTTGTATCTCCTCCGCGCCCGGTCGAGCCATGTAGGCGATGTCGAGTTCGTAGCCATCGGGCGACAAAAGGTTTTTATCGGCTCCGGTTCCATACTGCCAGTTTCGGATCGTGTCCGGTGCGAGCGAGGGTCGGCAGGCTTCCCGGTTCGTGGCGCTTGGCTCGCACCAATAGGCCTCCCACGGCCCCCATTCGTCGCTGAACCCCTCGATATAGGCGTTGCCGCTTTGTGAGATAATCGCGGACACCCGTTCAGGATGCCGCATCGCCAGACGCAGGCCCACCGGCGCACCATAGTCGAAGATATAGAGCGCGTATCGATCGAGCGACATCGCCTCGGTGAAGTCTTCGATCACATCGGCAAGGCGATTGAATGTGTAATCGAACGTCCCGCGCGGTGGCACCTTGGTTTGTCCGAAACCGGGCAGGTCCGGCGCGATGAGCCGAAAGTGATCAGCGAGGAGAGGGATCA
>CAYYSX010000298.1:0-7292 GCA_964474315.1 uncultured Verrucomicrobiota bacterium | reverse complement strand
GCAATAAACGGAGAGGCGCCCTTTCCCCCCGGCGTCGCTTGATTGGGCGTGACCGATGCGCTGTTTCCAACGTCCAATACGGCTTGATAGGCGGTCACGCGAGGTGCGGTGGGGACACTGCACGCTACCGGCATGCATTTACGCAACGATTGATATGATTAAATCGGGGTCCGACGGTCATGGATCATTTCACCATCAATCAGCAACGCCCAGCTCACCGCCCGGCGGTCGCCGAGCTGGACCGCCTGACAAGAACTTCATGAGGCGTCGCCTTATACCAGGAGTGCTCGCATTGATCGCTGCCGTCTCGATAGCGTCCGGTGTCGTGTTGGCCTCGAAGACCATTGAGATCGACCTGACCAGCCTCTCGTACCGGGGAATACTCGAACTAAAGTGCGGCACTCGACTGGAACGGCTGGAGGTCATCTCGTTTTCTCCCACCACCAAGGTCCTCTGGTTTGATTGGCAACGTAACTGGTGGGGAGGATTGAACATTGTCGAGATCGACGCGAATGGCCGGCCGCTTTATTGGTACGACATGCCCGACCCGCCGACCGCGCAGAGCATTGAGAGGATCCGCGTCGTTACACTTTCGGGACAGAATTACCTGGAGGTGATCGATGGCACCCACATGGGGAATGGCATGCTTTATCTATATAAGCTTCACGGCGGAGTCGCGCAGCTTAAACTGAGGGTGCGGGTCATGGCCAATCTCTCCGTCCATTTTGAACCCCGCATCGCCCATATCTCTTATCGGGATCTGGATCAGGATGGTGACGACGATGTCGTTGTGGAGGCCGAGTGCGTGGAAGGCCAGATCATTGAGGCGTCGGGTCAGAAGGTCGGAACGTATCACCGGGAATTCTTCTTCGAGGCGGGAGGTTTTCACGAGCATCGGGAGAAGCGAATCGGTAGGATGGAATTGATGGAGGATTGACTGGGGTCCAACCCGAGCATGGCCGTGGCGGGCCGTCGGACGGGCTGTGCCGAGTTGGCTTCGGACACACAGCCGGACAACCAAGCCAGTGCGGCCGTCCACCAGGCTCTCGGGTTTGGTGAGGCCGGCGTGGTGCGCTGCTTCCGGAAGGATCTTGGAGCTTGAGTAAGGGGATGGGCCGCTCTTCGGGCTCGGCTCGCGGATTTGAGGACCATTTCAGGATGCGCCCAGAGTCATCTCGCCCGTTTTTTCAGTAACCGACCCGGCCGGCACGGGGTCGCATTTCTGGTCACCCATTTCGGATTGTTTCCCGGCTCCTTGGTGATTCACTCCTGAGTCTAACCTTCAAACTCCATGAAATACCCCCTGTTACTCCTTCTCGCCTCGTTGACCACCGCTCGAATCCTGGTCGCCGAAGGCCCCAAAGACGACGTCAGCGCGGCCACTGCCAAGCTGGCCGATCAGCCCAACTACAGTTGGACCACCACCGTCGTGGTTCCCGACAGCGCTCCGTTCAAACCCGGTCCCACCGACGGCAAGACGGAGAAAGGCGGGTTTACCGACGTCGTCCTGAGCTTCGGCGACAATCTCACCGAAGTCGTGATCAAGGGCGAACAAGCCGTGGTCACCGACCCGGAGGGCAACTGGAAGCTGGCTTCCGAACTGGAGAACGCCGAGGGGCCAACCCGCTTCCTGGGATTCATCGTGCGGAACCTCAAGACGCCCACGGCCCAAGTTCCCGAGCTGCTCGGCGGGGTCAAAGAACTGAAGAAGGAGGGCGAGGTTTATTCCGCAGAGCTGACCGAGGAGGGGGTCAGGAAGCAGTTTCGGTTCGGTGAACCCCAGAATCCGAAAGGCTGGGTCAAGTTCTGGGTCAAGGACGGTCTGTTAAGCAAGTTAGAGACGAAAGTGGAGGCCAAGATGGAGTTCAACGGGAATGAATTCGACGCGTCGCGTACCACCACCACGGAAATCCAGAAAGTGGGCACCACGCAGGTCAACGTGCCGGAAGACGCGAAGAAGAAGCTGCAATAAAGGGAGGCGGGAAAGCTCCAAAATCCAAGCTCCCGGTTTCCGCCTGAGCCGTCCCGGAAGCGGGCGTTAGAGGAAAGAGCTTCGGTGGCACCCCTCTCCGTCGAGCGGCACCACGAACCGGGGAACTGGGGGAGGCTTGGGCGCCCGTAGCGCGGAGCGGAGCGTGGGTCGGTGACCCGCAGCCACGTCCCGCCCCAAAGGGCTCCAGTTCATTTTCTTGTCCCTCGGGTTGCGGCTCCGGAAAACGACCCAGTCGCATTGGGAGCCTCTTTGGGATTTGGCTTTTGGAGCTTCCCTTGGGGCTTCCCGGCGGGCGAGCCGCCCGCGCTCCTGCCGCTAGGACCAATCCCAGATCCCCCGAGGTTCCCGGCCTCGGAATCGGCTATGTACCCTGCTGGAGCAGTGCATTAGGGTTGACGGCCATGCGCTCCGTCGTCTGCCGCCTCGGTCTCATGGGCCTGCTACTTTGGGTGGCCGCCGCCTGGACCGGGCCTCTCGCAGCGGAGGACGGCTCTTCCCCGTTATCCTCCACCGGCAATCGCCTGGCCTACCTGGACGCCAACGATCCGTTTTATCCCGGCCTCCACTTTCCCCGCTTGACCACCCCGCAGTGGGTCGGCGAGGCGGAGGTCGAGGCTGTGGTGATCCTGTCCATCGACGACATGAGGGATCCGGCCCGTTACGAGGCCTTTCTGCGGCCGATTCTCGAACGACTCCAGGCCATCGACGGACGCGCGCCCGTCAGCATCATGGTCAATGCGGTTACGCCAGACGATCCACAGTTGTCGGCTTGGTTGACCGAAGGACTATCGCTGGAGATTCACACCCTGACCCATCCCTGCCCCTGCCTGGCCGGGGGCAACTTCGAGGCGGCAGCGAACACCTATCACGGCGGGGTGGATTTGCTGAACCAGATCCCCGGCAACCGTCCACTGGCCTTCCGCATGCCGTGCTGCGACTCGATGAACAGTCCCAGCCCGCGCTTTTACGCGGAGATTTTCAACCGCACCAATTCTGCCGGGCAGTTCCTGACGCTGGACTCCTCGGTGATGAACCTGCCCACCACCAACGACCCAGCGCTCCGCCGCGAGTGGTTGGTGGACGCCGATGGCCGGGAACGGTTTCGCAAGTACTTCCCCACCGAGACGAACAGCACCACCCGGGTAAGCCTGAAGTCCTTTGTGACGACGATTGAGGACTACCCCTATCCCTATGTGATCGGCAAACTGGCCTGGGAATTCCCCGCGACGGTGCCCAGCGACTGGGAGGCGTTCAATCTGCACGGCGCCACCAATGCGACGACTCTGGCCGATTGGAAGACCGCGCTGGATCTAACGGTGCTGAAGCAAGGGGTCCTGACGCTGGTCTTTCACCCCCACGGTTGGAGCAGCCCCGAACAGTTCGTGGAGTTGATCGACTACGCGGTGCAGAAGCATGGGCGCAAGGTCAAGTTCCTTAGCTTTCGTGAAGCTCAGGAACGTC
Organism: uncultured Verrucomicrobiota bacterium; assembly: GCA_964474315.1. Lineage (GTDB taxonomy): Bacteria > Verrucomicrobiota > Verrucomicrobiia > Limisphaerales > UBA9464 > UBA9464. The sequence continues at coordinate 3,838 of CAYYSX010000298.1, read as the reverse complement.
TCGATCGAAACCTGTTGGGCGGGCATCCCCTTCGTGGTCCGGACGGCGCCGACCAAGGCGTTAGGTTGCTCGACCTCAATAACGACGGATTCATGGACGTGGTGATTGGCCACTCGGGAATTCGCCGGACGCGAATCTGGGACCCGGCACAAGCGCGCTGGCACGACGGCGATTTCCCGGCGGAGACGGCGGACCTGCAATTCGGAATCGTGCGGTCGGACGGCGCCGTGACGGCGTTCCGTCCCGTCCCGGCCAACCGCGCCGCCTGGCGTTTCGACGGCGTTCGCTGGGTGGAGGATTCCGACCTCCTGCGCGGATTGGAGGCGGCGGACAGCGAGGCGGTTGCTTTTTCTCCGGGCGTGGACCGCGGGGTGCGATTTCGCGACGTGGATCGCGACGGCCGTGGGGAACTGATCTTTGGACATCCCGCGCAGAACGCGGTCTTCGGTTGGTCGGAGGAGGAGGCGACGTGGAAGAAGTTGCCCTTCACCCTGCCGCCGGGAACTTCGCTCGTGGACGAGGAAGGACGGGATGCCGGCCTGCGCTTCGTGGACATCAATGAGGACGGTTACGACGACGTGTTGTTTTCGAACGAGCGCGAGTTTTCTCTGCATCTCTTCGTCCCGAAGGCGAACCCGCGGCTAATGTGGCAGGTGGGCTGGCACGATGAGGTCTTTGCCGGCCAGCGAGGCCATTCCAGCTTGGATATTCCTAAGATTGTCCGCGATGGGCCGGCGCCGAACAACGGAGTCTGGTTTGCCCGGAGCACGCTCTGGGTGCAAAACGAGGATACCTCCGATCTGCCAGACCGCGTGGACCGCCGCACGTTCCGCCAACTGCTGGCTGCGGATGAGCCGCCGGCCCTGTCGCCCGAGGAATCGCTCCAAGCGTTACAAGTGGCGGATGGCTTTCAAGTGGAGCTGGTGGCCAGTGAACCGCTGGTGATGACTCCCATTGCGTTCGATTGGGGAGCGGACGGGCGGCTGTGGGTGGTCGAAATGGGCGATTATCCTATGGGCTTGGATGGAAAGGGTCAGCCGGGTGGACGAATCAAGTTTCTGGAGGATTTGGACGGCGACGGGCGCTACGACCGCGCCACGGTGTTCCTCGACGGCATCGGGTTCCCCACGGGAGTCATGCCCTGGCGACAAGGCGTGCTGGTGTCGGCGGCGCCGGAAATCTTCTATGCCGAAGACACCGACGGTGATGGTCGGGCGGATCGTCGGGAAACGCTATTCACCGGTTTTGTCGAAGGCAACCAACAGCATCGCCTCAACGGGTTCGACTACGGTTTGGACAACTGGGTGTACGGCGCGAATGGCGACAGCGGCGGACAGATCCTCTACCGACGCCGGCTCGAACAGGCGCCGGTAAACATCTCCGGGCGGGACTTTCGCTTCCGTCCGGACACCGGCGAATTCGAGGCCGTCGCGGGCATGACGCAATTCGGACGACACCGGGACGATTGGGACAATTGGTTCGGGAACAGCAATCCCATCTGGCTTTGGCACTTTCACCTGCCGGAGCATTACTTAGCGCGTAATCCCCACCTGGCCGTGCCCACGCTCAAGCGAGTGCTGGCCAATTATCCCGATTCGACCCGCCTGTATCCCGCCAGCCGTACCCGGCAGCGATTCAACGATCATCACCACTTCAATCATGTCACCAGCGCCAATAGCCCCACGCCCTATCGCGACGAATTGTTTGGTCCTGAGTTTGCCACCAGCGTCTTCATCAGCGATCCGGTCCATAATCTCGTCCATCGCGAAGTGCTCACTCCGGACGGTGTTAGCTTCGTCAGTCAGCGTGCGGCCTCCGAAGCCAACTCCGAATTCCTGGCCTCCGCCGACAACTGGTTCCGGCCGATCATGCTCAAGACCGGGCCGGATGGCGCGTTGTACGTGGCCGACATGTATCGTCAGGTCCTGGAACATCCCGAGTGGATTCCCGCCCACGTCAAACCCCGGCTCGATCTTCGCGCCGGCGCGGACCGGGGGCGGATCTACCGAGTCTTTCCCCAGGGCGCCATGCTGCAACCGGTGCCGCGCCTGGATTCCTACCGGCCGGAGCAACTCGTCGCAGCCCTCGAGAGTCCGAATGGCTGGCAACGGGACACGGCACAACGGCTGTTGGTCCACGGCGGCGAGCGCGGTGTGTCCGACGCATTGCGGGCGTTGGTCCGCCACAGCCCGCGTCCCAAGACCCGGCTGCAGGCGCTGTGGACCCTGGAAGGATTGGGAACGCTGACGGCACCGGATGTGATGGCGGCGTGGACCGACTCCCACCCCTCCGTCCGGGAACATTCCTTGCGCCTGGCGGAACCGTTGGCGAAGGAACTCGCCCCGTTCACGGCGCAACTCGAGGCCCTGGCGGACGACCCCGATCGGCGCGTGCGCTATCAATTAGCCTTCACCCTCGGCGCGGACGGCTGGCCGCGGGCTTGGGCCGGGCCGCTGCTGGTTCGTCTGGCCACCCGCGACTTCGACCAGGCCGATCTGCAAGTGGCGATCCTTAGTTCCGCGCCCCCGTATGTCGGTGAGATGTTACACGCCACGCTGGTCCGCCACAGTGAGACGAACCGGGCCTTGTTGGAGCAATTGATCGGCTTGGCGACCGCTCTGAAGGCGGACGACGCCCTGGCGGCGGCGCTGCATGAAGTCACCGAATCCGCCGGCCCGCCGGCGGCCTGGCAGTTGGCGGCGTTGGCCGCGATGCTGGACGTCTTGGAGCAGCAGGACGTGACCTGGGAAACGTTTACGGCGGAGGCCGGCCCCACATTGCAATCCGCCCTTCGCCGCCTGGAACGATTCTTTCCCGAGGCCCGCGAACTCGCCGCTCGCGAGCCATCCGGGGAGTCGCTTCGCCGGGCGGCGATTCAAGTGCTGGGCCGTTTCGAGCCGCAACGTCGGGATGATGTACGCCAATTGGCGGCGCTGTTGCGCCCCGAACACTCCGGTTCGTTGCAACAAGCCGCGGTACAGACTCTCGCGCATCTGAACGACCCGGCGGCCGCGGAGGCGCTGCTGGCCGGATGGAATGGTTACAGCCCGGCGCTCCGTGAAGAAGCGCTCGCGGCGCTGCTGGGACGACGGGAATGGACCCGCGAGTTACTGGACCGTTTGGAAAGCGAAACCATTCCCGCCCGCCAACTCGGCGCCGCCTGGCAAGACAAACTCTTAAGGCATACGGACACCGCGATTCGTGAGCGGGCCGCTCAGCTCTTCTCCGCCGTCGCGGCTGACCGGGAAGACGTGCTGAAATCGTATGCCGGCGTCAGCCAACTCAGCGGGGATCCCGACCACGGGATTCAGCTTTATCGCCAGCACTGCGCGACCTGCCATCGTTTAGGGGGTGAAGGCCGGCCAGTGGGACCGGACTTGGGAATGATTGCCAACAAGTCCGTGCCCGCCTTGCTCGAAGCCATCCTGGATCCGAATCGGGCGGTGGAAGCGCGTTACGTCGGCTATCTCGCCGTCACCCGGAGCGGTCGTGAAGTCAGTGGCATCATCACGTCCGAAACGCCGAACAACCTCACCCTCCGCACCACCGATGCGCGGGAAGAGACGCTGCTCCGGGCGGAATTGGAAGACCTCTCCAGTTCCGGTCTGTCGCTCATGCCGGAAGGCTTCGAGACCGCCCTGAGCCCCCAGGACCTGGCCGATCTGATCTCCGCGCTGACGAGGTGACTGGTTCGGTAGTCGCCGAGGGCACGAAGCGCACTCTTCAATATCTGCCGTCCCGGAGTTCGCTTGGTTCGAGGCCCCGGTGAGAAACCGCGCGTGGATGGCTTTCGATCGGGGTTCGCCTGTCTTCTGCGGACAACGCGCCGGCTCCGTCG
>CAYYSX010000297.1:0-7311 GCA_964474315.1 uncultured Verrucomicrobiota bacterium | reverse complement strand
CTCGAAGAATTCGGTCCGGCACCCGGACGAGCCAGCGGCCGAAGAAAGTCCCGGTAACCTTTCTGAGCCTTTCCGGTAAGGCAGCCTGGACCGTTCCCGGGTGATTCCCGCGGGCCCTGTGCCGCGGAGTGGTTCCCGGGATTGGTTCCGCCAGCCATGACTGCCTCGAAATCCATCTTTGCCTGGTTGCTCTGGACCATCGGAGTTGCACACGCGGTCGTTTTCGTGGGGTGGATCGGCCTCCGTTCGGCGCGTGACGCCAATCCCGTGTCGGACGGGCGCTCGCTCTGGCCGGTGGAGGCGGTGGCCCGCGTGGGGGAAGCGTTCATCACCGATGAGGACCTGCGCGCGGCGAGCCGCCGTCCCGGTGGGTCCGACGTCACCAACGCCCTGGAAGTACTCCTGCGCCGCGAGCTGTATTTTTTGGAAGCGCAACGCACGGGCTTCGGCGATCGCGAAGAGGTGCGGGCCGCCTGGCGCGCGTTTCTCGCCAGCCGCTATGAGGAAGCCCGGCTCGCCGCGCGCGAGCCCGCCGCGGCGCTGACCGAGGAGGACCTCGCCCGCTACTACGAGGCGCACCGGGAGGAGTATCTGTCCCCCGAACGACGCCACCTCGCGATCATCTTCCTGCCGCTGCCCGCCCCCGCCGATGCGGCGTACCGCACCGCTCTCGAAGCTCAAGCCCGGACGCTCCATGACCAGGCGGTCGCCGAAGCCAGCCAGTCTCCGGGCTTCGGCGATCTGGCGGCGAAGCACTCCGCGCATCGTCCCTCCCGGCTCGTGGGGGGCGACGTGGGGTGGATGACGCGGGCCCAGGCCAGCCGGGCTTGGTCCGGCCCCGTGGTGGACGCCGCCTTCGCGCTCACGCAACCGGCGGAAGTCAGCCAACCCATTGCCACCGAGGATGGCTGGTACCTCGTCAAGCTGATCGAGCAACAACCCGCCCAGCCGCGGCCGTTGGATCAGGTGCGGGATCGTCTCCGGTATGAGCTCGCCCGGGCGCGTGCGGCGGAGGCCCAGGAAGCGGAACTCGCGGAGTTACGCGCCCAGCATCCCGTGGAGATCCACCCCGACCGTCTCGCCCAGGTGGCTTGGCCCGACGGTCGCGCCGTCGCGGCCCGTCATTCCGCCTCCCCACCGCCGACGTTGCCCGCGCCTTGATTCCCACCGCCCATTCCATGAAAGCCACCTGCCTTCTGCTCTTCGGCTGTCTGACCGCGCTGGTTCTCTCTCACCGCGCCCGGGCCCAAACCCTCACGCAAACGTTCGATCTGCATCCGGGATGGAACTCGGTCTGGATCGAAGTGGATCCACCCGACCGCAACCCCGCCTCGGTCTTCGCCGGCCTGCCGCTGCACAGCGTATGGACCTGGTCGGACCGCGTGTCCGCGACCGACTTCATCCAGAACCCGGGCGAGGCCGGCTGGAACCGCGCCCAGTGGCTGTCGTTCTTCGCCCCGGGGTCGCCCGAAAGCATCGTTTCCAACCTGCGCGCGATCCTGCCTCAGCGGGCCTACCTGATCCGCCTGGCCGGCCCCAACCCGGTGACGTGGTCGGTGTCGGGCCGACCGGTGCTACGCAAGGTGTCCTGGGCCCCGGATCGGTTCAATCTACGCGGATTTCCGGTCGATCCGTCCGTGCCGATCACGTTTCGCACGTTCTTCCGTCCTTCGCCGGCTCATTACGATCCCGCCGGCGACCGGTTGGAGCCCATTTACCGGCTTTCCCCCGATGGACGCTGGACCCAGGTCGCCCCGAACGACCTCCTGCGTCGGGGCGAGGCGTATTGGGTGCATACCCGAGGGGTCTCGGACTATGTCGCCCCGTTTCACCTGGAGTTGAACAGCGGCGATATCGCGGACTTCGATGCGACGGAGCGAACCGTGACGATGACGATTCACAATCGTCATGCCCTGCCCAAAAGCATCCGGATCGAACACTCCGTCACGAACCCCTCCCATCTGGTCTGGTCTCCGCCCCGGCTGCCGGGCCTCACGAATGTGCCGCAACCGCTGAACGTTTACACGCAGCAGGTCGCCGCCGCCACGAGCCTTCAGATGGTGCTGGGGGTGGACCGATCAAAGCTTTCGACCTCGACGGTTTCGATCGCGACGCTTTCGACCCAGACGAGCACCGCTCCCTCCAAGGAGACCTTCCTGACCGTCGCCGACCAGGAAGGAACGCTCTTCAACGTGGGAACCAAAACCCTGGCCGCGGTCACCCCGAGTCTCACCGGGCTATGGCTGGGCACGGCCTCGATCACCAATGTCGCACCCACCACCGACTCCGGTGACACGACCGGGTCCGGCGCCGTGATGGAGCCGTTTCCGCTCCGGATGTTGCTCCACGTGGATTCCACGGGCCAAGTCCGGCTCCTGCGCGATGTGACGCTGATCTACGCCGCAACGAATGTGGTCTCCGGACCGTCCGATCCCTCGTCCCTCCCCCGGTTCAACACCCAACCGACCCGCCTGCTCACCGATCCGGCGTTCGTGCAACAGCTCTCCCCACTGGATCTCCGCTACGGTCGCCTCGCCGGGCGGCGTCTGACGGCACCGCACTTCGACTTCGCTCCGGCCCCGGGACAGCACGAACTTCCCCTGATCGGCACCTTCGCTCCGAGCAATCAAGTCTCCGGCGTGCTGAGTCTGCCCCCGGATCTGCCGACGAATCCCTTTCTCCACCGCTATCACCCGGACCACGGCACCAACCGTTCCCTGGCCATCACCCGAAGCATCCAGCTCTCCCTCGGAGGCACCAACACGACTCCGGGCGGGGAGGGGGATGTCTCGGTGACCGGCACCTATTCGGAAAGCATCGAAGGTTTGCACAAGGGCGTCCTGACCACTTCGGGGGCGCTGTCGCTGCGGCGCATCTCCGAGGTGGGAAATCTGAACGCTCCCTGATCCACCTGCTTTTCTCTTCCCTCATGAAAACCAGTCTCAAGGATTTTTGGCTCAGGCTACTGCGATGGGTTCTCGCACCCGCGGCTCTCTGCGTCGCACTGCGCGTTGACGCCATCATCATCTCGGACCCGAGCAACCCAACCAACAACGCCGTGGTTTTCGGCGACATGGTGTATTATCCTTCGCCAAGTTTCGAGTTCGCCTTGAATTTCTTCGGGAGCACTCAGGGCTACGTTGTGTGGCAATTCCCCGACACCTCCCGCCAGGCGCCGCCGCTGATTTCTTTCGATGTGAATTCCTATACATCCATCTATTATGACCCGGGTGCGCAGTGGAGTACCGCATTCTACTTCACGCCGTTGGGCGCCCCCCATGATGGAAGGGACCCCGGCACGGGTCTCGTGGTGGCGGTCAACAACCTGAAGATCACGAACTCCGACACCCAGGTGGACATCACAGTTTACTGGCAAGGCCAGACTCTGGGCTCCACCACCGCGGATTGGGCTTGGGTTGGTGCAGATGGCGCCGGGCAATTTGAGATCTCGTACTCTCCGGACGCTGGACTCACCGTTGACTTCCCCGTCGTTGTCTACCCCCCCTCGCAGGGAGACCCGGTAGCACACACGGTGGTCTCGAATGTACCGTTACCCGGCTACGACCAAATGGTGGACGGCACTTGGCAGTTTGGGTTCGCCGGAGTGGTCCTCAATGACGGCAAGGTGATTGGCCTGTTGCATCCCTCGATCACAGCGGTCACCGGCCCTTATGTCACCTCACCTGGTTCCGCCTACACGCGCACCTCATCCGAGGGACAGGGCGACTCCTTCGCGATCGTATTGGACACCGCGGAAGGGCATCCGGAAAGCATCACGGTGACGGCCGTCAGCTCGAATCCCGCGGTATTCGACAGCACGAATTTGACCATCACCGCGACGTCGCCGACCCAGCGGACCATCACGCTGGCTCCTCTGAGGCGCGGTCACGGGGAAACCACGGTCACGCTATCCCTCGACTCGGGCGGAAATGGCCCGATCGGCCGGTACTCTTATGTCCATCAGGTACAACCGAACGTCGCACCGGGTATCCAAGTCGCCGACGCTGACTTGCACATCGACCAACCGCAAGGCTTCACGCGGGCCATCCCCTTTTCCATCGCCTCCAGCTCCTGGGCGGTGGACACCCTGGTCACCTCGATCGACAGCTTTCCGACGAATTTCATCGATCCCCGGTCTATTTTTCTGCTGCCGGGTGCCGATGCCTCCCAATGGAAACTCGTCTTCACGCCCCGTCCGGGAGTCGTTGGCAAGGCCGCCGAGCCCATCGTCTTGCGGGTGGCCGACCGACTGGGAGACCACGCGACCGCCTCGGTGGCGTTGCAGGTCCACGTTCCCAGTTTTCCGCCCACCGTGTTGGGGAGCGGTTCGGCGCTATCGCTCAACACCGCTTCGAGTGCGTTCCAGTACGCCGTCAACCTGGGTGGAACCCCCGGTTCGGGATTGGGGCAAACCGCGACGTTGGAGGCGTGGGTCTATCCGACGGCGCTTCCCAACCCCTCTCTCAACTTCATCATCCAGATTGGCCACCCCGATTCCCGCGCGGGATTGGGCCTGGCACTCCAGTCGGACGGTTCGCCCTCCCTGGCCAACTGGAGCAACGATTTCTATCCGACTAATGCCACGACCAAGGTGGCTCTGAACCATTGGTACCATGTGGCGGCCGTTGTGAATGGACAGGCGGTGTCGCTGTACGTCGATGGAGTGTTGTCGGCGAGCGGGACGCTTCCCCAGATGCCGAACGTCACCGCCGGGCCGACCTGTGTCGGTATCGAGCCTCTCGGCGGGGAGAATCGTCACTGGGTCGGCCACCTCGATGAAGTCCGGGTTTGGAGCGTGGCGAAGACGGCGAGTGAAATCGCGGCCTCGTACAACCGGTCGGTTCGTTCCGATGCACCCGGATTGGTGCGCTACTACCGGTGCGAGGAAGGATTCGTGTCCTTTCAAGGAGGGCCGGGCGGAAGTGGAAACACGGCCGCCGACGGATTCGTCTGGTTGATGGACTCCAGCGTCTATCAAACTCATCTCCCGCTCGTCGGATATCCCAGCTTCGTGCCGGGCGCGCCGCTCGTGACGCGGTTGGATATGCCACAAAATCTGCCGGTGACGTTCGGCCTGGCCAGCGCCTTCGCGAGCAACGCCCTGGGTGGAACCGTCGGATTGGCGCGCGAGATTTTCTTCGGTCCGAACAGTGCCACCCTGACCAATGGGCTGCTGGCCGCTCCGGGCTGGCCCGAATCGCCCGAGGTGACGGTGCCGAATGCGGTGGGTTTGGAGGTGCTCCCCGGGGGGCCTTCGAATTACGGCGAGCGCATTGCCGGTCAGGTGCTGGCTCCAGTGAGCGGGGTCTATACCTTCGCCATTGCCAGCGTCAACGAGGCGCAGTTGTACCTGAGCCCGGACGAGAGTCCCGACGGCAAGACGCTCATCGCCTCGTCGCCGGCGTCCGGGGTCAGTTTCCGCCAGTTCGATGCGTTTCCCGCGCAGCAGACGGGCCAGGTCACCCTCACCGCGGGCCAGCTCTATTATTATGAGGTCCGGCACCAGGTCCAAACGATGGGGGCGGTGAAGCCGCATCTCTCGGTCCAGTGGACTCTCCCGGGAGGCGTGGTCGAGTCACCGATCCCCGCCTCGCGGCTCCGTCCCCTGGGTCCCGCGCCTTCCGTCCCCATCGAAGTCACGACGTCGGTCGAGCCCGATTGGGGCAAGCTGACCCTCCAGGGGCTGGCCGCCACCTATCAGCCCAGCTCGAACTTCTTCGGAGTCGATACCGTCGCGTTCACCGTCCGGCAGGGAACGCCGTCGGCGTTGCCGGTGGTGGTGGAGATGAATGTGGTCAACCCCAACCCGAATCCGGTGGCCGGATCCGGAAACGCCCTGTTGCTGGGCGGTCAGCCGGGCGGGGTTCAGAGTGCGGTCTCCTTCGATCTGGGGGGGCAGTCGTTCACCGTCGAGACCTGGGCTCGACGGTCCAACGCCTCCACGAATCTGCAGGCCCTGTTCAGCTTTCTTTCGGATCCTTCCACCAACCGTCCGTACGCGTCGTTCGGATGGTTTCCTGGCGGGTTCGTCGGGTTGCAGATCACCAACAGCCTCCCCCATCCGGATCTCCGGTCCCAGGCCCCGTACACCGACACGGAATGGCATCATTACGCGGCGGTCTTTGATGCTACGACCGGCCAACGGGAGATCTTTCGCGACGGCGTCAGTCTCGGAACGATCACGGTCCCGGGGGCGACCCTCGGGGAGGGCCGGCTCTTTGTCGGCTCCGTGGGAGGCACCTCCGGCTTCTTCGAGGGCGCCCTGGATGAGTTTCGACTTTGGACCCGCGCGCGCAGCCGCGAGGAGATCCTGGGCACGATGGGCTCACCGCTGGTCGGGACGGAGGACGATCTGCTCGTTTACTATCGCTTCGACGAAGGCAACGGCCTGGGGGTGTACGACACCTCGAAGCCCAAGGTGAATGGCGTGTCCTTCGACGCGACGATTCTGGATCCGGCCGCCTGGATCACGACGCCCCCGACCAACTTCGCCAACCTGACGGTGCCGCGGAACAGCCCGGGCCAGAGCGTGTTCCTGCCCGGGTTTTCGTTCGGCCGCCAACCGCTCACGTATCAGATCACCGGCCCGCCGAAGAACGGAAGTCTGGTGGCCGATCCCCTGGTGCCCGGCCGTTACACTTATACCCCGCTCCCGGGATTCCATGGAGCCGATCGCCTCCGGTACACGGTGTCGGCCAACGGGCTGGTGTCCGCGGAAGCCGTCCTGCTCGTGGACGTCACCTTCATCCCGATTCCTCCGACCCTCAGCAGCATTCGTGATCAGGAGCTCGAGGAGGAGGATCCCCCGTTGTTGATTCGGTTTGGGGCCACGGACGAAGACGTCCCCGACGGCTCCCGCTTGCAGTTCACCGCGCGTTCGTCGAACCCCGGGTTGTTGCCTCCCGAGCGGATCGTCTTCGGCGGGACCGGGACCAATCGCACGGTCACGCTCGATCCGGTCGATGGCGAAGTCGGCATCGCCACGGTCGAGATCGATGTCACCAACGGCGACCAGACCGTCTCCACCCATTTCCGCGTCCAGGTCAATCCACGGCTCGCGTATGCAGTCGTCAATGCCGGCGCCGCCACGCAGCAACCATCCTCCTACGCCACCGCGCTCAATGCGTCGGGCCAGCTCGCCGGCTATGTCGCCAGCACGACCACTCCCACCAACAGCAGCGGTTTCCTCTACTCCGGCTATGGCAGCGCCGCCCGGGCCTACCTCCTGAAAAACCTCGGCGGCACGACCGGCGCCGGCCTGGCGATCAATGCGTCGGGCGTGGTGGTGGGCGCGGCCACCGACGCGCAGAA
>CAYYSX010000296.1:0-7325 GCA_964474315.1 uncultured Verrucomicrobiota bacterium | reverse complement strand
CGTGAGGCGTGAGGCGTGAGGCGTGAGGCGTGAGGCGTGAGGCGTGAGGCGTGAGGCGCGACGAGAGAGAACTTCCCTTGCCTTCCGTTCTGTCGGCGCATCTTGAAATTGTCCTTAAGGCCGAGGATCAAGCCCAAAAACCTCGATCCCAAGGACGGTTCGAGCGGAACTCAGGTGTCTGGAGCTTGGGTCTTTGGAACTTCTTTGGAGCTTGGAGCTTTGAACTTGGAGCTTTCCTGTCCCCGGTCCTCAGCACGCTCCCGTTAAGGACAGGGTCAAGATGCGCCCCTGTTCTCGCTCCTGCGTCATTGAAGATTGAACCGGCAAAATCCTGACGGTAACGTCCCCGGAATAGCCGCCCCATCCTTGCAGTGACGAAGGGAGGGCGTGTGTCCCCATTTCAGTCCACCGATCATGAAACGTCATGTCCCAAGACCATCATGAGCCTGTCTAAACCCTGGCGAACCGTTGCGGCACTGGCCGCTGCCGGGGCATTGGAAGCACCGATCCAGGCGTTTGAGCTGATGGGACCGCGCTTGCGTACTGACCAGGGCTTCGAGGTGGAGATCGATTCACCGCCGCCCTCCACCTATCTGGTTTTCCGCCGGGGAGAGACACCCGACAGCATCCTCGAGCCGGTGGCGGCCGTGTTGGGGCAGTCGGGACGCACCGTCCTTCGCGATCCGGGAACGGGGCCGCTTGGACAGCGCTTCTATCAGGTGGAGGCGGTGCCTTGGGAAGCGCCTCTGGACCTGGATCGGGATGGTCTCAACGACCTTTTCGAACTGACCTACTCCCCAGCTTTCGATCCCCTGGATCCCACCGATGCGGCCGGGGATTTCGACCAGGACGGCTTCGACAATCTCGAGGAAGCCCGGCGCGGGACCGACCCGACGAATGCGGCGGACCGGCCACGGATTCAGGTCATCACTGCACCGGACGCCGACGAAATCGGGGTGAGCGTCCAGCGCGAGATCATGATCGAATTCGACCAACCGCTCTCCGCCGAGACCCAACTGACCCCGGGACAGTTCTTCGCCGAATTTGGCGGACGGCGCATCCTGACGCGGGGCGAACTTTCCTCCGACCGGCGCCGGGTCTGGCTGTTTCCCCTCGAGCCCATGCCGCCCGGGGCGCGGATCCGGGTGGTCTTTGACGGCACCGGAATTCGTGACGCCTTGGGACGCGAATTGGACGCGGAGGGTGACGGCCTGCCGGGTGGGCGACTGGAGTTTGGCTACACCACGTTCGGGGCCACGCCCGTGGTGGGTACCGCGGTGGTGGGTCAGGTGTTCGACAGCGAACCTCAACCGGACGGTGCGGGTGGTTTCGTCAACCGCCCATTGACGGGGGTGATCATCACGGTGGACGGAGCGGAACAATCGCTGCGGACGACGACTGACGCCACCGGGCGATTCCGGCTCGACCCCGCGCCATCCGGGCGATTCTTCGTGCAGGTGGATGGTCGGAACGCCGTGGGCAGCACCTGGCCGAGTGGGGAATACTATCCCTTTGTGGGCAAGGCGTGGGAAGCTCAACCGGGCCAGACCAACAACCTGGCGGGTGGCACGGGGATCATTTACCTGCCGCGCATCGCCTCCGGCACTCTGCAACCGGTCAGCGCCACCTCCGATACCGAAATCACCTTTCCTCCGGAAGTTCTCTCGCAGCATCCCGATCTCGCCGGCGTGACCGTTACCGTTCCGGCCAATGCCCTGTTCGCGGACAGCGGCGCGCGAGGCGGACGGGTAGGCATCGCTCCGGTGCCGCCGGATCGCCTGCCCGAACCCCTGCCGGTCGGTCTCGAACTCCCGCTGGTCATCACCATCCAGACCGATGGTCCGCTGAACTTCGACCGCCCGGTCCCCGTCCGGTTCCCCAATCGACCCGATCCCTTGACCGGCGAGACCCTGCCGCCCGGGGCGAAAACCGTTCTCTGGAGTTTCGATCACGACGTCGGTCGCTGGGAACCGCAGGGCGGAATGACCATCAGCCCGGACGGCCGGTTTGCGGAGACTGATCCCGGGGTGGGCGTCCGGCAACCCGGGTGGCACGGCACCAGCCCCACCGCCCCGATTGCGCAGCGGGCTGGTTGTTCGGCGAATCCGCTCACGGTGGCGAATGCCATCAGATTAACCCGGGACGCGGCGGGGTGTATCAAGGACCTCTCCGGGTTGGGACGAGCGGTCTCGGTGGTGATCAACTTCATAAACACCGTCGTCACCCTCAAAAACAATTGGAGTGTTCTGCAACAGCTCTACCGCAGTGGCAATCTGACTCCCGCGCAGGCCGCCTCCGTCCTGACCAGCATCAAGGCGATCAAGGCCAGCATCGAAGCCACGGTGCAGCTTTGGGTCAGACTGAATCCGCTGAGTAAGGCGGTCGATGCCGCGGCGTGCGCCGCCAGCCTCACCAAGACGCTCACCGACATCGGCTGCGACTCGGGCTCCTGTCTCTCCACCATGATCCGTGTGTTGTGCAGCAACCTTCAACCGTTCCTCAACATCTCGGCGGACCTGACCAAGAAGTTCCAGGATTTCAACAATGGTACGCTGAATAAACTCGGGGCGGTTACCCTGGCCCTGGACATCGCGATTGACGCGCTGGAGTCGCGGATCGGGGACACGGGCCAGGGAGCGTCCCTGCGCGGCGGCGTGCGGCCCGCCAGCAGTAACGAGGTCCTGCCCTACGATCCGGAGGTAGGCCAGTTGATCGATGCCGCCCTGGCGGAACTCGAGGAACTCCTGGTCCTGGCGGACGCCGATCGGATTGACGCGGTGAAGTTCCTCCCCGTCGTCGAAGCGTTCGAGCAGGCCCTGGGCGACCAGCAGATGTTCAGCAAGGTGCTGGTCGGCAGCGGGGTCCACCTGGGAAAGCAGTATTACCTCCAGTATCAGCGCGGCGGCAGCCAGATCGAGGAACGGGGCCTCTTCGCGTCCAAGTTCGAGCGCATGGTCCCCTTGGGCCAAACCGGAACGCTCTCCTGGTTCGACCCGGAATCCGGCCTCCTGGGAAGTATGGAATGGACCACCGCCGAACTGGATCCCGCGTTCGCCTTCTCGCTTCCCCCGACCCAATGGCTCGGAGCACCGCCGCAGGATCATCACCTCACCTGTGACTCGGCCGCCGCCTGTGGGAACGTTCCCCCGTGGGCTCCCTACACCCTGCGTTTCGTGGGGGTGGATGACCTGCCGGACACCGACGGGGACGGATTGCCCGACGAAGTGGAGGTGCTTTACGGCACGGACCCGTTGCAAGCGGACACCGACGGGGACGGTGTACCCGATGGCCTCGAAGTGAGCCTCGGCACCGATCCGGCCGGCGACACCGCGCCATTGCCCATGGGCGTCATCGCCGCGCTGGACACGGATGGCGCCGCCGCCGACCTGGCGGCTCATGAGCGCTTCACCGTGGTGGCAGACTCCCAGGGCGGTCTGGTCGTGATGGCGGTCAATGGTCTGGACCTGGAGCGCACCGCCGTCGTGCCCACGCCCGGCTCCGCCCAGGCGGTGGCGGTGGATGGCCAGGTCGCTGTCGGGGGTGACAGTCGCGGGATATTGACCGTGCTCGATCTCAGCCGGCCCGCGGATGAACTGTCCGAACCCCGGTGGCGGATTAGCGTGGGCGCGCCGGTCTGGAGCGTCGCGGTGGCCTACCCCATCGCCTTCGCTGGACTCGACACCGGCCGGTTGGTCGCGGTGGACCTCGAGGTGGGTATGGTCCTGGACCTGGTGCAGGTGGCGGCGCGGAAGGTCGATGACGTCGTCGTCGTCGTCGGTCGCCGGGTGGTGGCGTTGGCCGATGGTACGCTCCACCTTTTTGACTGGGACGAGGTCTTCCTCCACCGACGAGGATCCGTTCAAAACCCCGGGCTGGCCATGGATCCTTCTTCCGGCCGCAACCGGTTGTTCACCGACGGAAGCCGGGTCTTCGCCACTCATCGCGGCGGCTACAATGTCTTCGCACTGACAGATCAGGTCCCCACGCTGGTCCGCCGGGTTGAGACCGGTCAAATCGACTGGAAACATCTCATCACTCCCGACGGCACCCGCGGGGTCGCCGCGGTGGGGGTGAATCTGGGTCTCAATCCCTCCGAGGATCACGCCAACCTCTACACGCTGGATCCGCCGGCGGGTTCGGACGGGTTCATCGCGACCTTCCCCACGCCGGGCGCCGCGCGGGCAGTCATGAGCCGGCAGGGCTTCATTCAGGTTGCCGATCATCAATCCGGACTGCAGGTATTGAACATCAATCCTCCGGACCGAACGGGTATTCCCCCCACCGTAACCGTCCGGCTGGCCTCCGGTGGCACCACCACCGAGCCGGATCAATGGATCGAGCTGGTCGCCGATGCCGCGGACAATGTCGCCGTGCGGGAGGTCGAATTCCTCGTCAACGACGACCGGATCCATACCGACCCCACGTTCCCGTTTGCCCATCGCTTCCGTGCCCCGGCCACCGGCACTCCCTTGGTGGTCACGGCGCGCGCGGTGGATGTCGGCGGCAACGCCACGCTCTCCGCCCCCCTCAGTCTCACGGTGCTTCCGGATACCACGGCTCCGCGACTTGTCCGGACTTCGCCCGCCTTCGGGGCTGCCGTCGGGGCGTTGCATGAGATCGTGGCTCTGTTCAGCGAGCGCCTGGATCCCGCCACCGTGGCAAACGACCGCGTGATCGTGCGAGGGGCCGGAGCCGACGGTTTGTTCGACACGCCCGACGACACCCTGCCCGCCTCCGCGACGCAGACCATTCAACAGGCCAATCACGCCCTGGTGGTTTCTCTGGCCGCTCCGCTTCTTCCCGGACGCTATCGCATCGAGATCAGCCCCACTCTCGCCGATCACGCCGGACATCTCGTCACCGATCTGTTTGCGCCCGTTTTCCGCGTGGCCGGCCCGGCCGATATGACGGACACCGACCGCGATGGATTGCCGGATATCTGGGAAACCACCATGTCCGGCACCGATCCCCTGCAAGCCGACACGAATGGCAATGGCATTCCGGACGGCGACGAAGATCCGGACGGCGACGGGCTGACCACTTTGTTCGAACTCATTGCCGGCACCGATCCCACGAAGGCCGACACGTTCGGTGACGGTCGCAACGACGCCGAACGGGATTCCGACGGCGACGCCCTGACGCTCCGTCAGGAACTGCTTCTGGGCACCGATCCCACTCTGGCGGACACGGATGGGGACGGCTGGAATGACGAAGCCGAAATCACGCTGGGCAGCCGGCCCACCGATCCGCGCAGCCGGCCCTGGATCTTCACGGGAACGCCCCCGACCACGGCCCTGGCCCGGCCCGACTGGGGCTCAGGCGCCGGTCAATTTGCCTCGCCGCAACCCCTCGGAATCGTCCGTCTGACCGCGGACCCCTCCGCGGAAATCCCCTATGGAACTTCTCAAGGCCAGCCACCGCACATCGGAGTCGTCCGTCTGACCGCGGACCCCTCTGCGGAAATCCCCTATGGAACCTCTCAAGGTCAACCACCGCTGACGCTCGAACTCAACGAATTATGAACCTTCATCCTCTCCTCTGCTCGCTGCTGGCCTCCCCCCGACGCCGAAGTCAGCGGGTTCGGTACGCCTCACTCCGCCGGCTTCCTTCCTCGGTCGGCGGTCTTCTGTTGTCGGCCAGTTTAGCCCTGAACGCGTCGGCCCAGAGCTTCGTTTCGGGTAGCAACGGTTCCTATGGTCCTCTCCACATCACCGCCGACACGACGCTCGAAATGCCGCCGGACGGTCGCTTCCATTGTACGACGATCACGATCGCCAATGGCGCCACCTTGCGGTTCACGCCCAACGCTCGGAACACCCCCGTTCGACTGCTCGCGACGGGGGACGTCGTGATCAGCGGCATCATCAATCTCAATGGCGACAACGGCACTGCGCTGCGAGGCGGCTTCGGCGGGCCCGGCGGGTTCGCGGGTGGATATCCGGGCCGGGCCGATTTGCCCCCCAGTTCCGGCTCGGGCCCGGGGGGCGGCCCCACCAATCTCAACAGCGAACTGCGCCACGCCGTCTTCGCGTCCCGCCCGATCAATGCCCCAGACGACCTGGCTCAGCCCTATGGCAATGCCCTGCTCCTGCCCCTGATCGGAGGTTCCGGAGGCGGAGGGAGCCCCAGCGAAGGCGGCGGTGGCGGTGGCGGTGGCGCCCTTTTGATCGCTTCTTCGACCTTGATTCGCGTCGAGGGCCAGATTCTCGCCGAAGGTGCGTATAATGGCATAGGCTCAGTCCGCTCGGCCGGTAGCGGCGGCGCCATCCGGCTCGTGGCTCCGAAGGTGATTGGCACCTCCTTCTCCACTTCGGTGTTGTCTGTCCGCAGCCTCGATAACAATGGCGCCTACCACGGCCGCATCCGCATTGACTCGATGGACCGCACCCAGCTCGACTTCCAGTATCGCCCCAATGCCGCCGTTAGTGTGGGGGCCTTTATGACGCTCGCGCCGCCGGTCCTCCCCCGGATCGACTTAGTGCGGGCGGCCGACCAGGAAATCGCCGCGGATTCCGGGCCGATCTATCTCGAACTTCCCTTCGGCAGCCCGGCCAATCAGGAGATCGAGGTGCAAGCGCGCGACTTCCAGGCCCTGGTCCCCATTCGGGTGAGGTTGGTTCCCGAAGCGGGTGCCGCCCTCGAATACCCCCTGCTACTCGACAACCGAACCGAGAATCCGGTGCGCGGCATCGTGTCGGTGAACGTCCCGCCCAACGTGCGGACCGCCATTGAGGTCTGGACCGCTCCGGCACCGGCAACGCCCTGATCCATCCCGATTCGACGATGGCACGGCAACGCGGCCCAAGGGTAGGGATGGCGCGCCGGCGCCGTCCCCGCCCGCAGGACGGACTCTGACCGGGTAGCGTCGAGAAACTCACGCCCACCCGCTCCGGTCGCGTTGCTGGATGATCGACCCCTCACTGCGAACTGCCGCGTTCCCTCAACGTGGTGACAGTGGCAATTCCAGCTCAATGCCATGCCCGCTGCCTACGGGTTGCCCGTTCTCCAGCACACGGTGGAAAATGCGGTACGTCGCACGCGGCAAGTCCGGTGGTAACGCCACTGACTCGGTACCGTTTCCAATCAAGCCGCCGGCGATCCGAAGCTCGACCGGAATGACGAACCGGCGGTGTGTCGCGACATCCTCCAGGACTACCTCAACCTCGAACCGCCTGCCGCGGGTCTCGGGGTCGCACCGGTAGGAATATTCGTAACTGAGATGCCCCGGCTTGGTCACCTGGCGCTCCTGTGAGCCGGGAAGAGTCACCAGGGTGAGCACGGGACCAACGGCGGAGACAAATTCCCATTCCGGCCAGGCCTCCAAC